>JAUNJL010000013.1 GCA_030533315.1 Eubacteriales bacterium
TTACATAATGCGGGAAACTGTAAACCAGATTGGTGATGCTTCGGATCAGCTCCGGCAGGATCATCATCAGCAGGGCGTAGATCACCATGAGAAAAATACTTAGGGAAAGGATGACGGAAATCCAGCGAATGGCCCTCTGCCCCTTTTTTTCAACCTGCCAGCCCTTTTTTTCCAGGAGGGGATAGATCACCCTCTGCTCCAGGAAATTCAGAACCGGACACAGCAAAAAGGCGATCGCGACCCCATAAATAATGGGGGCCATGATGTCGAAAAAGGTCTTGATCCCCGTAAGCAGGGTCTTCATATGAAAAATCCCATAATAAAAAAGCATACTGGCCGCCAGTACCAAAAATGCGGTCACTCCCCAGTGCAGATAACGATTATCCCAACGAAACTTCATATCGGATCTTTCTCCTCCATAATGATCTGATACAGGGCTCTTTCTTTGAATCCTACAAAGCCGCCCGGATCCTTGGGAGGAAGTCCCAAAGCACCGGACGGCAGCCCATAACGGAATCCCTTCCCATGTGTGTGTTTGTTATTTCTTTAATGAGTCAAAAATCTGGACGGTCTGGATGATGGTCTTTGCCGCACCCTCGATCCCCAGCTTGTGGCTGTCCACGCACAGGCTGTAGCCCGATGCGGAACCCCATTTCTTGTTGGTGTAGTAATTGTAGTAGCTGGAACGGCTCTTGTCCGTCTTGGTGATCATATCCTTCGCTTCCTTGGGGGACTTGCCGTATTTTGAGGCAATACGTCCGATCCGCCAGTCCAGGTCCGCATGGACGAAAATGCTGAAGCAGTCCTTATTGTCTGCCAGTGCATAATCCGCACAGCGACCTACCATCACGCAGGGCCCCTCTCCCGCCAGCTTCTTGATGGCGTCAAACTGGGCCAGGAAAACCTTGTGATTCATAGGCATATCCGTAAAGCCTGCGGAGGAATAACCAAAGGAATAGGTGTCCATGACCAGAGAATAGAGAAAGCTGTTGGTAGGCTTCTCATCATGATTCTCAAATAATTCCTTACAGATCCCGCTGTCATTTGCGGCGTGCTCCAAAAGCTCCTTGTCGTAACACTTGATGCCAAAGTATCTTGCCACCTCCTGGCCAATCTGCCTGCCGCCGCTGCCGTACTGGCGTCCGATGGTAATGATGGTACTTGTGCTGTTGCTCATATCTGCCACTCCCTTCTGCATCATTCCTAACGATAGCTGCAGCGCCTGCCAGGACACCAGGATGGTAAAAGGCAGAACCCCGCCGCAGCACTCCTGAGAATCATTATACAACATTCCCAAGGAAATTGCCAACTATTTACGCAATTTATTCAAAAGTTTTGTAAAATATTCAGGTAACGGGGCCGTAAATTCCATATATTCCCCTGATATGGGGTGCTCAAAGCCCAGGATCATGGCATGAAGGGCCTGCCCCTGAAGGTGATAAGGATTTTTGCCGGAGCCATAGACCTGATCCCCCAAAAGAGGATGGCCCAGGCTGGACATATGGACCCGGATCTGGTGGGTGCGCCCCGTCTCCAGCCTGCACTCCACGTAGGTGGCGTTTCCGAAACGCTCCAGCACCTGATAATGGGTGACGGCCTCCTTGCCGTTTTTGTGGTTGATGGCCATTTTTTTCCGGTCAACGGGATGGCGGCCGATGGGCCCCTGGATCTGCCCCTGGTCCTCCTTCAGGTTTCCCTGCACCACAGCCCGGTATCTTCGCCGGATGCTGTGGTCCTTCAGCTGCTGTGCCAGCTCTCTGTGGGCCTGATCCGTCTTGCACACCAGGAGAGCTCCCGTGGTGTCCTTATCAATACGGTGGACGATCCCGGGGCGCAGAATGCCGTTGATCCCGGAAAGGCCGCCCTGGCAGTGATACAAAACGGCATTTACCAGGGTGCCGGTGTAATGCCCGGCGCTGGGGTGCACCACCATGCCCTTTGGCTTGTTTACCACAAGAAGATGGCTGTCCTCATAAAGGATGTCCAGTGGGATGTTCTCAGGCAGGATGTCCGGCTCTGTCAGCTCCGGGAGAAAAAGGAGGATCTGATCCTGATCCTGGACCTTGTATCCGGCCTTGACAGCCTTCTCTCCCACCAGAACGCCCTGCTCCTTCAGCAGCTTCTGGAGATAAGAACGGGAAAGCTCCGGATTTTTTTCGGCCAGAAACCGGTCGATCCGCACCCCGGCCTCCTCCTCTTGGACCGTAAATTCCAGTTTTTCCATATACGCACCTCCACACCTTTGCCCTAACGAGGGGCTCCGGGCCTTAAAAAATCAAAATCATGCTCATCCCGGTATTTCAGGAGAATGAACAGCATCAAAAAAAACACGGACAGAACCACGTACACGTCCGCCAGATTGAAGACTGGAAAATCAATGAGGGAAACGTAAATAAAATCCACCACGTACCCGCGAAAACAGCGATCCATAAAATTCCCCAGAGCCCCCGAGAAGAGCAGGGTCATAAGGATCATGAGAGGAAGGTAATAGGGGGTCTTGGGAATCCTCCAAAAGACGTAGCCCCCCAGGGCGAACAGCCCCAGGGTTCCCACAAGGAAGAAAGGGATCCGGCCCTGGAACAGGCCAAAGGCGATCCCCCTGTTTTCCAGATAGGACAGCTCCAGGACGCCAGGAATCAGAACCAGAGGGGGACGTCCCTTCAGATAAAGAACCCCGAGAAGCTTGGTCGCCTGATCCAAAAGGGTGAGGATCAAAAGGATCCCCGGAAGGAAAAAAAGCCAGCGTCCCGAAAGCCCTCCCCCGCCGCCCTCCTTCATGAGCAGATCTCCCGGATCCCGGCCAGAATCTCCTCCTCCGTCAGGCTTGTGTCAATGAAGCTTTTGCCCAAACCATCCATCAAAATAAATTTCACCTTGCCCTGTACCATTTTTTTGTCCTTTTTCGTGGCCCTCAGGATGGAGGCGGGCTCCAGTCCGCTGACGGACAACGAAAGCCCGTAGGCGGCGCAGCCCTCCCGGATCTCCCTCTCCTCCTGTTCCGTCAGAAGGCCCCGGTTCCTGGAGATGCGGGCGGCGGCCACCAGCCCCAGTCCCACGCACTGACCATGAAGGAGCTGAAAATCCATCAGCTTCTCCACGGCGTGTCCGATGGTATGTCCCAGGTTCAAAAGGGCCCTTTCCCCCTTCTCTCTGGGATCCCTCTCCACAATCCCCGCCTTGATGGCGCAGCACCGGCGGATCATGTCGGAAAGGACGTCTCCATCCTTCCCAAGAACCGCCTCCCTTGAGCCGACCACGAAACAGAAAAACTCCTTGTCACAGATCAGCCCCGTCTTCAGGATCTCGCCCATCCCGCAGGAGAACTCCACCTCCGGCAGAGTGCAAAGGGTGGACATGTTCATGTATACAAGGCGGGGCTGATGAAAGGCGCCCACCATGTTCTTGTACTGCTCAAAATCTACGCCTGTCTTTCCGCCCACACTGCTGTCCACCTGAGCCAGAAGGGTGGTGGGGATCTGGATAAAGTCCACGCCCCTCAGATAAGTGGCGGCGGCATATCCGGTGAGATCTCCGGTCACCCCGCCTCCCAGGGCCGCAAGAAGACAGGTGCGGTCCATTTCCTGGCGGATGAGAAAACGGTAAAGCTCCTTGACCGTATCCAGGCTCTTATGCTCCTCTCCCGCCGGAAAGACGAAGGAAAGAACCTCTCCGCCTGCCCTTTCCAGCTCCGTTTTCACCGTCTCCAGATACAGAGGGGAAACATGGCTGTCCGTCACCACACAGATCCGTCTGCCCCCAAGCCCCGTCTGGGAAAGAGCCAAAGAAAGATCAGAAAAATCCTTCTTAAAGTATATGGGGTAATAAAAATCCCCCTCCCTCTTTACAAGCAAAGCCTCTTCGCCCATCTATCTTCCTCCTGTGATCATATTTCTTTCATCTGTCTGCAAAAGACTCTCAGGCTCAAACATAACGCCTGAGCCGGATGCTGCTCCTGCCCTTTTTCGTCTGTCTCAAAACCCCGTCAAATAAAAACCGGCCCTGTCCCCGGACGGAAATGATGTCCCCCTCCTTTGGCTCATAGCCGTTGGAGGTGACCAGGCGTCCGTTGACAAAAACAAGACCGTTCTCGATGTAGGAGACCATGCTGCTGCGGGAAGCCTGAAAGGCCGCCGCAATCAGGGCGTCCAGGCGCACGGAGGAACAGGTGGCGGTGATCTCCTGAAACCTGGGCGAGGGAAGCTCCCCCGTCTCCTGGCTTCTGGTCACCAGCACCGTGGTGTGCTTGACTCGGCAAAGGTTTTCCAAAAAGAAGTCCGTCATCCTCCTTTGGCAGAACATCCACGCCTCCTTCTCCTGCACCAGGATATCTCCCACCACGCTCCGGTCTACCCCCAGATTCAAAATGGCGCCCAGGTAATCCCGGTGAGTCAGCTCCTGAGAAAATTTCAGGGCCTTCGGCTGGATGCGGAGGCAGTCAATGGGATATTCCCAGGGAAACATAAGAGCATCAGGATGAAAGGCTGCCATCTGACGCTCTGCATTTTCATAGCCCCCGAAGGTCTCCATCACAACTCCCAGATCCCTCAGCTTCAGGCTGTGAAGCATATTCTGTTGGTTTAAATTAAGAAAATCCGAAAAGGTGACAATATCCCTCTGATAGGATAAATTGGCAAGCTCCCGGATTCTCTTAAGTAAAAAATCGTCTTTTTCCATGAGGATCAATACCCGGCCCTTACAGAAGGTACGGAACCTCCCAAAATATTCTGCATATCGCCGATGATGTCCACGTTGTACGGCCCCAGCACGAAAATGTAGCTGGAAACCTTCAGCAGGCTCCCGTTCAGGGAGTAGCAGGCGCCGGAGGCAAAATCGATGATGCGCTGGGCCAGTTCCACATCGATCCCCTCCAGATTCAGGATCACCGTGGAATTGTCCAGCAGGGTGTCGGCGATCTCCCGGGTGTCCTCCATGGACGCAGGCTTGATGACGCAGACTTCCATATTCTGGGTCTGGCTGGATCTCCGGCTGCTTCGCATCGGCATGATCTTGGGGGAAACAGGTGGTGCGGTACGGGACGGCTCCTTGCTGGAACGGGAAACTCCTTTGGATGCGGTGGGAATGGCTGCCTTGGGTGTGGTCTTCACCGGAGCCTCCTCCAGGTCGTCAAACTCGTCAAACTCATCATCCGTGGACTTCTTCTTTCCAAACTTCTCAAAGAACTTCTTCTTCGGCTTGTCCAGAGGCTCGTCGTCCAGGAAGTCATCGTCCTCCTCGTCCAGCATCTCGTCGTCCAGAAACTCATCGTCGTCGTAATCGTCGTTTAGTTTAATGGCGTCTAAAAATCTATCTAAAATACCCATCCTACTCTCCAATCCTGTCATTCTGCCTTATCTCAAAGCGTAATCTCTTTCCCCGAAGATGCCCGTTCCCACGCGCACCAGGGTGGCGCCCTCCTGGACAGCGACCTGGTAATCCCCGGTCATGCCCATGCTAAGAACATTCATAGTAGTATTATTAATGTTTTTCGCTCCAATGTCAACACTTAATTTTTTTAATTTGCGAAAAATATTTCTGTTTTCTTCTGGATTTTCTACAAAAGGTGCAATTGTCATCAGGCCTCGGACCTCCATGTGCTGAAAATGGGAGATCTCCTGGACAAGAGGAAGAACCTCCTCCATCCGCAGCCCGAATTTGCTCTCCTCCTGGGCCACGTTTACCTCCAAAAGGACGGGCACCCGAACCTGTTTCTTTGCGGCCTCCTGCTCGATGGTCTGAGCCAGCCGCAGGGAATCCACGGAGTGGATCATGGCAGCCTTATCCACGATGTACTTCACCTTATTGCGCTGAAGATGACCGATCATGTGCCAGCGGATGTCGCTGGGAAGCTGATCGTACTTATCCATGATCTCCTGCACCTTGTTCTCCCCGAAATCCCGTGCTCCCCCGTCATAAACCTCCTGGAGCATGGAGACAGGCTTCGTCTTGCTGACGGCGATCAAGGTGACCTCCTGGGGAGAACGCCCCGCGATGCGGCAGGCCTCCTGGATATTCCTCTGTACCTGTAAATAATTGTCTGCTAACATGAAAACGTCTCCTTTTATAAGATTAATATAAAATATCCTCTTCCCGTACCCTGGATGCCTCCCGGACGATGTGGTCGTAGCGCGCAAGACCGTAAGAGGTCCCCTTGGCCACAATGGCATACTCCTCGTTTTGGTCCAGGATCTCCACCCGCCGGAACACGGCGTAGCCCTGGTTGATGCAGTACACGCCCTCCAGGATCTCCGTGGGGCCCACAATGAACCTTCCTCCGGTCTCCGCCTTCATGATGGCGTCCCCCTCCTTGAAATCGCTTTTATCCACGTAGTAGATGTAGGCCGTCTTCCCGCTGCCAGGCTCCTGGGGTGCGGAAGGATCCTCGATTCTGGCGTAGATGCGGGGCGTCACGTAGGTGGTGATGCTCTTGCCGTCCTTGTTCTTGTCCGCCTTCATAAACCCAACCTCGGAGCTGTTGCCGTTTTCATGGACAAAGGCGGAGGGGATGGCAAAAAATTCCTTGGTGACGATGGAGGAAAGAGGGATCTTCAGACCGCTGACCGTGTTGGTCACCAGCTCGATATCCAAAAAACGGTCGGAGGCATAACGGATCAGCCCCCGGTTGAAATCGATCTTTCCATATTTTAGGCCGCCCATCTCCAGGATGGAAAAGTCCCCGCTCTGGGTCATATTGTCCTTTAGAAATTTTACTCGTATGTAGGTGCGGTCCGCCAGCTTGGAGGCCTGCTTGTCCGTCAAAGGGATCACAAGACTCCACCGCTCGTCGGTGATGATGGTGTAGATGTTGTCCCCCGTCTTCACCTGGGACTGGGTCTTCAGATCCGTCTCATGATAAGAGGTCTGGTCAAAATCTCCCAGCGTCAATCCCTCGGCCGTCTTTTCCTCGTATCCGTCGCAGGAATACAGGACGATGCCGTCGCAGGGGGATCGGGTGATGTTCTGGTTCCCCAGGGTGACCACCCCCGACTCCGTCACCGGGGCGGACAGCCCGGCGTACTGGAGGATGCTCCCCTCCAGCTGGTACTTAAAGCTGTAGGTACTGTTAAACTTGCAAGGGGAAAAGCCTTTGGAAAAGCTCTGCATATCACTCCGTATCCGGGAGAGCTCCTCCTGGCTCAGGGTCGTCTCCGACTCCGGCACCTTGGTGGCGGAAAGCCCGTAAACGGCGCCCCCCGCATGGATCTTGTTCCCCTCCCTGGCATAATAATTGACGTAGCCGCCGGAATCCGCCTTGCAGATGGTCTCCGTGCGGAGAGCCAGGCCCGTGTAAGTCTCATTTCTGGAAAGAGGCCCGGAGGTCACCTGATAAGCGTCAATATGGCTGGAGGTGAAATACATGATGGCGCTAAAGACCATGTACAAAAACAGGATGCCAAAAATGATGGTACCGATGTTCAGGCCGAATATCTTACGGATCTGAACAAAAAAACCGGCCATGGTCCCCGGCTCGTTCCTTCTTTTATTATCTTCTGCCAATGGCAAGTCTCCTTTAGATCAGTGTAAACTCATACCAGGTGATTATACCATTTTTTTCATGGAAACACAAGAAGAACGTGCTTTCCGAATATGTGTTTGCTTTTTTGACAAAAATATGTTATAATTTGTTATCAATTTACAAGCCTGAGCTGCCGCATATTTGTCCAGCAAAAGTCTTGAGGGGAGGACGGAGCCTTTATGTCATATGGGAAGATCAGTAAGAAACAGCAGGAAATTTTAGAATATATCAAGAACGAGATCCTGAACCGGGGATTTCCCCCGGCGGTCCGGGAGATCTGCGAGGCGGTGGGCCTCAGATCCACCTCCTCCGTCCATGCGCATCTGGAGGCCCTGGAGAAGAACGGCTATATCCGCCGGGACGCCACCAAGCCCAGGGCCATCGAGATCATCGACGACAATTTCAACCTGGTTCGCCGGGAGGTGGTCAATGTCCCCCTGGTGGGCACGGTGGCCGCCGGACAGCCCATGCTGGCCGTGGAGAACATCGAAGGCTATTTCCCCATCCCCGCCGAGCTGATGCCCAATCAGCAGAGCTTCATGCTGAGAGTGCGGGGAGACAGCATGGTCAATGCCGGGATCTTTGACGGGGATCAGGTTCTGGTGAAGGAGCAGCCCACCGCGGACAATGGGGACATCGTGGTGGCCATGCTGGAGGATTCTGCCACGATCAAGACTTTTTACCGGGAGAAGGGGTGCATCCGGCTCCAGCCGGAGAATGATTCCATGGATCCCATCATCGTCCGGGGGGATCTGAAGATCCTGGGAAAGGTGTTCGGCGTGTTCCGCCTCTATTCCTGACGCCAAGGGCTTTGGCGCCCATTTCCAAGCCAGTCTTCCCAGACGGAGGCCGGGGAGACTGGCCCGGTATACAAAAAGAGCAGGCATCCATTTTCCAGGATGCCTGCTCTTTTTGTATGGGGATCCCTCCGGCCCAGATCCCCTAATCCTCCAAAAATTCCTTCAGCTCCAGGACGTTTCCATCTCTCCAGATACGCTCCAGATCATAGAAAAGACGGTTCTCCTCGTCAAAAACGTGGATGATCACGTCGCCGTAGTCCATCAGGATCCAGCTGGAGCTTTTGGCCCCCTCGATCTGCTTCGGCTGGATGCCCTGACGGCCCAGCTGCTCCTCCACGTTGTCCACCATGGCCTGAACCTGATTCTGGTTGGAGCCGCTGGCGATGATAAAATAGTCGGCGATAACGGAGACCTGGTGGATATCGATGATCTTGATATCACTGCCCTTCTTCTCCTCCAATGCCCGGCAGGCAATGCGGGCCATCTCTTTTTCTCTTGTCACAGACATCTCTCCTTTCTTCTCATGACGCGCTTTAAGTGCAGGTTTCGGTAATAGTCATAAGCCTCCCTGGAGGTCTCGTCCACCTCCCCCGGTTCCCCGTTCAGGTACTGGAGGGTGTCTTTTAGTATTTCGTACATACACTCGTCCAGATCCTGGAAAGCCAGCCGGCGAAGTCCTTCCAGATTGGGAGCCTTGCAGCGCATGGGCTCGATGTAGTCGGCAATATATACGATCTTTTCCAGAAGGCTCATCTCCGGCTTTCCCGTGGTGTGGTAGGTGATGGCGGACAAGATCTCCTCATCCTGGATCCCGTACTTTTCCTGGGCGATGTAGGCTCCCAGCCTTGCGTGGAGAAGGAAGGGATGGGTCTCCTCAAATTCGGACACCGGAATCTGATGCTGGCTGCACAGCTTCAGCTTTTTTTTGTTGGGGATACATTTGGCACAGTCGTGGAGAAGTCCCGCCACCTGCGCCGCACACATGTCACCCCCGTGTGCCATGGCCAGATTCGCACAGGTAAACATCACGCCCAGGGTGTGCTGAAATCGGGCTTCGTCCAAATATTTGGACAGCTTCTTTTCCATTTTCATGAAATCGTATTCATACATTGCGTTTTCTCCTTCGGTTCTTCCATTGCCGCCGTCTCTGCTC
Organism: Eubacteriales bacterium; assembly: GCA_030533315.1. The sequence goes on from JAUNJL010000013.1 coordinate 9,467, forward strand.
ATTCCCTTTCCTTGTCCAGGTAGATGCCATGGTCGTCCATGTAGTCTATCACCTGACGGGGAACGTAATAACGAAGACTTTTGCCCTCCCGCCGCCACCGTCTCAAAAGATGGCTGGAGACGTCCATGACGGGAGTGTCCAGCCTGAGAAAATGGCCGTTGTACCTTTTTGACAAACGCTCCATCTCCTGCTCCAGCCTTTCCCTGGACGTGTGCCCCCGGACGGCCACCACCAGGGAGCAGGCGGCACAGATCCTCTCCGGGTGCCTCCAGCTCTCGAAGGAATAGAGGGAATCTGCCCCGATGATAAAATAATAGTCCACATGGGGATCCCGCTTTTTCAGATTTTCCAGCGTGCGGCAGGTGTAGGTGTACCCATCCTCCTTCATCTCCTCCAGGGAGAGACGAAAATGCGGGTTGTCCTGGATGGCCAGGTGCACCATGTCCGACCGCTCCTGGTCGCTGGCCCTCCCCCTTCGGTTTCTCTTGTGGGGAGGGTTTCCGGCGGGCAAAAACCACACCTCATCCAGGTCCAGCTGCTCATAGGCCTTTTCTCCCAGGATCAGATGGCCGATGTGGATGGGGTCAAAGGTGCCGCCCATAATACCGATCCGCTTCCGTTCTGCGCTCATAATAGAACCTCCGTCACCTTTGGAAAAACTGCCTAACTGGGAAGCACGATCTTTTTCTTGTCGTCCTTTCCTTCCCGGTACAGCACGATCTTTTTGCCAATGACCTGCACCACCTGGGAGCGGGTGCGCTCGGCCAGTACCTTTGCCATCTCCTTGGGATCCTCCAGGCAGTTCTGGAGAACGCTGATCTTGATCAGCTCCCTGGCGGTCAGGGCCTCATCCACGGCGGCCGTGTTTTCCGGCGTCAGCCCTCCCTTGCCCAGCTGAAGGATGGGATCCTGTTTCATAGCGAGACCCTTTAAATATGCTCTCTGCTTACTTGTCATTTCTTTACTCCTGTTTCTTTGCCCTTTTCTCCTTGAACCGGGCCTTTTATGGTTCCAAATATTGAAGGGTTATTTGTAATTAAGAAGGGTTATTTGTAATAATCAAAGGCGAGCCCGTACATCTGAACCGTATCCCCCTCCTGGATACCGGCCTTTTCCAGCTCCTCCAGGATCCCTTTCTCCTTCAGGAAACGCTGGAAGAAAGAAAATCCCTTCTCAGAATCCAGGTTGGTATACCCCAGCATTTTTTCGATCCTGGGGCCCTCCACAATAAACACCGTGGGATCCTCCGGATCCCTTTCCACGGTAAAGGGAAGGTTTTCGGCCATCAGCACATCCTCCGGGAAAAACTCCTGCTGGAAGACGATGGCCTCCCGGGGAGCGGCGTCCAGAAGCTCCTTCACATGGAACAAAAGCTCCCGCACCCCTGTTCCCGCAACGGCGGAGATGGGATAAACCTTGACGCCCTTGGGCTCAAACTCCCTGACGAGACGGTCTATGGGACTTTCCTCCTCCTGAGAGAAGATACAGTCGATCTTGTTCGCCGCAATGACCTGGGGCCTGGAGGCGATCTCTGGATTGTAGGCCTCCAGCTCCTTGTTGATGGTGTAGATGTCCTCCACCGGATCCCGCCCCTCCGTGGAGGCGGCGTCCACGATGTGGATGATCACCTTCGTCCTCTCAATATGGCGCAGGAACTGATGGCCAAGGCCCACTCCCTGGGATGCGCCCTCGATGAGCCCCGGGATGTCGGCGATGACAAAGCCGCCGTTCTCCATGTCCACCACTCCCAGGTTGGGGTTTAAGGTGGTAAAATGATAATTGGCAATCTTGGGCTGGGCGTTGGTCACCCGGGAGAGGAAGGTGGATTTTCCCACGTTGGGGAAGCCCACCAGGCCCACGTCGGCGATCACCTTCAGCTCCAGAAGGACCTCCAGCTCCTGTGCAGGCTGTCCCGGCTGTGCATACTTGGGAACCTGCATGGTGGGGGTGGCGTAATGCTGGTTCCCCTTGCCGCCCCGGCCTCCCCGGAGGACCACCTGCCTGCGGTTTTCGCCGGACATGTCCGCAATGACCTTGTGGGTCTGCGCCTCCATGATCACGGTCCCCTCTGGAACCTTCAATACGATGTCCTCCCCGTCTGCGCCGTGGCAGCGCCGTTTGCCGCCCTCCCGGCCGTCCTGTGCCTTGTACTTCCGCTTGTGGCGGTAATCCCCAAGGGTGTTGCTGCCCTCGTCCACCTCAAAGATCACGTCGCCGCCCCGGCCTCCGTCGCCGCCGTCCGGGCCTCCGTTTGGAACATACAGCTCCCGGCGGAAGCTCACATGGCCGTCGCCGCCCTTACCGGAACGGATAAAAATTGTCGCTCTGTCTGCAAACATGGTTACTCCTTTTCACATGGTCTGCAGCTGCTTCCCATCCTGGCAGCCGCTGTTCATTCGATGAGAGGCGCCGGTCAGCCCGGCAGATCCAGGCCTGCCAGGCTGCTGCGGTCAGACGCCTCAGCCAGAAAGAGGCTCCAAACCTTAATAGATTTGAAGCCCCCTGCCTTGCTGTTCTTATTTCGCCTCAACCGGAACGATAGAAACCTGCTTCTTATCTCTTCCTTTTCTGGTAAATCTCACGATACCATCTGTGAGGGCAAATAATGTATAATCTCTTCCACAGCCAACGTTCTCTCCCGGATGGATCTTTGTTCCGCGCTGTCTGTAAAGAATGTTGCCAGCTTTTGCAAACTGTCCGTCTGCTCTCTTCGCACCTAATCTCTTGGACTCGGAATCACGGCCGTTCTTGGTGGAACCAACTCCTTTTTTGTGTGCGAATAACTGAAGGTTCATTTTCATCATCGTTGTTACACCTCCTTGACTGTTACTGTCAAATATCGACTGCTATAATCATGCTCAATTTCTGTTAAGCCAAGAATCAGGGAATCCATAAGAAGCTTTCCCTGGTCTGTATTTGGATATTCCTCAAAATCTACGGAAACAAAACCATCCTTCTCCCTCACCGAGAACCGCTCCTCCGTAAACCTCTCCAGAGAATTGACGGTGTTGATGACCAGTGCGGAAACAGCGGCACATACGATGTCCTCTCCCGCCTGTCCATACCCGGCGTGGCCTTTTGACGTGAATCCCACATAAGAACCATTTCTTTTCTTAACGGTAATGCTGATCATAATGACACCGGATCAACCGTTGATCTTCTCGATCTTTACCTTGGTGTACAGCTGTCTGTGGCCTTGTTTCTTGTGGTAACCGGTTTTTCTCTTGTACTTGTAAACGATAACCTTTTTTCCCTTGCCGTTCTCAACGACAGATGCGGTAACGCTGGCTCCCTTTACGTCCTCGCCAACCTTCAGCCCGTCATTGCTCACAGCCAGAACGTTATCGAATGTAACGGTCTCACCAGCCTCAGCTCCAAGCTTTTCAACTCTGATCACGTCGCCCTCGGCAACCTTGTACTGTTTACCACCTGTTGCAATAATTGCGTACATCCGTGGCACCTCCTATTACTTTACTCGCCAAATGCGGTGGCCCATGGCTCTTAAACCTCTTTGTGCGGCATACCTTATAATAATAGCAGGGAAACCTGTGTTCGTCAATAGGATTTTTGAAAAAAAGAGAAAAACCAAAAGAGAAAAAAGGGTTTCCAGGGCCATTTAGAATCCCAGAACAGTGAAAAGCCCCTCAGCCCCGCCCTCTCAGATCTCTCAGATCCTCGATCACGGGCCTTCGCACCTTTTTTCTGGTCATTTCCAGGATGTTCAGGGGGGTGATGTCGATGGCCCTGGCCCGCACCGGATCCTTCCGCAAAAGCTTTTGCAGCACATGGAAAAGCTCGTCCCTGTGATCCGGGTTTTCCATGTTGATAAAGTCGATCAGGATGATACCCGAAAGGTTTCGCAGCCGGAGCTGGCGGGCGATCTCCCGGGCCGCCTCCAGATTGATCCTCCGGTAGGTCTCCTCCGCCTTTTTCTTTCCCTCATACTTCCCGCTGTTCACGTCAATGGACACGAAGGCCTCCGTCTGCTGGATCACCAGAAAGCCGCCGCTGTCCAGCCACACCTTCTCCTGGCGGATACAGTCCAGGGCCCGCTCCAGGCGGTACAGCTTGGAAAGGGGAAGGAGCCGGTCCTGATAAAGGCGCAGCTTCAGGGTCTCTTCCGGGCTGATCTCCTTTAGATACTCCTCCACCTCCTGGTGGATCTCAGGAAGGTCCGTGACAATCTCCTCCAGGCTCCCGGTGTAGGTATCCCGAATGGCGGCCATGTATTCTGGCTGGCGGTGATACAACAGGCTGAAGCAGGTGCGGCTTTTTCCCTTTTCCACCACCCGGTCGTAAAGACCCTTTAAATAGGATAATTCTCCCAGCAGCTCCTCCTTGGAAGCCTCCCTCCCATTGGTCCGCACGATCAGGCCAAACTCCTTGTCCGGCCGTTGGATCTCCTCCTCCATCCATTTGGAAAGGCGGCTGCGGTCCGCCTTGTCCAGCTTCGCGGAGAGGCCGAACTTCTTATCTCCGGTGGTAAGGACCAGGTACTTTCCCGTCAGGTTCAGGTTTGCGGTCAGGGCGGGAAGCTTCCCCTTCATGGCGTCCCGGCTTACCTGCACCAGGATCTGGTCCCCCGGCCGGAGAGGCCCTTGCCCCTTCCTTCCCGAGGCGTAGATGACCCGGTCCCTTTCATCCAGAGGAAAATAACCGTTTTTTCCAGGGGCGATCTGGACAAAGGCCGCTGAGATGTTGGGGGCAAGCCTTTCCACCTGGCCCACGTAGATGTTTCCCAGGATGGAATGGCGATCCTCCGTCTCCAGGCGCAGCTCCGTGATCTTCCCTTCCTCCTCCAGGGCACAGACCACACAGGTCTTCCCGTATATCTCCATGCCCGTGATAATCAGCCTACTCAACTCTTTTCCCCAGGGCCTCCAGGGAGACAAAGGAATGCTCCCCTTCCTTCCCCAGATCCCCGTAGACCTCCCGCCGTTCCACCATCCAGGCAAAGGGCGGGGCCTCCTCTCCCATCCAGGCAAAGAAGCTCTCCATGACCGCCTCGGGCTTCGTGTAATTGGCGCTGGCAGAGGCCAGGCAAAGAAAGATCCCCCCCTCCGGGTAAGCCCTCATCTCATAGATGCAGGGACGGATATCCACCTGCTTTTCTCCCTTTTTCGTCTCCTTCGTCACCAGGATCTCCTTCTGGGAGAGAAAGCCTGCCACCAGCTCCTCCAGGACTCCCTTTGGCGCCCTTCCTTCCCGAAAGGTGACCAGGTAATCTGCCGCCGCCACCAGGGACATGGCCTTGCTGGCCTTCCCATCCTCCACCTGGACGGCGGAAAGGACCCGCACTCCCTCCACCATCTCCTCATCCAGACGGCGGGCGATCTCATCCGTGGGAAGCACCGTTGTCAGCTCCATGTCAAAATATTCCCCCAGGCTTGTGATCCCCACTCCCAGCGGCGCCGCAAAGGACATGATCATATGGGGGCTGTACCCGCCGGAGAAGGCGATGGGGAGCCCCGCCCGGCGGATGGCCTTTTGAAAATAGCGCATGGTGTCCAGATGCCCCACGAACTTCATGGGGCCCTCCTTTGTGAACTTAATTCTTACCTTCATAGCATACACCTCCCCCGTAGCATTTTACTCCGCAGCCGGAGCATCCCTGACGGCAGTTGGGGGTGACGGTTCCCTCCTTTGCCCTCTTCCACTCCCGCTCCAGGAAGGAACGGGTCACGCCCACGTCAATAAAATCCCAGGGAAGGATCTCTTCGGTGCTCCGCTCCCGCAGGGTATAAAAATCCAGATCCACCCCTGTCTCCTGGAAGGCCTCCTTCCAGATATTACGGTCAAAGCTTTCCGACCAGGCGTCGTAGAGGGCGCCCTTTTCGTAGGCCCTTCGGATCACCTGGGCCGCCCTCCGGTCTCCTCTTGCAAAAAATCCCTCCAGGATCGTCACATCCGGCTCGTGCCAGTTGTACTTGATGCTCCTCTGATTCAGCTGGGCTCGGATTTCCTCCTTCACCACCTTGGCCTTGGACACGAAATCCTCCTCCGAAAACATCCCGGCCCACTGGAAGGGCGTGAAGGGCTTGGGCACGAAAAAGGAGGTGCTGACCACGATCTGCACCTTGCCCTGGCGCTTTTCCTTGGGGACGGTGTCATAATACTCCATGGCGATCCTTTCCGCCAGATGGGCGATCCCCTTCATGTCCTCCTCCGTCTCCGTGGGAAGCCCCAGCATAAAGTACAGCTTTACCCGGTTCCAGCCTCCCTGGAAGGCTTCCCTGGCCCCCCGCAGGATGTCCTCCTGGGTCAGTCCCTTGTTGATCACGTCCCGAAGCCTTTGGGAACCAGCCTCCGGGGCAAAGGTAAGACTGCTCTTCTTGATGTCCTGCACCTTGCTCATCACGTCCAGGGCAAAGGCGTCGATGCGCAGGGAGGGAAGGGAGATGTTCACCCCCTGATCCCGGAACTCGTCAATGAGGAAATGGACAAGCTCCCCCAGCTGGGAGTAATCACTGGAGCTCAGGGAACTTAAGGAGATCTCCTCATGTCCCGTGCTCTCCAGCATCTGCCGGGCGGATTCCTTCAGAGTCTCCACCTGCCGCTCCCGCAGGGGCCGGTAGATCATCCCCGCCTGACAGAAGCGGCAGCCTCGGATGCAGCCCCTCTGGATCTCCAGGGTGACCCGGTCCTGGGTGGCCTTGATAAAGGGGACCACCGGCTTCTGGATGGCGTGGTAGCCCTTTTCCATGTCCACCACCAACTGCCGCTCCACCCTGGAGGGCACCCCTGGACGGTTGGGGGCAAAGGATGCGATGGTGCCGTCCTGGTGATAGGTGACGTCATAGAAGGCCGGCACGTAGATCCCGGGGATCCCGGCGGCCTTCAGAAGAAAGTCCTCCTTGGTGCCCCCCGCCTTCTTGTTCTCCTTGTAGGCATCAAAAAGGGCGTCGTACACCGTCTCCCCCTCGCCAATGTAAAACAGGTCAAAAAAGGGGGCCATGGGCTCTGGATTGTAGGCGCAGGCCCCGCCTCCCACCACGATGGGACAGTCCTCTCCCCTCTCGTCTGCATACAGGGGAAGCTGGGACAGCTCCAGGGTCTGGAGCACGTTGGTATAGCACATCTCGTACCCCAGGGTAATGCACAGAAAGTCAAAATCCTTGATGGGATCCTGAGATTCCAGGGCAAACAGGGGAATCCTTTCCTGACGCATCAGCTTGTCCAGATCCAGCCAAGGGGAGTACACCCTCTCACACCAAAGATCCTCCCTCTGATTGAACATATGGTACAAAAGCATCATCCCCAGGTTGGACATGCCGATCTCATACACGTCGGGAAAACAAAAGGCCACCCTCACCTTCACCTTGGGATCCAGACCAGCTTCGTCCATTTTCATGACGGAATTGACCTCACCTCCGATGTAACGGGCAGCCTTGTCCACCTGCAGCAAAATTTCATCACTTAACGCTAGTTTTCTCATTTCTCAACACCTTTTTTCTGCGATTCTTTTCCTTCTTCTTCCTTCTTGTCTCTTATTTTCTCTTCTTCTTTGTTCTTCTTCTTCCCTTCTCTTCCATTTCCTTCCCGTCCCGGAGGCTCCCGTGTCCCCCTCTTTCCACCCATGATTCTACCATGGATCCCGCCTGGGAACAAGACGCAGATATGGAAAAAGGGGCAGCTCCCTGCCCCGGATGAGAAAGACCCGAGATCCGCTCCCTGAAAAGAGCGGATCTCGGATCCTTATGGTATGCTCGGATCCACCGGCACTGCGCCCCGGATCATTCTTTACAGCAATTCACATATAGAAAAGCAATCATCATTTCTTGATGGTCACGCTCTTGGCCTGGCCTTTTCCCTTCAGAAGCTTCTTGTAAGCCTTCAGCTTCGCCTTGGGAACCTTGATAACGGCCTTGCTGGAAATGCCTCTCAGACTCTTTGCGCCCACCGACTTCAGGCCCTTGGACTTGATGGTCAGGCTGGAAAGACTCTTGCAGCCGCTGAAGGCCACCTTGCCGATGGTGGTCACATTGGCACCCAGCGTAACCTTTTTCAGCTTCTTACAGCCGGAAAAAGCTTTTGGAGCGATGGTGGTGACCGCACACTTCACTTTCTTGTAGGTGACCGTGTCGGGAACGTTCACGGAGGCAGCGGTCTTTTTCACAGGCCCCATCAGGGAGACCTGTACTCCGTTTTTGTCGTTGGCGATGATCTTGTACTTACATCCCTTGTATTTGAAGGTGGTACCCTTTTTCAGCTTCGCCTTTGCCTTGACGGCGGCGGGAACCTTGACGGTATCCGCAAGCTGCTGGTTGTCTCCCATATCCAGATGAACCAGATCCTCGTTTCCTTCCAGCGTCACCTCCACAAGGGCCGGGTTGTTGGAAAGGTCCAGGCTCACCAGCTGGTTGTCGCCGCAGTCCAGCTCGGTAAGGGCGGCGTTGCTGCTAAGATCCAGCTCCGCCAGCTCGTTGCTGGAGCAGTTCAGCTCTGTCAGAGCCGCATTGTTGGAGAGATCCAGGCTTTCCAGCTCGTTCTCAGAGCAGTCCAGGGCAGCCAGGGAGGGATTCTGACTCACGTCCAGCTCGCTCAGGCTGTTGTCCGAGCAGGAAAGATCCGTCAGCTTCGGATTGTTGGAAACCGTAAGGCTGGTCAGCATGTTTCCGCCGCAGTCCAGTTCCGTCAGTTCCGGGTTTGCATCCGTGTTCAGGGAACGAAGCTGATTGTCCCCGCAGTCCAGGCTGGTCAGCTGGGAAAGCATACTCACGTCCAGGCTGGTCAGAAGGTTGGTGCTCACATCCAGCTCCTGAAGACTGAGATTGTTGGAAAAATCCAGGCTGGTGATCTGATTGTCACTGCAGTCCAGGCTGGTCAGCTGTGTGTTCTTGGATACGTCCAGGCTGGTCAGGCTGTTGGAGGAGCAGTTGATCAGGGTCAGATTGGTCAGAAGCTCCACGCCCTTCAGGCTGGAGATGCCCATCTCATTCACGTCCATGTCCGTGGCCGCAAGCAGCTCCTGCTCATCCAGCACAAGATCCTTGATCATGTCGTATTCAGCGATGACATACCCACGAAAAACAGCATCAGGGAAATTAGCCTCGTTAATCTCCAAAGGCACCCCCCCTACCTGGGCTGTGGAAAGCTGAGGGGAGGACTCCACCGGGTCAAGGCTAAGGAAGGGAGTCTCTGCAGCCTGCTGCGTCCCATCACCAAAGAGATCTTCGCTCCCCGTCTCCACGGCAGGAATTTCCTCCAAAACGTCGGAAACCTCCTCCACGGAAACATCAGCGAATGCCTCTTCCTCCTGAGCCATCACCGGCAGGGAAAAAGCGTTCATCACCATACAGGTGCTCAAAAGGATGGACAAAATTGCTTTTCTTTTCATACCATTCGTTCCTTTCTCTCACGGCGCAGCACTTCTGCCGCGGTATTTTTATTATGAGATACAGTATAAAGCATTCTGTTTGATATCGCAAGCAAAACTGAAATTTTGCACAAAAAAGGGGCTGCGCCCAGCCTCCTCCGACAGTCATTTCCGCCTGTGAAAAACCCCTGCAGCGGCAAAAATGGCGCAAAAATCCCGGCCAGCTGGCCGGGATCCTTGAAAAAAGAGAAACTCCCACGTCGGGAGATCCCCTCCATATGGTTTTATGGCTGTGCCTCCAGGATGGTGGAGGAATCCAAAAGCAAGGTGAAATCCAGCTCCCTTGGTTTCCCCAGGGCCGTGGTGTCGGCGATGAGGGGGATCTGGCAGTCAAAGCCCTTTACCGGGAAGGTGAAGGTGGAGTTCTCCCCCTCCTCCCACCGGTAGGTCTCTTCCCCCACGATCACATAATCGTAGTTTCCGTTGCCGAAGACCAGGGTCATGGACGCTTTTCCGTCCTCCACCTTTATTTTGGCAGGATTCTCCACCTTTGTGTGGCCGGAGCCTCCCAGAAGGGAAAACTGGACGGTGTATTCCCCGTCCGAAAGGCCAAGGCTCTCCGGCGTGGCCGCCGCCACATGTTTCATGGCCTGGTCAGGAAGGCTGGAGGAATGAAACAGCAGGGTACGGTCATACCACTTCTGTCTCCGCTTGCTGAAGGAGGCGCAGCTGGTCAGCTGGTCCAGGGCCTCCACCGGCACCTGGTAGGTCTGCCTTCCCTCCTCGTCCAGCTGGAAGGAGATGTAGGAATCCTCCTGGTCCTCCACCGCCTCCGCCCCCGTTCCCATGTAGAGCATCAGGTAGCCCTGGCCCCCCAAAGTGAGGAGAGCCGTCATCTCACCATCCTTGACCGTCAGCTGGCAATCGTCAATGGGAAACATGGCGGAGCTGCACTCCACCTCTATAGGGTAGGTGCCATCCTCGATCTCCTCCCCTGTGATGGGGGTAAGGCCCTCCTGGGAGATCTCGACGGGAGCCCACATCTCCGACGCATCGGCCACCCCTTCCTTATGCTCCCCTCCCTGGCACGGCGCCGCACCAGCCGTAAGCCCCAAAGTCAGGCAGATTGCAAAAAACGGCAGTTTTTTCATAGGTTCCTTCCTCGGCTCAGTCCAGCTGTGCAATGGCGTCTGCCGTATGCTCGATGTAGATATTCTGAATGTCGGCCATCTGACCAAGGCCTACCAGCTCACACTGCACCTCATAGCCGGCTGCCTCGAAGGCGGACTTCCAGCTGTCCTCCTCGTCCCCCGCCATGTCGTTGTTGGCATGGTCGCCGGCAACCACCATCAGCGGCTGGAGAAGAACCTTGGAATACTCACCCTCTCCCACCGATGCGATCACGTCCTCCAGGGTGGGAGTTGCCTCCACGGTACCCACGTAATAGTTGGCGTAGCCCTCTTCCTTCAGCAGGTCGTCCATTTTCTGGTAAACCTCGTTGGAATCGGCGTCCGTTCCATGGCCCATGAAGCAGATGGCCGTATCCCCGTCGTCATACTCCTCCGTCCCAGCCGCAATGGCCTCGATCACGGCGGAAAAATCCTCGTCGCTGGTAAGCAGAGGCTCTCCCACCACGATGCTCTCAAAGGCATCGCCGTAGTTTGCCAGCTCCTCCATCACGTCGTCATACTCATGTCCGTTCATAAGGTGGGTAGGCTGTACCACCAGGGTCTTCACGCCGTCGGCCACCGCTCGGTCAAGAGCCTCCGTCACATTGTCGATGAGCACGTTGTCCCTCTCCTTTAATTTATCGATGATGATCTGGCTGGTGAAGGCCCGTCTCACGTCATATTCTGGGAAAGCGGCCACGATGGCGTCCTCAAGCCCCTTTATGGTGGCGGTACGGTTGTCGTTAAAGCTGGTTCCGAAGCTGATGACCATAATGGCCTGCTCGTTGGGGGCGTCCGCATTTACAGAGGGCTGGTAAACCTCTCCCGGCGTCTCGGAGGGTTCTCCCGTATCCTCTTCCTCCTCTTCCCCGGCAGCCTCCTCAGCCGCCTCCTCGGCAAATACGCCCACAGAGCCCATCATGGTGACGGTGGTCATGGCAAGGGCCATGGCAAGTGCTTTCACGATCTTGTTCTTCATAATCATTCCTCCTGTCTTTTGGATCCCATCGATCCCCTGATACAAATGTCCAGGTGCTGCGTCAGCTTCTTCAAGCGGGGGCCGGCGTGTAACAGAAACATGCAGCTGGAGCGCCCATGGATCCCTCCCCGGCGCGCGCCTGCCCTTACCGCAGGGAGCACCCAATCCCAAAAAAAGCCCTTTACCTGCGGGTAAAGGGACTCTTCTGCATACATCACATCCATGACGCGTCTACGGTACAACCAATTACTCGTGATCTGGAACACAGGTCCCTGTACCAACAGCAAGGCAGGTTTCCTGACTCTCAGATCCTTGCGAAGGTCCTCCTTCCCGGTTTCCCAGTGGCTCATGGACGCCGCTCCCTGATCACAGTGACGAGATCGTACAGGATTCTCACCTGTTTCCCTTTTAACCCGTAAGGCCTACGGGCACCCGCTGTTTGCTTTATGAAACTAAAGCCAGTATAGCACAGGCCGTACCGATTGGCAATATGAAACTATATGCAAGATAAAACTATATTTTTATTATATTTTGAAGAAAAAAGCCGCGTCAAAAAAGCTGCGTCAGACGGGAATACTTCCCCCGCCGGAGGCGCCGGGGCCCTCCCGCAGAAGTCCCAGCCTTTCCGCCTCACGGATCAGGTCAAAAAGGCGGCCATTTCCCACTCCCCTTGGAACAGGGGCGGCCCACACGCCCTGGCAGGTTCTCATAAGGGCCAAGGCCCTCTGGTAGGCCTCCTCCCCCATTTCCCCAAAAGGCGGAACGCTTACCACCTCCGCCGCCAGATACCTGGCCAGCCGGTATTCCAGGTCGTTCTCATAGAGGATACCGGCCACGAAGGGGATTCCCTCCTTTTGCAGCCGGCGGAACAAAGGAATGCCCCCGCCTCCGCCGCTGATGACGAAGATCCGGGGCCTTCCCTCCGGCTTGGGAAGCTCGATGCTGCCAAAAAGAGGGTCGTAAAAGCCATTGTCGATGTCATACAGCTCCTGGATGATATCCTGGCTGAAGATCTCCTCCGGGGTGCCAAAATGAGAGATATGATCTCCCTTGACGCAGACGATCTTGTCGGCGATCTTCTGGGCAAGGTCGATCTCGTGGAGGGACATGATTACCGTGATCCCCTTCTCCTTGGCCATGGACCGAAGGATGGAAAGCAGCTCCAGCTTGTGACGGATGTCCAAAAAGGAGGTGGGCTCGTCCAGGATGATGATATCCGGCTCCTGACAGATGGCCCTGGCCAGGAGCACCCTCTGGCGCTGCCCGTCGCTGATGGCACGAAAGTCCCGGCACCCCAGGTCCTGGGCATGAACGGCCAGAAGGGCGGCGTCCACCTTTTGCTCGTCCTCCCGGGTCAGCCTCCCCAGCCTTCCGGTGTAAGGGTAACGGCCTGTGGCTACGATGTCGTGGCAGGTCATCAGCTCCGGGTGGATCCGCTCCGTGAGCACCACCGCCATCTCCGTGGAAAGCCGCTTGTAGGGAAGCTTTCTCAGATCCTCCCCGTCCACCCACACCAGCCCGTCAATGAGGGCCAGCTGACGGGTGATGGTTTTCAGGATGGTGGATTTTCCCGAGCCGTTGGGCCCGATGAGCGTGACGATCTCCCCCTTTTGGATGTCCAGGTCGATGTCTCGGATCAGCGGCTGCCTGTGATACCCCACCGTCAGCCTTTCGATCTGAAAATAAGGCTTCTTCATCCCCGCCCTCCTTTCTTTTTCAGCATCATGACGATGACCACCGGTGCACCGAAGATGGAAGTCACGGTGCTGATGTTCAGCTCCATGGGGGCGAAAGCCATGCGGGCAATAAGGTCACAGCTCATGCAGAACACGGCCCCTCCCAGGAACACCCCCGGAATCACCACCAAAGGCCGGGAGGTTCTTAGCCCCAGCTTCACCAGATGGGGAACGGCGATCCCCACGAAGGAGACCGGCCCCGCAAAGGCGGTGACGCAGCCGGAGAGCACGCTGGAAAGAAGGATCAGCCCCACCCGAAACACCCGGATGTTGACCCCCATGCTCTGGGCATAGGCCTCCCCCAGCTGATAGGCTCCGATGGGCTTTGACATCCAAAACACAAGAAGGGTGGTGATCCCGATCACCAGGGCGGAAATCTGCACGTTGGACCAGCTCATCCCGGAGAAGCTTCCCTGGGACCAGCCGTGAAGGTTGACGATGTCCCAGTCGTCCGCAAAGGTGATGACAAAATCCGTCACGGCGGAGCAGATATACCCGATCATGATCCCCGCCACAAGAAGGGTGGACATCCCCTGAAGCTTTCGGGAGAAAAGGAGGATGAAGCACACAGACAAAAGAGAGCCTGCAAAGGCGGCCGCCACCAATGTATAGGAGGAGACCACGTGAAATTTCTGCAAAAAGACGATCATGGTCAGAGCCACCACCATCTTGGCGCCGGAGGAGATCCCCAGCACAAAGGGTCCGGCAATGGGATTGGCAAAAAAGGTTTGGAGAAGAAAGCCCGAAAGGGAAAGCCCCCCTCCCAGGATGGCCGCCATAAGGATGCGTGGCATACGGATCTTCCAGATGATGCTCCGCTGCGCCGGATCCCCCTCCCCCAGAAAAAGGATGCGGAAGGTCTGGGAAACCGAGATAGAGACGCTCCCCGTATGAATGTTCAGGATCACGATGGCCCCGAAGGCCAGGAGAAGAACCCCGAAAACCAGGGTATACCGGCTCCTCCGTTTAAAATTTTCCATGTGAAAGGTGGTTTGTTCCATATTGTTTTACCTCAGATCCTCCCCCAAGCAGGGGGCTGCTGTCATCGTCTCATTGGCAGCGGGAAAGGAAGGTCATCTCCTGTCCCGCCTCCCCGGTAAGCATCCCGTGGATGTCCCGGATCAGCTCTCCCACAATATCCGTGGCCTGGTACAGGTATTTGCCGGTGCACCACACGTTTCCCTCCTGAACGGCCTTAAAATCGGAAAAAAGCTGACTTTTTGCCAGAAGCTCCTCCACGGTGGTGATGGGTGCGTCGATGGAGGCGTTGTAGATGAGATAGTCCGCATCCACCGCCTGCTCATAAAAGTCCTCCATGGTCATGGAGACGGAGGCGCTCTCCCCCACCTTGCTCCTCACACCTTCAAAGGCATACCTTCCCCCGGCGATCTCGATCATCTTGGGAATGTAATCCGTCTCGGAGCGCACCACCGCCGTACCCTCGGTGCTGATGTAGAAGTAGGCCACCCTCTTTTCGGTGTTGGGAAAGCCCTCCAGCTCCTCCATGATCTTGGACTGCTGGGCGAAGAAAGTCTCCGCCGCCTCCTCCTTCCCCGTCAAAACCCCGTACAGGCGAATCCACTCCGTCCGCCCCAGAGGATGGGATTCATAGCTGGAATGATCCACCAGAACCGGAATCCCCAGATCCTCCAGCATCTCCTGGACCTTGGGGGCATGGAGAATCATGGTGGATTCAATGGCCAAGCTGCAGTCCTCCCCGATCAGCAGCTCATAATCCGGCTCGTTGTATTTTCCGGCAAAAAGGATCTCCCCGGCCTCCATCCGCTCCCTGGCGCCCTGGATATACCAGTGGTCCGCCTGGGCGCCGGAAAAACGGATGTGATCCAGAGCGTCCAGGGCGTCAAAAAGGGACATCACCGCCGTAGCCGCCAGGTACACGTTGGAGAGAGGCTGCTTTAGAGGAACCACCTCCTCCGAAAGCCCCTCCGGCGCCTCCTTTCCCTGGGGGATCACAAGAAAGCGCCCGCTGTCATGGATGTCCACCAGGGAATAGCCTCCCTGATAGCGGTGCACGTCAAAGCCCTGGGCGTAGACCAACTCCATGGAGGATTCATAGGTCAGCCCCGGGATCTTTGGGATGTCACGGCTTTCGGCCCCCCATGCCCTGCCCGCCCACATCAGGATCAGGCAGGATCCGGCAAAAAGGACGGCCAGTTTTTTGCAGATTCTTCTCATGGCGTCAGTCAGTCCTCCCTGTAAAGATCCTCTCAAAAATCAGCCTTCGGTCCTCCTGCCCCTGGAGATCCTCCTTTGGCAGATCCACCAGAACGGGAATGCCAAGAAGGGAAAAATGCTGGCAGATATCCAAAAACTCCTCCCGTTTTTCCTCCTCAAGAAGCTGGGCGGGGAGAAGGGCCAGGCGGCAGGAGGCCTTCAAAATGGTCTTATACTCCGGCTCCTCCCAGCTTCCAGCCGCAAGGATCTCCCCCTCCTGGAGCAGGCGGCCCACCTGGCTTCCCTCACACTCCTCTTCGGAAAAACCTGCGGAGGAGATCACACCGGCAAGGCCCATCTCCTCCAAAAGGGCGGCCCCGTCCCCATGGGCGGCAAAAACCGACTCCACCGGCGTCTCCACCACCACAGCCTCCTTTTCCAGCCCCGAGGGAAGCTCCGTTCCCCCAGGCACGAGAAGATACTTGACCACCGGGCTGTCGTAGAGGGAATCCTTCCCTGCGGCCTCCCCCTCCCACTGGGAAACCTCCAAAAGGGAAAGCCCCCCATCATAATGGAACAGCTTAGCGCCGCCGGTCTGGGAAAAGACCTCTTCCTCCACGAAGGAGTAACCGGGGATGGCCGGGGGCGTCTCATCCAGCCTGCCGTCTCCCGCGAGACCTGCCCCCTCCTCCTGGGTAAGGGAAAAATAGAGGGTGTACTGGATCTCATGGGCGGAAGACATTTTTGTGGTCATTCCCAAAATGGAAATGTTTTCACCAAGGGTTACGGGAATCTCAAAGGAGGAAACGCCGCCGCTGTGATCCGGCAGGTACTTTTCCCCCTCCAGCTTCACGTAGCCGTAGGCATCGCTGTCAAAAACCACGGTGGCATAGGCCTGCCCCTCCCGGATCTCCACCCTGGGACAGGTGATCTCCACCCGCCCCGTACCGCCGGACCAGGTAAAGCAGGCGGGGGTGTACACCCCATCCTGGGGAAGGCTCTCCCCCCAGACCTCCAGGGCCGCTCCCGGCAATGCCATACAAAGATTCATGGACGCCGCCAAAAGAAACAAGACGGCCAAAAGCTTTCGTGGTTTCATCTCTGCCTCTCCTTTTCTCCTACCCTGTCACGTCCGGTAATGGCTGGTGCAGACCTCCTCCGTTCCCAGCAGGTTTCCGGCAAAATCATAGGTGCTTCGGTAGGTTTTGTAGCTGAGGGCATCCAGCTGCTCCGTGGTGATCTTCACCGTGTTGGTGCTGACGCTGGTGCCGTAGATCTTGATGTTGACAGCTCCGTCCTCATAGGCGGCTGAAATTCGGATGGGATAATCCGTGTTGTTGCGGAACTTAAAATCCGGGCTTCCCCAGGAAACGGCGGCGTCCATGCCCTCCGGCACGTAATCCACCCGCCCCGAATGATTGCTTCTGTCAACGATCTCCAAATTCGCATAGAGACAGGCCACAAACAAGGTGGTGGACACCTGACAGATTCCTCCGCCGTAATCCTCCGCATGCTGTCCGTTGACAAAAACCCCCGCCGGCAGATATCCTCTCTCGGCGGTCCGCTCCCCCAGGGTTTCATTGTAGGAAAAGACCTCCCCCGGCATGAGGGTGATCCCGTCACAGGCCCTTGCCGCCAGTGTCAGGTTGTTGATCCGGTTGTCAGAGCCGCCTCCGTAGGTGATATGGCTGCCCAAAACGTCCCGGTAGACGATCCCGTCCATGTCCTCCGTGGTGACCTCCGGCCGGATCCTCTCCAGAGGGATCACCACCACGGCGCCCTCCCTTGCCCTGGCAAATTCCTTCCCAGCCTCCTTCAGGTCAAAGGTAACGCCGTCCTTCGAGGGAACCACCGCATATTCATTCTCCTCATCCAGGTAAGCGTCCTGGGGCTCCCGGTGGATCCTGTCATAATAGGCCTTCAGATCCAGCTCCTCCGGGGAGATCTCCACCACGGGACAGGAGATCCTGCTTTCAAAGTCTCCCTTCTGGATGGCCTCCCATAGAGCCTCCTCCAGCTTCTCCATGTCCGCCCGAACGCCCCTTTTCCCCTTTCGGATAATGAGGGAGGAGTCCGTGATGCGGCAGGCAGTCTCCCTCACCGTGTCCACCTTGCCGATCTCCGTGTAGGAAAGAACGGAGGAGAGGGCCTCCGGGTGGGCCAGGTCAGGCTCGATGGTGATCCTTTTCGTCTCCCCCGACTCCCTCATAAGGTGGATCCTGTCCAGGCCTCTGGTGTACCAGCTGCCGTGGCCCAGGGCATAAAGCGCATCCAGCTCCTCCCTGCAGTCCATCTCCAGGGCGGGGAAGGGGTAGGCCTCATATTCCAGGTCCTGGATAACGATGGTCATGGCAAGGTCCTTGTACTCCTCCAGGAAGCGATCCTCTATGGCCTTCTCCGCCTGGGCCCTGGTCAGCGCCTCCACAGAAACACCGTTGACCTGAGCCTTCTCCCAGATAACATCGTCCTTCAGGGCCGCACACCAGCCACAGTAAAGAAGAACCAGGAGGATCAGAAAACCGATCCCCCGCAAAATTCTCTTTTTGATCTTTTTGTCCATCCTTTATCGTCTCGCCAGCTCCCGGGTGATATCCTCCCAGCTGACTCCCTTTTCCACCATCAGCACCATTGCGTGATACAGAAAATCCGAGATCTCGTACTTGATCTCCTCCTTGTCCGGGTTCTTTGCCGCAATCACCATCTCCGTGCACTCCTCTCCCACCTTTTTCAGGATCTTGTCGATCCCCTTGTCAAAAAGGTAGTTGGTGTAGGAGCCCTCTTTGGGGTGAAGCTTACGGTCTGCGATCACGTCATAGACCTGCTGGAACACCTTCAAAGGATTGGTGTCGTCATACTCCTTCTTCATCAGCGGCTGGAAAAAGCAGGTTTTGTTCCCTGTGTGGCAGGCTGCGCCCACCTGGGCCACCTTCGCCAGAATGGTGTCGTTGTCGCAGTCCAGCGCAAGAGATTTCACATACTGAAAATGGCCGGAGGTCATTCCCTTCACCCAAAGCTCCTGACGGCTGCGGCTGTAGTACGTCATCTTTCCGCTCCGCAGCGTCTGGGCAAAGGCGTCCTCGTTCATGTAAGCCACCATCAGCACCTGATCCGTCTTGTAGTCCTGGACCACCACGGGGATCAGCCCGTCCGGCCCCAGCTTGAACTGGGAAAAGGGGATGGCGCTCTCATAGGTGTTCACGGGGATTCCCGCCTGGCGGCACAGATCCTTAAATTCCAAAAGCACCGTCTCCCTGCTGCTCACATAGGCCCCGCAAAGAGCGCTGACCCCCTCCTCCTTCAGAAGGGCGAAAAGAGCCTCCGTCTCCAGCTCCTCCGTGTGAAGGATCATGGGCAGGGAAAGCTCCCCCTTCAGCAGCTGGGGAATGGCAGACAGTGCCAGCAGGCCGTCTGCGTAGGCCTGGATCTTCTCCTGATTCTGGGAAAACTCCTCAAAGGAAGCGACGCTCACCACCATTTTTTCTTTGCCAAAACGCTTGGAGGCCTCCTCCAGCAGAGCCACGTTGCTCTCCTTGGAAAAATTCAGCACCACCTTGGCACATCCCGCATAAAGCAGCTTCTTCACATCCTCCATGCGCCGGATGTTTCCCGCACCTATCACCGGGATCTCCGAGGCGGCGCAGATCTCCTTCACATGGCCCAGGGCCTTTTCATGCTCCTCATCCTCAGAGGAAAGGTCGAAGACCAGAAGCTGATCCGCCCCGTTGTCACTGTAAAATTTTGCCAGCTCCTCCACGTCGCCCCCTCCCAACGGGCTGCGCTGGGCAAAGCCGGTCACCGCCCTGCCATCCTGCAGGTAAAGGCAGGGTATCATCTGTTTATTATCCATAACATCTCCTATCCTGTGCTCATCTATGACTTCCAAAAACCTGCGGCCCTACAGGCTCCCCTTGGTGGAGAGGACGTCCTGGATCCGAGGATCCAGGGAGACCGCCTGATCCAGGGCCTTTCCAAAGGCCTTGAACATGGCCTCCGCCATGTGGTGGCTGTTGCCCGGCGTCAGCACCTTCAGGTGAAGGTTCATGGCCCCGCTGTAGGAGACGGCGTAAAAAAACTCCCTCACCATCTCCGAGGACATATCTCCCATGCGCTGACTGGGAAAAACGCCGTCAAAGGAAAAATAGGGGCGGCCGCAAAGATCCACGGCACAGAGCACCAGCGCCTCGTCCATGGGGAGAATAAAGCTGCCGTAACGGCGGATGCCCTTTTTGTCCCCCACGCTCTGGGCGATGGCCCTGCCCAGCACGATCCCCGTATCCTCGATGGTGTGGTGGTCGTCCACCTCCAGGTCCCCGTGGACCCTCAGACAAAGGTCAAAAAGCCCATGCCTGGCAAAGCCCTCCAGCATGTGGTCAAAAAAGCCCACGCCTGTGGCAATGTCCCCATACCCTCTTCCGTCCAGATTCAGGGACAGCTTGATCTCCGTCTCCTTCGTGTTCCGCTCCAGTGAGGCCTCCCGCTTCATGATGTTTCCTCCTCTTCCCCCTCAAAGCGCACGGCGATGGAGTTGGCGTGGGCCGTCAGCTGCTCCTGGGCGGCAAACTGCTGGATATCCTTGTGGATCTTCTGAAGCGCCTCCTTGGAATAGTAGACGATGCTGGATTTCTTAATAAAATCATCCACGGAAAGAGGGGAGAAAAACTTGGCCGTTCCGTTGGTGGGAAGGACGTGGTTGGGCCCCGCAAAATAATCTCCCAAGGGCTCGGAGCTGTACTCTCCAATAAAGATGGCCCCGGCGTTCTTCACCTTCATCATCACCTCGAAGGGGTTCCTTGTGACGATCTCCATGTGCTCGGAGGCGATCTCGTTGGCCGCCTCCACCGCCTGATCCATGTCCTGGGCCAGAAGGATGCAGCCAAAATTCTCCAGAGATTTTTCCATGATCTCTCTTCGGGAGAGCACCTGTAAAAAGCCCTGGATCTCCTTCTCCACCTTCTCTGCCAGCTCCTGGCTGGTGGTGATCAAAATGGCGGAAGCCAGCTCGTCATGCTCCGCCTGGGACAGAAGGTCCGCCGCCACGTAGCGGGGATTGGCCGTCTCGTCCGCCAGCACCAGGATCTCGCTGGGGCCCGCGATGGAATCAATGCTCACGTGACCGTAAACCGCCTTCTTTGCCAGGGCCACAAAAATGTTCCCTGGGCCCACGATCTTGTCCACCTTTCGGATGCTCTCGGTGCCGTAGGCCAGGGCGGCGATGGCCTGTGCGCCTCCCACCTTGTAGATCTCATCGGCTCCCGCCTCCTTTGCGGCCACCAAAGTGGAGGGAGCGACCCTCCCGTCCGGTCCCGGCGGCGTGGTCATCACGATGCTTGGCACACCGGCCACCTTGGCCGGCAGGATGTTCATCAGCACGGAGGAAGGATAAACCGCCTTTCCCCCCGGAACGTAAACCCCCACTCTCTCCAGGGGCGTCACCTTCTGGCCCAGCATGGTCCCCTCCAGGGTGGTGGTGAACCAGCTGTTCTGCCGCTGCTTTTCATGGTAGTCCCGGATATTCACCAGAGCCTTTCGGATCACCTCCAAAAGGGCGGGATCCACCCTCTGGTAGGCCTCCTGGATCTCCTCCGGTGTCACCCGCAGGCTTTCCCTGGTGATCTCCGCCTTGTCAAACCGCTTCGTGTAGGCGAAAAGGGCCTCGTCCCCCTTTTCCCGCACCTCCCCTAGGATGCCGGCCACCACAGCCTCGTAGTCCCCGTAGTTGTTGGGGCTGCGTTTCAATAGCCGGTCCAAAATGTCCCTTGTGGACTCCTTTGTCAATCGAACAGTACGCATTCCTGTATCCTTCTTTCTATCTCCTGAAAAAGACGGGCAGCCCCCGTCCCCTTCTGTTTTTTATTTAAAGCACCTTCCGCAGGTCAGCGATCAGCTTCCGGATCCGCTCGTCCTCCATCTTCATGCTCACCCGGTTCACCACCATGCGGGCGGACAGAGGGCAAACCTCCTCCAGAATCTCCAGACCGTTCTCCCGAAGGGTGCTGCCGGTCTCCACAATATCCACGATCACCTCGGAAAGCCCCACGATGGGAGCCAGCTCTATGGAGCCGTTCAGCTTGATGATCTCCGCCGTCTGGTGGCGCTTATTATAGAAATAATCCTTGGCGATATTGGGGTACTTGGTGGCTACCCGGATCAGCTGGTTGGAGGTCAGGTACCGGGAGGCGCTTTTGGGCCCGCAGACGCACATGCGGCAGGCGCCAAAGCCCAGGTCCATCACCTCATAAAGCTTTCGTCCCTCCTCCAGGATGGTATCCTTCCCCACGATCCCGATATCCGCCGCCCCGTACTCCACGTAGGTGGGAACGTCCGGCCCCTTGGCCAGGAAAAATCTCAGCTTCTGCTCCTCATTGACGAAGATCAGCTTTCGGGAATCCTTGTCCCGCATTTCTTCACAGGTGATGCCAATCTTCTCGAACATATCCAACGTCTTAGATGCCAGTCGCCCCTTCGTCAGGGCAAAGGTCAGGTATCTCATGCCTCATTTCCTCCTTCCGCCAGCCGCAGCGCCACTCTTTTGCCCTGAGAGCGCAGCTCCTTCGCCTGTAGGATGGCTGCCTCCCGATCCTCCCTTTTGTAGGTGAGATACAGGATCTCCTCCTCCGGGGGAAGCTGTATGTTCTGCCGGGAAAGGGCCGTCATCAGATTGTCCACCACGATGGCAAAGCCGATGGATGCGGCCGGCTTCCCAAAGTGCTTCAAAAGCTCGTTGTACCGTCCTCCCTTCACCAAAGGCTCCCCTGTGCCGTAGGTGTAGGCCTGAAAGATGATCCCCGTGTAATAATGATATTTGCTCAGCATGGCGAAGTCAAAGGTCACGTACTTCTCGCACCCGTAAAGCTTCAGCAGCTGGTAGATCTCCTCCAGACGCGCCACCGCCGCCAGGGCCTTCTCGTTCTTCGTCAGGGAACGGGCCATCTCCAACACCTCCACGGAGCCAAAAAGATGGGGAAGCTGTATCAGGGCATTGGAAAGCTCCTCTCCCAGCTTCTTCTCCTGCACCAGCTCCTCCACCCCGAAATAATTCTTCTCGGAGATCAAGGAGCGGAGAAACTCCTCCTCCTCCGGGGAAAGGTCCGCCTCCTCAAGAAGGGACTTAAAGAAATCCACCTGCCCCACGCTCACCTGAAACTCCTTCAGGCCGGAGGCCAGCAGGCACTCCACCGTCATGGCCAAAAGCTCGGCGTCCGCCTCCGCAGAGGCGTCTCCGATGCGCTCCACCCCCATCTGGGTCGTCTCCTTCAAGCGCCCCCGATAGCTGGAATTGTTGATAAAGGTGTTGCCCGTGTAGCACAGGCTCACCACCTCCTGATCCGGGGCAAAATAAGTGGCGCAGGCCCTGGACACCGACGGGGTGAAATCCGGGCGCAGAACCAGCGTGTTTCCCTCCCTGTCAAAAAACTTGTAAAGCTCCCGGGAGGGGATGGTGCCCACCTCCCGGCTGAACACCTCGAAAAACTCAAAGGTGGGTGTTTCAATATCTGCAAAGCCATAAGACCGGAAAACCTGGTGCAGCTTCTCCTGCAGGCACCTCTTCTGGCTGCATTCTCCGTTATAAAGATCCCTGACACCTTCCGGTGTGTGAAAAATACGTTGCATGATCCTTCATCCTCCATTTTTGTTCCTTGGATCACGGTCTCCCTGGGGAAACCGTGTCGGGTGCCGCCATGCAGGAATGTTGCTTTAGTACGCTGCCATGGTAGCACGGTAAACGCAATAGACAGGTAACATTATAGTGGAAAGAAATAAAATTGTCAATCCCGCAGCTTCAGATCCAGCTGGAGCCCCTCCAGATAAGGGACCAAAAAGCCGCCCTTCTTGGGGAGATAAAACTCCGGTGACAGCTCCGCCCGGCGGAAGCTTTTCCGCCCGCCCTCCTCCATCCGGTTCCAAAAAATAAGAAGAGTCCTCAGAGGCAGATAATAAAATTCATCCAGATGACTGAAATAAATAAGAAAAAAAGCCGCGCCCCCCTGCTTTTCAAAATCCCTCATAAACTCCACCTGATGCCGGTGGATGTTCATGAGGGGAAAGGTTTCGGCACGGCATTCCTTGGCGTCAAAGCAGACCGGGATCCCCTGTACTGCCCCGATGTAATCCACCGTGCTCCTCTGGTCAAAATAAGCCAGCGTGATCTGGCGGTGCTCCTTGTCCATGCGTACCGGGGTGATGGGAGTGGGAACCTTCTGGATCAGAGCCAGCCCCCTTTCCCGGTACTGCTCATTGGTGCGGTTTACCAGCTCCTCCAACGTGGAGCCCCGCAGGCCTCTTGTGCTCCAGGCTGCCATAATCCTCCTCCTTCAAAGCCTGCGTCTATTTCAAAAACTTGATGCCCGGGAAGTACCGGACCACCGCCTTTCCCACGATCTGGTCAAAGCGGACGTAGCTGTTGTTCCAAAAACGGGAATCCTTGGAGTTGTTCCGGTTGTCCCCCAGCATAAAATAGCAGTTCTCAGGAACCTGAAAGGGCCCGTAGCTTCCCCGCATCTTCTCGGGGATAAAGGAATCCTCAAGAGGGGTCTGGGAGCCGTCGATATAGACCTTGCCGTCCACGATCTCCACCGTCTCCCCCGGAAGGCCGATGAGCCGTTTGATGAAAAGCTGGCTTTCGTCGTCGGGATACTGGAAAATGATAATGTCGAAGCGCTCCGGCTCCCTCAGCTTCTTGGAATACTCCAGCCCAAACAGATCCAGGTTCAGCCCGTAGGCAAGGCGCAGGCCAAAAATGCGGTCCCCCGTCATGATGGTCTTTTCCATGGACTCGGACGGGATCTTCGCATTGATCAAAACCACGTTGTTGATGACCAGGACGATCACCAGCACCATCAGGATGGTTTTCAGATAGTCCCATATTTCATGCCAGATTTTCATAATCACTACTCTCCTCTATTTGTTCCTTTTTCAAAATGGTTTGAAGCTGCCGGGGCAAAGGCGCCGTAAAGACCTGCCGGGAAAGGTGAGCCAGCCTTCCCTCCAGCTCTGGCATCACCAGGCGGTGAGAATGGAGCAGCTGATACCGCAGCCCATACTCCTGCCGCAGCCTCCGGTTGACCGCCGGGTCCCCATACTTGGGATCCCCGTAAATGGGATGCTCCATGGAGGAAAGATGAGCCCGGATCTGGTGGGAACGCCCCGTGATCAGCTCCACCTCCAAAAGAGTGGCGTCCCGGCCCCACCGAAGGGGACGGTACCTGGTCTCTATGGGAAGGGCTCTCTCCCCTTCGGACTGCCATATCTCCGCTTTATTACATGCTTCATCCTTATGCAAATATCCCTTCAGATATTTTTCCTCCAAAATGCGCCCCTTGGCGACGCACAGATAATACTTTTTCATGGACCGGTCGTGAAAAAGTCTGGAAAGCTGCTGCAGGCCGTAAAGGCTTTTTCCCGCGGCCACGATCCCGCTGGTGTTCCGATCCAGGCGGTTGCAGACCCCCGGCTGAAAGGTGGAAAGCTCCTCCCTGGTGACGGCCCCCTCCTTCAAAAGGTAGCCCACCAGGTACTCCGTCAGGGAGGCCCTTCCGCTTCCATCCGGCTGGGAGAGCATCCCCGCAGGCTTGTTGATCAAAAGGATGTCCCGGTCCTCATAAATGACGGACAGGGGAACGTAAGGGTGATCTGTCCGCACCTCCCTGGAAAACTTGCCGAAAGTCTCCTCGCTGAGGAAAAGGCGGACCAGATCCCCCTTTTCCAGGATCTCCCTCCCGGAAGCCTTTTTTCCGTTCAGGGTAATATTCTTTTTGCGCAGCATCTTATAAAAAAAGCTTGACGGCGCTTCCTTTAAAAGCTTTGCCAGATACTTGTCCAGCCTCTGGCCCGCTTCGTTGTCACAAATGGTAAATTCCCGCATGGCGTAACCACTCCTGTCCCGGAAACTCAGACACAAAAATTCAGATACAAAGATTCAGAAGAACGTGACGGATCATGTCCTCCCTGGTGTAATCAGGATACCGTTCGTCCGGCGTAAACCGGATTCCCTCCCGAAGAGAATCCTGATGCTGGTTCATGGAATCCAAACGCTCCAAAAAAGGGCGCAGCTCCGTCAGGATCTTCACGTCCACCTTGTATCCGTTCTTTCGCACCAGCCTCTGGGCCTGCTCCGCCATAAAGGCGCCGTCGATCCCCGGATCCCCGGAATAGCCCACCACCGTGTTTCCGCAGACGGCCAAGGCGTGGATGTAGGCGCTCTTTTCATAGAAGGTCATATACATCTCATAGGCCATGGTCAGGCCGCCCTGATGCTCCCGGATCTGCCGGTACAGCTCCTCGTCCATAGGCTTTCGCAGAAGAATCATAATCAGGCTCACCACGGACCGGCACCCCGGCAGGCATCCCACGATGGCGATCACGGTCCAGATGCTGTTCCTGGTTCCCAGGTAGATCCACATGGAAACGAAGATAAACAAGGGCACTCCCAGCAGGATGGCCGTGATAAAAAAACGCCTCTTTTTTTCCCGTCGGAAGTATCCGAACTCTCCCTTTTGGATCCTGTCTCTCTTTTTTTTATTCATTGGCGTCTCCTGATCAATGATTCCTTCGGTGTACGTTCCGAATGGTCTTTTTCTTTTTGGGGGAAGGACTTCCGGCCCTCCTCCCTCTCTCATCCTTCCCTCCTGCCCCGCCTCTTTCGGGGCGGAGAAGACACTTGCTGCCGTAGCCCACAAGATCCATCCGCCCGGCCATCCTCAGCCCCTCCAGCACAAGAGCCCTGTTCTCCGGCCTCTTATACTGCATCAGGGCCCGCTGGATGGCCTTTTCCCTGGGGTTTTTGGGGACGTACACCTTCTCCCCCGTAAGGGGATGGATGCCCGTGTAATACATACAGGTGGACAAGGTGGAGGGAGTGGGATAAAAATCCTGCACCTGTTCCGGGGTGAACCCCAGATCCCGCACATATTCCGCCAGCTTCACCGCCTCCTTCATGGTACAGCCCGGGTGGGAGGACATGAAGTAGGGAAGGGCGTATTGCTTCTTCCCCGTGGCGGCGTTCGCCTTCTCAAACTCCTTCAGAAACTGCTGGTAGACCCCATGGGAAGGCTTTCCCATGCAGCGAAGGACCGCCTCGGACACATGCTCTGGTGCCACCCGCAGCTGGCCGCTCACGTGATATCTGGTAAGCTCCCGAAGGAAGGTCCGGTCCTTGTCCGCCAGCACATAATCAAAGCGCACACCGGAACGGATAAACACCTTCTTGACCCCCGGTATGTCCCGCAGGCTCCGAAGAAGGGTCACATAATCCCTGTGATCCGCCCTCAGATTGGGGCAGGGCTCAGGAAACAGGCACTGCCGGTTCTGGCAGACGCCCTTGGTAAGCTGCTTTTCACAGGAGGGGTGGCGAAAATCCGCCGTCGGCCCTCCCACGTCATGGATGTAGCCCTTAAAATCCGGGGCCTTCGTCAGGGCCTCGGCCTCCTTCAGGATGGAAGAATGGCTCCTGGTCTGGACAATCCTTCCCTCGTGGAAGGTGAGGGCGCAAAAGCTGCATCCCCCAAAACAGCCCCGGCTGCTGGTCAGGCTGAACCGGATCTCCTCCAGGGCCGGGATACCGCCGCTTCCCTCGTACATAGGGTGATACCGCCCCGTGTAGGGCAGGTCATAGACGTCGTCCATCTCCTGCTGGCTCAGGGGCATGGACGGGGGATTCTGGATCACGTAGCCCTTGGTCCCATAATCCTCCGCCAGAACCCGCCCGGTGAAGGGATCCGTGTTCCTGTACTGGATGGCAAAGCTTCTGGCATAGGCGGCCTTGTCCCTGGACGTCTCCTCAAAGGAGGGCAGAAGAAGGGGCGAAAAGGCCCTGGTCAGATCCCGGCTCTTGTACACCGTGCCCGGGACGTAGGTGATCTCCCCCACGGGGATCCCTCCCTCCAGCGCCTCGGCGATCTCCAGGATGGAGTGCTCCCCCATCCCGTAGGAGATCAAATCCGCGCCGGAATCCAGAAGGATGCTGCGGCGGACCTTGTCATCCCAATAATCATAATGGGAAAGGCGCCGAAGGCTCGCCTCGATTCCTCCCAGGATCACGGGAGCCTTGGGATAGCTCTGCCGTATCAGATTCCCGTAGACCACCGCCGCCCGGTCCGGCCTCAGTCCCGCTTCTCCCCCCGGGGAATAGGCGTCCTGCCTCCGCCTCTTCTTTGCCACCGTATAATGATTTACCATGGAATCCATGTTTCCGGAGGACACCAAAAAGCCCAGCCTGGGACGTCCGAAGACCTGGACGCTCTCCTTCTTTCGCCAGTCGGGCTGGCAGATCATCCCCACCCGGTATCCCCGGCTCTCCAAAAGCCGGGTGATGATGGCGCTCCCGAAGGAGGGATGGTCCACGTAGGCATCCCCGCACACGTAGACGAAATCCACCTGGTCCCAGCCTCTGTCCTTCATTTCTTCATATGTAACCGGTAAAAAATCCTGCATCTATACTTCCTCGTAGGTGCCCTCCATCACCTGCCGGTAGTCGGTGATAAAATAGCTGGCACACGCTTTTTTCTCTTTCTCCTGGGAGCGGCTGTAGTCGTCGTCGATGGCGCAGACCGTCATCCCCGCATTCTTCCCCGCCTCAAGGCCCGCCACGATATCCTCAAAGACCAGGCATTTGGAGGGATCCGCCCCCAGGCTCCTGGCCGCCTCCAGATACACGTCCGGTGCCGGCTTGCCTTTTTTTACCTGGCAGGAGGTGACGATGCAGTCAAAATACTCCCGGATGCCCTGGCTTTCCAGCACCGCCTCAATCAGGCTCTCCGTATTGCTGGAGGCCACCGCCATCTGGATCCCCTGCTCCTTCAGGTAGGGGATGAACTGCCGGACGCCCGGCTTTAGGGGGACGGCGTGGCAGTACCGGTCCATGGCCATGTCCCGCCAGATCTCCTTGATCTCCTCCACCGACTCCTCCAGGCAAAAACGCTCCTTGAAGTAGGCGGCCGTCTCCGTGTAGCTCAGCCCCTCCAGCTCCTTCTGGAACCCCTGGGGGATGGGAATCTTGTATTTTCCAAGAAAATCTACGTCGATCTGTGACCAGACCCACATGGAATCCACCAGGGTACCGTCCAGGTCAAAGATCACAGCCTCTTTATCCTTTAACATTTAACTGATACAACCCTTTCCCGGCTGCATAGGGCCGATATTGTGATACACCGCCTGGGCCCGGTAGCCCTCGGCGATAATGTCCAGCTGCCTGTGAAAACGCTCCAGCTGCTGAAGATCCTTCGTCTTGAATACCCGCAGGAACTCCGACTGGATCTTCATCACCTCCCGCTGGTTGGACAGCCTGTACAGGTTCTCGATGTTGGTCAAAATGTCCCGCACAAGGTTGGACTGCAGCTGGGAAGAATTTTGTGCGTCCATGATCTCGTTCCGCACGGAGGACATCTCGTGATCCAGAGAGATGATGGCGTCCGCCGCATTGCTCAGGCGCTCCGTCACGTGGGGCGGCATGTCTCCCTTGTATTTGTATTGGAGGGAGTGCTCGATGGTGGCCCAGAAATTCATGGCCATGGTGCGGATCTGGATCTCCGCCTGCAGCCTTCTGGGGCCGTTCAGGGTCTCCACCGTGTAGTAGATGATCAGATGGTAGCTCCGGTATCCGCTCTGCTTGATATGCTTCAGATAGTTCTTCTCGCTCTTGATGACCATGTCTTCCCGCTTCTGGATGATGGAGGCCACCGTGTCAATGTCCTCCTCAAACTGGCAGATGATACGGATGCCCGCAATGTCCTCCACCTCTTCCTCCATCCGCTCCATGGGGATTCCCTTCCTCTGCATCTTCTCCAGGATGCTGGAGACGCTCTTCACACGGCCGCTCACCTGCTCGATGGGGGAGTACAGGTCATTTTCTCTATGTTCACTGATAATATGTTCAAATTTGACCATCAATTCCTTGACAGCCAGCTCGTAGGGGCACAAGATGCTTCGCCACAACTGTATTTCCATTTCGATCGCTCCTTACTGAAACAGCCTTCCCGTGGGCCGGCTGCGTACAATTACGTATTATAACATAGATTCAAAAAAATTTCTCCTAATAATCGTACTTTATAATATTTTTATATTTTGCATGTAAGCAGCCGCCCGCAGCACCCAGTAGGGGTTCACGCTCAGCTCCTCCCTCTGGGGCGTGGTGATGTAGATGCCAAGGTGAAGGTGAACGGGAAACCTTCCCACCGTGCCCTCCTCCCCGTAGCCGCTGTTTCCCATATACCCCAGCACGTCCCCGGCCCTGACCATTTGTCCCCTTTGAAATTCCTGGTCGTACCCGGACAAATGGGCATAATAAAAGTACCCACCCGCCCTGGAGCGGATACCGATGCGCCACCCTCCTAGGGGCAGCCAGCCCACCTCCTCCACCTCCCCGTCCGTCATGGAGACGATGGGATAATAGCCGGGCTCCTCCCGCTTCCCAAAAAGGTCCGTCCCCTCATGAAGCCGGTCTCCCCCGTAGCTCCTTTTGGCCAGGAAGGTATCCTGGAAGGAGATTTCCTTAGACGCCACGGGAAAAGCTTCCACCCCGGACCAGATGGCCTCGTAGGCGGATCCCAGCAGCCGGTACTCCTCCCTCTTATATTTCAGGAATGCCGCTGTCCCCTCCCGGATCCTGTCCGGGGCAAACTCCCCCAGCGCCATGGTGGAGGTCAAAAGCTCCGAAAAGCCTTTTTCCTCCCCCGCCCTCCTTCGCAGATCCCTGTAAAGCTCCGGCGGCAGCTCCTGTTTTCGGAAGGCCTCCCCCAAAAGGGTGTCCTCCTTCAGAAAGGAGACGCTGCTCCTCTCCCGCAGGATCTCCTGAAGGCAAAGGGCCTCCAGGATCAGAAAGAGAATCAAAAGCATCCCTCGAAAGAGCCTCCGTCCCATGCCTCACCTCCCACATCCTATATAGTCTATGAAAAAGCCGGCCCCTTTAGAACCTGTTTTTGACTGCCGGCGCGGTCCTTCCCTGGCCGCCAAAAAATCCGGCGGTCCGCCCCCCCCCTGCCAGAGGGACGTCTCCGCCGGATTCCAATGCTTCTTCATGCTTCTTTACG
Organism: Eubacteriales bacterium; assembly: GCA_030533315.1. Next base: position 39,865 of record JAUNJL010000013.1, read on the forward strand.
ATAAAAAAATGATCAAATAGGACGGTCACACAAAGGCGCCAAAAAGGCTCAGTCCTTCAGGGCCTCCAGAACCTTCAGAAGATAGTTCCACACTCGTTCTGTGGAGGTGATGGAAAGCCGCTCCTCCGATGTGTGGATGTCCACAATGTCCGGGCCCACGGACACACAGTCCAGCCCCTCCATCTTCTCGTAGAAAAGGCCGCACTCCAGGCCGGCGTGAATGACCGTCACCTCCGGCTTTTCCCCGTAGACCTCCTCATAAACCCTCACCATGCAGTCCCGCAGGGGAGAGTCCTTGCGGTATTCCCATGCAGGATAGGCTCCGCTCACCTCGTACTCCCCTCCAAGGAACTCCGTAAGGTACTCCACCCTCTGGGAGAGCGCCTTGGATGCGGAGCCGATGGAGCTTCGGATGCTGACCACGGCCTCCAGGGCCTCCTGGCAAAGCCGCAGGACGCCCAGGTTTGACGAGGTCTCCACCAGCCCCGCCGCGGTTCCGCTCATCTTTGCCACGCCCCAGGGAACGTTCATCAGGAAGAACAGCGTCTTCTCCATGCTGGTGGGGTGAAGGATGGATGCACACCTGACCTCCTCCCTGGTCACCTGGATGCGGATGCCCTCGTCGCTTCCGGCGTACTCTCTTTGCAGCTCCTCCTCCGTCTCCCTTGCCAGCCTCTCAAGAGTCTCCAGCTCCTCCTCATCGGCCATGATGACCGCCTGGCACTCCCTGGTGATGGCGTTGTCCTTCGTCCCGCCAAAAAGCTCCAAAAGCCCGAAGCCCATCTCCTTTTTCAGGCGATAGAGAAAACGGCCCATCAGGATGTTGGCGTTTGCCCGGTTCTTGTCGATCTCCCCGCCGGAGTGTCCGCCGGCAAGCCCCGTGATCCTCACCTGGCAGATCATCCCCTCGGCGTCCATCCTTTTCACCGGAATGACGCACTCTCCGCACATCCCCCCGGCGCAGCCCACCAGAAGGCTTCCCTCCTCCTCGGAGTCGATGTTGATAAGGCGTCTCCCCTTCAGCACGCTGCAGTCCAGGGCGGCGGCTCCCAAAAGCCCGATCTCCTCATCCACGGTGATCACCGCCTCCAGGGCGGGATGAGGAATGTCCCGACTCTCCAAAATGGCCAGGATGTAGGCCACCGCGATCCCGTCATCCCCTCCTAAGGTGGTGCCGTTGGCCGTGACATAGCCATCCTCCGTCACGGAAAGCTTCAGCCCGTCCCTGGTAAAGTCGTGCTCCACATCCGGCCTTTTCTCACAGACCATGTCCATATGCCCCTGAAGGATCACGGTGGGAGCCTCCTCATAGCCTGGAAAAGCCTCCTTGTAGATCACCACGTTATTCTTCTCATCCTGCACGAAGGCAAGGCCCTGCTCCCTTGCAAACCCCGCCAGATAGTCGCTGATCTCCCTTGTGTTCCCGGAGCCGTGGGGGATCCTGCAGATCTCCTCAAAATAATAAAAAACCCTCTGCGGCTTTAACATCTCCAATACTGACATGATTTCCCCTTTCCTGGCACACCTGCTGTGCCGATTGTGATAGTTTTGGAAAGCTTCCTTCCCAGCTTGCTTCGTTTCCGGACCGCTCCCGCATCCGTCTCCTTTCCGCCTGGCCCGCATTTTCCTCCTTTATGGCCCATATATTGGTAAAAAATGCTCTCAGGTGGATCATGAAAAAATCCCTGTACACGGCAGCCTGCCTGCTCCTGCTCAGCTTTCTCCTGCTCTTTCCCTCCGAAGCCCTCGCCGCCGCCCGGGACGGGATGAGCCTTTGGCTCAACACCCTGGTGCCGGTCCTTCTGCCCTTCTTGATCCTTACGGGGATCCTGGTACATACCGGACAGGTGGAAAAGCTTCTGTCCCCCCTGTCCAGGCTCTGGCGGTCCCTTTTTGGCCTTTCCCCCTGGGGCGTCTACGTCTTCCTCCTGGGCTCCTTCTGCGGCTGCCCCATGGGGCCCAAGCTGGCCAGGGATCTCTGCGTCCAGGGCCGCCTCTCCAAAAGGGAGGCCTCCTACCTCCTCACCTTCACCGGCTCCCCAAGCCCGGTCTTTCTCATCACCTACCTGGGGGGCGTCTGCCTGAAGGGAAGGGTGTCCCCCTTTGTGATCCTGGGCCTTCTCCTCTCCTCAAACCTTCTCACCATGGTATTCTTCCGCTTTTTCGTGTTCCGAAACAAAACCTGGGATCCGGCGGAGGAATTTTTTCCAAAAAAAGAGACACCGGCCAAAGGCTCCACCGGAGCGATCCTTGATGTCTCTATTATGAACGGTTTTGAGACGATTACCCGCCTTGGCGGATACATCCTGCTTTTTTCCATACTGTCGGCCGCCGTCAGCCACTTCTGGCCCTTCTCCCTCCTTGGAAAGTGCGTGCTCCTGGGATTTCTGGAGCTCACCACCGGCCTGCACCAGCTCTCGGCAGCCCTGCTGTCCCCCTGGCAAACCTGGTTTCTCTCCATGGTGATGGCGGCTTTCGGGGGATTTTGCATCATGGCACAGACAAAAAGCGTACTGGATGGAGATTTATCCATCATCCCTTACGCTTCTGCCAAATGTGTAAACGCCCTCTTCATGGCCGTTCTTCTTCTCATGACTGTATAAGGCCTCCAAAAAAGGCCCGCCTGTTCTCCTCCAGGCTCCTCTCAGCTCTCTCCCAGGTCGTCCAGGCCTCCCTCTTCCTCTACGGCTGCCTGAGGAACGGCTGTCTGGTAGGAATTGGAAATGGCAGCAGCCTGGGCCGTCTGGGGAGCCAGCTCCTGGCGGTTGTGGTTCACCACCTCCAGACAGGTCTGCAAAGACTCCATGAACACCTTGTATCTGCCCCCTGCGTCCTCCAGAGTCTGGTTCAGAAGGGAGCCGATGTTCGCCATCATGTCGTCGGTGTAGGTGATGGCGCTCAAGCGGATGCTGTTTGCGTCCTGAGTAGCGGAATCCAGGATCTCCTGAGCCTGGCGGTTGGCTGCATTGACGGTCTCATTGGCCTGGGCGTAGGCCCTCTGCATGATCTCATGCTGGGTGACCAGCTCCTGGGCCTTGGCCTGGGCCTCCGCGATGAGCCCGTCCGCCTTGGACTGTGCGTCCTCCAGGATGGCGTCCTTGTTGCTGATGATCTTCTGGTAACGCTTGATCTCATCTGGGGTCTTTAGGCGAAGCTCCCGGAGCAGCTCCTCGATCTCCTCCTTATTCACCACGATCTTGGTGGTAGACAGAGGCTGATACTTACAGCTGTCCACGTACTCTTCAATTTCTTCGATGATCTGTTCAATTCTGCTGCTCATAGCATACTCTCCTTATCTCTATTTCTTCCCTTGGTGCATTTTTGCAAGGACCGCATCTGTGATCTCCCTGGGAGCAAACCTGCTCAGGTCTCCCCCAAACTGAGCAACCTCTTTCATGATGGTGGAACTAAGGTAAGCATATTCCAGACTTGTGGTCAGAAATACCGTGTCAATGTCCGGTGCCAGAACGCGGTTTGTCTGGGCCATCTGAAGCTCATACTCAAAATCCGTAACCGCCCGAAGTCCCCGGACGATCACCTGAGCCCCATTCTCCCTGGCAAAATTTACAGAAAGCCCGTCAAAGGGTTTTACGATCACATTATCCATATGGCTGATAGCCTTTTCTAGTATATTAACACGTTCCTCCACAGAAAACAACGGACTTTTTGCGGAATTGTACAAAACCCCCACAACGATACGGTCAAAAGCGTCGCTGGCCCGCCGGATGATGTCCAGATGCCCGTAGGTGGCCGGGTCAAAGCTGCCCGGATAAACTGCGATTACCATGGCTGTCTCTCACTTTCCCCTGCGTAAAAACACATGCTTATTGGTCTTATATTCTTTGGTGCGCAGCTGCAGAAACCCAAGCTCCTGAGCGTAATCAAAGGGCGTATGGAGCTCCGCCTCAACAACGATCAGCGTATCCTCATCCAGAAGGGTACTGTCCGCCAGATACTCCAGCACCTGGCGCTCCAGCTCCTGCCCGTAGGGCGGGTCCATGAAGATGCAGTCGAACACCCCCTGCCCCTCCAGGGAACGAAGAGCCTGCAGCACGTCCATCCTTAGAAGTTTACCATCCTTTTCAAGCTTTGTAAACGAAAGATTTTCCCGGATGCACCCGGCGGCCCGGGGATCCCTCTCCACAAATACCGCCAGGGCGGCGCCCCGGCTCAAAGCCTCGATCCCGATGGCCCCGCTGCCGCTGAACAGATCCAGGAAACGGCAGCCCAAAAGCCCCGGCTGCAGGATGTTGAACAAAGTCTCCTTGATCCGGTCGGTGGTGGGCCGGGTATCCCGGCCTGGCACCGTCTTTAGGTTTAGTCGTCTTGCCTTGCCTGCGATCACCCTCATTTCAGATTCAGTCTCCAATCCAGATCACCCCGGGCAAGACCCAGGATCAGAAGCTCCGCGGTGGCGATGTTGGTGGCCACCGGGATGTTGTACTGGTCGCAGCGCTTCACGATGGCCGTGATGTCCGGCTCCTTGGGATCCATCATCACCGGATTGTAAAACAGGATCACCATGTCCAGGTCCTGGCGCTCCACCATTTCCATGAACTGCTTGTCTCCGCCGATGCTCCCCGCCAGGAACTTGTGGACGTGAAGGCTGGTGGCCTCCTCGATCCGTCTTCCCGTGGTGCCCGTGGCGTAAACCTCATGTTTCGCCAAAATATTTTTATAAGCAATACAGAAATCCTCGATCAGGACCTTTTTGCTGTTGTGTGCAATAATTCCTAAATTCATCCTTACATCTCCCTTTTTGCACAATGTGTCAACAATCCGGCGGCCGGATCGTCACACAACGCCTTCTAACTTCAACATCGATTTCATTCCAACGGATATTATAACAAATAGCCAAAAGGAGTGCAACAACTTCTTGCAAAATATACAAAATTCATAGAAATGTAACAGTCTCCTCCATTGACCCCTCTCCCTCCTCTTTCCCCGTACAAAAAGAAAAACGGCCGAACGAATAAAAAGGCCCGAAAGACAGATCCTCTCTGCCCTCCAGGCCTTTTTCTTTTCTTTTACATTGAGCGAAATACGGGACGTCCCTTACAGCCCTTCCTTAGAAGCTCTGGCCGCCCTGCCCGGAGGACATCTGCCTCTCCTGGGCCTCGATCATTTTTTTCACCATATAGCCTCCCACGCTGCCGTTCTGCTTGGAGGTCAGGTTTCCGTTATAGCCGTCCGTAAGCGGCACACCCAGCTCGCTTGCCACCTCAAACTTGAAACGGTCCAAGGCTCCCTTTGCTTCAGGTACAACTGCTTTGTTAGAAGAAGTGTTATTTGACATATTCGTTTCCTCCTTGGTTGTGTTGTTTGGATGTTACACTGCTAGTATGTGAGATCGCAAAAAAAATACACTGGTAATTCATACTTCAAAACCCATTTTTTTGCAGGCCGGACGTTTCCGCAAAAAAACGGCCGCCCCCAATCCTCCAGGACTGCCGGCAGCCGTTTTTTCTAAAAAATCATTTTCCTTTTCCTTGAACAAAGGATCCTCCGATTAGGCTCATGCCCTGGGGCACACCGCAGGCGTTCTTTGCAGAAGGTCTCCGCCCTTCCGTTCAACTCATCAGAACACAGGATAGAAAACCGATCCATGACCAGCGTCAGGGATCCGGCGGGCAGATGCAGGGGGGATGGCGGCAAGCCACGAGCCGTCCCAGGAACGGCAAAGCCCCATTCCCCCAAGGCTCTGGCTCTGCGTGAAAAGATGGGAAATCAAAACACAGAGACCAGCTCCCCGGCCAAAGGTGAATGATCAAACCTCAGCCGGGCCGCTGTCCGAATGGCCGCCCCCTTCCCGCAAAGGATCCGTCCTTCACAAAAAAGATATAGGCAGGCCGAAAAAAACTCAGGCAGCCGCCCGGCTGTCCGACGAAGACCGTCGGTCAGCGGACCACAGAGGAATGAACCTTTCCCTCTCAGACGGTGCAAAGCCTCTCAGGAGAAATAAGCCACCTTCCGCAGCTCCTCCGGGGAGGTCACGCCCCTTCGCACCAGGTCCATGGAGGCCTCCTTCAAGGTCACCATGTGCTGATGGGCCACGGCGTAATCTGCGATCTCCTCCGTGGACGCCTTCCGGGTGACCATCTCCCGCACCACGTCGTCCATCATCAGGATCTCATGGATGGCTACCCGGCCGCTGTAGCCGGTGTAATTACAGTGATTGCAGCCCCTGGCGTGACGCACCTGGGTGATGTCGGGATCCAGGTAGACCCTCTCCTCCGGGGTGGGAGCCTCCACCACGGAGCAGTTGGGACAGGTCTTGCGCATCAGTCTCTGTGCCACCACTCCCGTCAGGGAGCTGGCGATCATGTAGGGCTCCATCCCCATGTCCACCAGGCGGACGATGGTGGCCGCCGCATTGTTGGTGTGAAGGGTGGACAAAACCTGGTGGCCGGTGATGGCCGCCCGGATGGAGATCCCCGCCGTCTGGGCGTCTCGGGTCTCCCCCACCATGATCACGTCCGGATCCTGACGAAGGAGGGCCCGCAGGCCGATCTCAAAGGTCAGGCCCGCCTGGTTGTTCACCTGCATCTGATTGACCCTGGGAAGGTTCTTCTCCACCGGGTCCTCGATGGTGGAAATGTTCACCTGCTTCTGGGCCAGCTGATCCAGCACCATGTACAGCGTGGTGGTCTTTCCCGAGCCCGTAGGTCCCGTGATGTAGATGATCCCGTAAGGCGCCGCCAGGATCTTGGAAAACTTCTGGTAGCTGTCCTCGTTCATTCCATATGTACCACTATTGTCTATAATACCACTGCTGGCCAAAATACGCAAGACCGCTTTTTCCCCGAAAACCGTGGGGATCATGGAAACACGGATGTTCACCATGGCGTCGCCCACGTGCATACGGAAATGTCCGTCCTGGGGAATCCTCCGCTCTGCGATATCCAGGTCGGAAATGATCTTGATACGGGCGATGAGGGAAGGGTGGATGGCCTTCTGCAGGGTCACGTAATCCACGATCACGCCGTCGATACGCATCCGCACCACTGACTGCTTCTCGAAGGGCTCGATGTGGATATCCGAGGCGTTGGTGCTGTAAGCCCTCTGTACCAGGCTGTTCAGCAGGTTGATGATGGGCGTGTCCCCGTCGCCCTCCTCCACGTCCAGCTCCTCCACCTGAGGTGCGGCGTCCGCATTGGCCGTCTTCGCCGCCTTCTTTGCGGAGACCTCCGAGTAATAATACTGGATGGCGCTTTGCAGGGGCTTCTCCTCCGCCAGCAGAATGTCCAGCTCCATGCCCGTGACCTGCCGCACGTCCTCCAGCCCATAGAAATTCAAAGGATCGTTGGTCAAAACCTTCAGGATGTTGTGGTCGTCGTTCTCATCCACCGCCAGGATGCCGTACTGCTGGGACAGCTGCATGGGGATCCTTTCCACGGACTCCACCTTCACCCGCACCGAGGATATGGACACGTGCTCCAGCCCAAGCCTTCGGGCCAGGGCGTCCAGCATCTGGCTCTCGTTGATGAAGCCCAGCTCGATCATCACGTTTCCGATCCGCTTTCCCTTGTTCTCCTTCTGGTAGTCCAAAGCCTGCATCAGCTGTTCGT
>JAUNJL010000074.1 GCA_030533315.1 Eubacteriales bacterium
AAATTTAGTGAAATCCTTCATGGCCTCACTCTTTTGGCCTCTTTTTCGTCCTCTTTTTTCTGGTTTTCTCTCCTTGTCCCTTCCCTCCGGTAAATATGGCGGAGACGGCCCAGAGGGCCGCTCCACCCATGATGGCAAAATCCGCCAGGTTGAACACCAGCCGGTCCAACCGGGGATCCTTGGAAGGGAAACGGATATAGTCCGTCACGAAGCCCTTGGTATGCCAATCCATGTAGTTGCTGAGGCCTCCTCCAAGAACCATGGAGAGGCCGACCCTTCCCGCAAAAGAGCCGCCGGCAAGAGCCTGGCGGGCATATTCTCCCAGAACCACGCCAAGGGAAATGGCGGACAGGCCCTCGCAGGCCTCCTTTCCAATCTGAATGGATCCACAGATGCAGCCGGGATTGTGACAGCACCGCAGAACGGCCCTTCCCCCCGCCAGGGCCCTGCCCTTGCTTTTGGGGCCGGCCTCCTCCGCCTGCTCCTTTAATCTTTGATCCAGGAGGTACACGCCTCCTGCAGTGAGAATCTCCAACATTTTGCCAGCGCTCCTTCTATACGGGTTCCTCCCCGTTCTCCTCCTGCATCTCCTGCAAAGCCTCTTCCTGATCCTGCACCGCCTCCGGCTCTGCTACGGCCTCCGGCTCCACCTCTTTTCCTTCCCCTTCCTTCTCCTCTTCCGGGGATGGCTCTGCTCCTTCGTCCTGCTCCTCCTCACGAAAGGGCTGCTCCTCTTCCTCCAGCGCCTCCTCTTCTGCCTGCTCCGGCTCCGGGCAGGGAGAACCGCAATAGGAACAGAAAGCGGCCTCTTTGTCCACAGACCTATGGCAGGCCGGGCAGATCTTGCAGCCCTTCAGGCCGGCGGCCTCGTTTTTGTACTTTTCCACCGTCTTCACATGCTGATCGATCTTTTCACACAGCTTATACATCTCCTCTCCCAGGACGGCGCCCTGGGTGTACTGCCCGTATAAGCGGTTTCCTATCTCCGTCTTCAGCTTCTCGATGGCCAGTTCCTCCCCGGCGATCTTCGTCTGCAGCTTCTGGCCCTCGTAGATCTTATTCGCTTTCTTCCCAATATCCCTGGTGGTCTTCACCAAAGCGTCCCCCAGATCGTCTAAAAAGTTTTTTCCCATAATGCGTCTCCCTTCCTTTCTGTGCGGCACCTGCTCCCTGCGGCCGCCGCCTGTTCATCCATTCATGGTTCCAAGAAGCGGAAGCTCCTGTCCCCGCAAAAGGATACGGGGACCTCCCGTGCCCTGGATGTACTCCTCCGTTATGATCACCTGGCCGATGGAATCGTCCTTGGGAATCTCATACATGATATCCAGCATGTACTCCTCCAGGATGGCCCGCAGGGCCCTGGCCCCCGTCTTCTTCTCCATGGCCTTCTTCGCGATGGCATGGAGGGCGCCCTCGTCAAACTCCAGCCTAACCTCGTCCAGAGCCAGCAGCTTCTGATATTGCTTCAGGATGGCGTTTTTCGGCTCCTTTAGTATTTTTACCAGTGCGTCCTCCGTCAATCCCTCCAGGGTAAAGATCACCGGCAGACGGCCGATAAACTCCGGGATCATGCCGAAGGAGCGGATATCGTCCACGGTCACCTTCTCCAGGAGATGGGGATCCTTGTCGTATTTGTCCTTCAGATCCGCATAAAAGCCGATGGAGGCCTGCTTATTGAGCCGTTCCTTGATGATGTTCTCCAGATCCGGGAAGGCTCCCCCGCAGATGAACAAAATGTTTCGGGTATTGACGGTCACCAGGGGAACCATGGCATTTTTGCTGTTCGCCCCCACCGGCACCTCCACCTCACTGCCCTCCAGCAGCTTCAGCAGGCCCTGCTGTACGGCCTCGCCGCTGACGTCTCTCTGATTCGTGTTTTTCTTTTTTGCGATCTTGTCGATCTCGTCGATAAAAATAATACCGTGCTCCGCCTTCTCCACGTCATTGTCCGCCGCCGCAAGAAGCTTGGAAACCACGCTCTCGATGTCGTCGCCGATATAGCCCGCCTCGGTCAAAGAGGTGGCGTCCGCAATGGCAAGGGGTACGTCCAGAAGGCGGGCAAGGGTCTTGACCAGGTAGGTCTTGCCGCTGCCGGTAGGCCCGATCATGAGCATGTTTGACTTTTCGATTTCGATGTCATCCATCGCATCCGCCGACACCCGCTTATAGTGGTTGTACACGGCCACGGACATCACCTTCTTTGCCCTGTCCTGGCCGATCACATAATCGTCCAACGTGGCCTTGATCTTATGGGGCGCCGGAACGGCGTTCATATCGATGGCCGGCTTTTTCTCTTTCTTTTTTTTCTTTTTTACTTTTTTCTGAGCGGAGGGCTGCCCCTGCAGGCCCGTCAGGTCAATAAAATTCACTCCTGGAATATTCAGCAGCTCGGAAAAATTGATCTTTCCATTGGAAAACTGCTGGTTCATGGAGTCAAAGCTTTTCTGCATACACTCCGGACAGATATGTATCTGATTGGGAAGATCTATTAATTTACCAGCCTGGCTTTCGGACCGATGGCACAAAAAGCAGAAATGCTCGTAGTCATCCCCGTCCTTCTCATGGTCGTCCTTCTCCCTGCCTGTGGTATCTACCTCCGTAAAATCCTGATGATCGTCAAAATGGTCCGCCATAATGGCTCCTTTCTGCTGTGTTTATCATTCTCTTATCTTCTATGCTATTATAGCATAATCGTTTGATGTATCAAATAAAGTTTTTATAAAATTACTTCCCCACGGCTATTGCAGACGGCCATCCGGCTGCCTGGACTGCCCTCCTCACGCTCCAGGGGCGGCAAAAGAAAAAATGGGGCGCCCCATCTCCTTGGCGTCCCATTCTCACCTTTTTTCTTTATTGGGGGCTATTGCCTTGCGCTCAGGGTAACGGTCAGGGTCTGCTCCTGATACCGGCCGCTGTCCGCCCTTGCAATGACCACGTCCACGTCCTCTCCCGCCGCATAATACTGTAGCTTGTCAATGAGGTCCGCCTTTCCGCCCACCTTCTGACCATCCAGCTTGACGATGATATCATTCTTCTGGATCCCAGCGGCATCCGCCCCTTTTCCCTTCGTCACCTCGATGACAAAGGCTCCCGAGGGCATGTTGTACATCTGAACCGCCTCAACGGACAGGTCCGCCACCTGCACTCCCAGATAACCGGCTCTGGACTCGTCCTCCACCTTGTCTCTTGTCTTGCGGTTCATCAGCTCCTCCAAGATCGGCTGGGCCTTGGAGATGGGAATGGCGTAGCCCGTGCCCTCCACGGTGCTCCCCGTGTACTTGGCACAGTTGATGCCGATCAGCTCTCCATACATATTCAGAAGGGCCCCGCCGCTGTTTCCAGGATTGATGGCCGCATCTGTCTGGATCAGGTCCGAGGCGCTGCCGCTCTCCAGGGTGACGGTGCGGTCCAAGGCGCTGACCCACCCGGAGGTCACCGTCTGCCCGTAGCCCAGGGCATTGCCGATGGCCACCACCTGCTCTCCCACCACCAGGCTGTCCGAGCTGCCAAGCTGGGCAATCTTGATCTCACCTAAGGTATCCTCCGGGATATCCTCTTTCTTGACTGCGATCACCGCCAGGTCGTTATCCTCGTCCGAGCCCTTGATCTTCGCAGCCACCGCATCCTCGATGTTCAGGTCCCCGTCGCCGCTTAAATAGCTTTGAGTCTCCTGCTCAGCGGAGACCACGTCATCCCCGATGAAGCAGACGTTCAAAGTGGTCGCTCCCTCCACCACGTGGTGATTGGTGGCGATGAGAAGCTCCTCCTCGTTCTCACCCACAATGATGCCGGAACCGCTGCCGGTGCTGGGATACTCCATCCCATAGCCGAAAAAGCTCTGGATCTCCTGCATACTGACGGAGGTGATGGCAACGACACAGGGCATGGTAGCCTGTGCCACCGCCGCCACGGTACCTCTCTCACTGGCGATCTGCCCCAGATCCTCCTCCTGGGCGGCCTCCTCCTGGGAATCCGCCGCAGGAACCTTCTCCGTGGTGGCAACAGTGCTCTGCCGGGCGGTGCCAAAATACTTCTGGGAAATCAAAGCGACCCCCTGAAAGGCCACACCTGCCGCCAGGCCAAAAAGCAATCCCAAGGTGAGAACCGCTCCCGCCCTTTTGCCAAAGCCTCCTTCGCTTTTTCCCTTTCCTGGTGCTTCCGGCTGAGCGCCAGCCGTCTGCCCCTGATGGAGCTGGTAGTGTGCGTACCTGGGAGCCTCATCTCCCTTTGTCCCGCTCTCATCCTCCTGCCTGCTCCTCGCCTGGCTGCTGCCAGGTCCATAATGATACGCGTGCTCTGATCCACGCTCAAATTTATAATGATAGGTCACGTCACTGTCGGCACTTTCTCCTCCCTCTGAGGCTGCCGAAGGCCCGGCGGGCGACGGCGGATTCTGATTCCAATTCCATTCATCACTCACAGCTCAAGCTCCCTTCTATCCGTGTCGTGCATCCTGCGCCGTCCCGCAAAACAGCGCTGACTCTGTCGAAAGTGCATCCCGGAAAAAGCCGGAACATCAGCCTCAAGGGCTGAACGATCATGCAAATATCAAGCATGAGACCAGTTTAGCAACGAATTGTGTTCAAAGTGTGACAGATATTTAAAAAAAGCGTGACAGGATTTTGCCCCAAAAGCCCCGTCAATCCCGCCAATAGCCAGGGTTCATGGTCAAGGCGAGAATCAGTCCTCTCGGCAGGCTCCGAAACCGTTTTCCCAGAAAATACCCCAGATATTTGCTGGCGCTTTGAAGGACAAAAACAGGAATCAGCCATATGCGGCCTGTTTTCCACAGATATCCAAGAGTCCTCTTTACAAGGCGCAGCCCCTCCCCCTCGGAGGATACCGCCTCAAAGATCTGGGGATGCTCCGCCTGGGAAACTCCCAGGTCAAAGTTCCTGCAAAGCTGCATCCGGCAGGAATAGTCATGTGAGTGGATCACGCAGGCATCCGCCTGGTATGCGATCCCATACCCCCTTTTTGCCATGGTTCCCGCATAGATCATGTCCTCGTTAAAGATCGTTCTCTCCACGAAACCGCCCACCTCCTCATATATCCGGCGGCTGTAGGCGGCACATACATTGGAGCAAAAATAGGTCTTGACACCATACCGGGGAACGTCCTTTTCCCACTTTACCAGTGAGGTCTCAGGATAATTGAAGGCCCTGGTGCAGCGCTCCAAAGGGCTGCAGTCCTCCCTGGGAAGCTGCCTGGCATAGGCAGCGCCGATCCTTTTGTTTTCCCGAATGGGCGCCGTGAGGCGGTCTATCAGCTCCGTATCTGCGGGAATGGCGTCCTGAGTCATAAACACCAGAATGTCTCCCCGGGCCATGGCCGCTCCCTTTCTTCTGGTTCCCCCATGGTCAAACTCCGCCTTTGATATATGCACCACCTGAAGAAGGGGATACTTTTTTTCCCATTCTTGGTTCCAGTACCTCTCCTCCGTATTGATCACCAGGATCCTGCTGACTGGAAGAGTCTGCCTGGACAGCAGCTCCAGCAGCCCTTCAAATTCCTCCCCCGGCCGATAGGAGGGAATGATCACCTCGATATTCGACAAGCTTCCTCCTTTCCCGGCACATTCACTGCGCCGAATGCGGCGGACCGGAAAGCCCATTTTCCGGTCATACTTGGAAAGAAGGGACCATCCTGCGGATGGTCCCCCTGTTCTCGTTCTTTATTCTCCAATGTCCAGAGACAGATCCCCTGCGTCCAGGAACTCTTCACCGCCAGCTCCCGGATCCACATAGACATCTCCGCCTCCATCTCCGCCGGTTCCCGGATCCACGTAGGCATCACCGCCGGCTCCCTCTCCGGAAGATCCGTCGCCGCCGTCTGGCTCCGTATAGGTATCACCGCCGGTCTCTCCGCCGCCGGTATCAGGATCAACGACCTCGCCTTCTCCCTGGTACTGGCCTCCGTCTGCGTTTGGATCCACATAGCCGCCGTTTCCATCGTCCCAGGCGTTTCCGCCGGAGCCGTCGTCCTGCCAGAAGAAGTCCGTGTTCACGTTTTCACCCTCTGCCACAGGAGGCGCCTCCTCAACCAGGTTGTCTGCGCCGCCTGCGATCTCAAGAATCTTGGCGCTGGCATCCAGGATGTTCTGTGACGGCACGTAATTCTCATCCGGCCCGTACAGGAACTGGTGGAGCTGCCTTACGTTGTTCTCCAGGGTATCTGCCACGATGATGCTGCCCCTGGCGTTGGAAAACTTGAAGTTCATGGGGAAGCCCACCGTCTCGTCCATATGGTAGCCGATCACCGTAGGGATCATGGTGAGGATCTCCGTCTTCGTCAGGGACGTGGTCACCAGAGGGAACACCTCATCCATGATCCGAAACAGGGTGGTAAGCCCCGCTTTTTTTCCTTTGTCCATCAGCATCTGCAAAACCCGCCTCTGCCTCTCGGTACGCCCCATGTCCAGGCTGGCCGTATAACGGATCCGGCAATAGGAGGTGGACTGCACGCCGTTCAGATGGTAAATGTCCACAATGGCCTCGATGTCCTCCGGCCTTGGCTCTGGAAGCTCCAGAGGCGTGTATTCCTTCCCCGTCTCCACGGAGGTCTCCTCACAATAGCTGTTGAGATGGACGATCTCCGCATAGGAAAGGGGGATCTCCAGGCCGCCCACGGCATCCACCGCCGCCGTCAGCGCATTAAAGTCCACGGTGGCGTAATCCGTGATGTTCAGATCCAGGTTGGTGTTCAGCATGGAAATGGCCTGTTCCGCCCCGCCGTAGGCATATGCGGCGTTCGCCTTCGCATAGGTGCCGCCGCCAATGTTCAGAAGGGTGTCCCGGTAGACAGACACCAGGCGCACGTCCTTCGTGTCGTTGTTCACGCTGGCAATGATGATGGTATCGCTGTTGTCCGTCCCAAGGGAGGCATTCTTTGACCTGTGATCGATCCCAAAAAGGGCATAGGTCTTGTAGCCGGTCATCACCGGAGCCGTTTCGTTGGTCACGATCTTGGTATCGTCAAAGGTCTCCGGCGTCGTGGTGGTCTCCAGCTTTGTCATCCTGGCGGAAATCTGTCCGTAGACGTAAAGGCCTCCGAGAAACAAAAGCAGGATCACGATCTCCAGTCCAAACAGGACTCTCTTTAGTTTCTTTCCTTTTTTCCCTGACATACTTTTCTTTTTCCCTTCCTCTCAATATGCGTTTTTGTTTACAAACCCCTTGAAGATCGTAAGGAACATGATCTTCACGTCAAAACCGATGGTCCAGTTTTCGATGTAGTACAGGTCGTACTCGATCCTCTTTCGGATGGAGGTGTCGCCCCGGTAGCCATTGACCTGAGCCCACCCCGTAAGGCCGGGCCTTACCTGATGCTTGACCATGTAGCGGGGGATCTCCTCCCGAAACTTCTCCACGAAGAAAGGGCGCTCGGGCCTGGGCCCTACAAGGCTCATGTCCCCCCTCAGGATGTTGAAAAGCTGAGGCAGCTCATCGATGCTGGTGCGCCTCATAAACCGTCCCACCCCCGTGACCCGGGGATCGTTTTTCACGGTCCACGCCTTCTTTTCCTCCGCCTCCGGCTGCACCTCCATGGACCGGAACTTGTACATCCAAAAGGTCTTGTTGTGAAGTCCCACCCGCTCCTGCCGGTAAATGAGAGGACCGGGCGAGGTCGCCTTGATCAGAATGCACATGAGAAGCATCACCGGCGATGCCACAATCAGCCCGCAGACGGAGCCGACCAGATCCATGCACCGCTTGACCATGGCATTGAAGGTATTGCTCAGGGGCACATAGCGGATGTTGACCACCGGCAGCCCCAGGATATCCTCGGTGTAAGGCTTCGTGGGGATGATCCGGTTGTAGTCCGGGATAAACTTAGTATGCACGCCGGATTTCTCGCACATGGCCACGATCTCCTCCAAGCGGTCGTATTCGCTCAGCCCCAGGGTGATGGCGATCTCGTCCAGCCGGTTGGCCGGCAGTATGACCATCAGATTCGCAATCCTGCCGATCACCTTCACGCCGTTGTAAACCGTGCCCGAGGGAACGCTGTCGTCCAGGATCCCCCGAACCACATACCCCCACTGAGGGTTCTGGCGGATCCGGTCAATGTACTCCTCCGCCGAGCGGCTGTAGCCCACAAGAAGCACCTGCTTTTGGTTGAGACCCTTTTTCCGAAGGTTGCGGAGAATGTAAAAAACGGCCATCCTGGCACCCCAGTCCAGCGCGATATTGATCCCGTAAAACATAAACAGCATGGAACGGGAGATATCCCCTTCCTCAATATAGTACAGGATGAACGTGGTCACCAGGATCCCCAGCGTGTTGGCCTTCATCACATTGGACAGCACCAGCCGTCTCCCCTGCATCCGCATGGGCTGATACAGCGTAAAGGCATGGTACAGGAACAGATAGATCGGCACAATAAAAAGCAGGGCGGACATGTACTGCTCAAAGGATCTCGTCCGCACTGCTGTCGCTGCGAAGGGGCCTATAAAACGCAGAGCCCAGGCACACACATAGGAAATGGAAATCACAAGTGCATCGATTACCACATGGAGAAGACTGAAATTCTTCTGATTATCTTTGATCAATCTCTTCCACCTCTTTTTTATGGCCCAACAGAAAGGCCGCCTCCTGGGAAACGGTTCCCCGGTCTGAAGCCCTCCGGCCATCTTTTGTCACGCGGCAAAGGCCGCATGAATCTAAATCTGCTAACATATTATAATAGATGCAATGGAAATGCAACAGATTATTTACCAATTTTTTATAAATTTTATATAAATTCCTGCCAAATGGGAGAATCTCGCCTCTCAGCCTCCCAGTCTGCGCAGGATGTTCCACCAGAGCTCCAGCTGAATCTTTCCATAATGGGGCAGGTTTTTCAGGGAAAACGGGTATTTTCTGTCCCGTCTGCTCAGCTGAAACCCATTTTTGATCCCCGCCAGATATTCCCTTCCCATCCCCTTTATGGAAAAAAACAGGATCTTGATGCCAAACCCCGCCACCAAAAAGGGCAGGTTGAGGAGAAGCTGAGGAAGGGGCATGTTCTTGTAGATCAGGTATATGTTGTTTCTGGAGGAATAGCGGGTCTTGAACTGATTGTACCTGGAGCCGCTGGTGCCGCTTCCCACATGGTAAACCACGGCCTTCGGCGCATACCAGTTTTCGTAGCCCTCGATCCTGGCCCGGTAGCACACGTCCAGATCCTCCAGGTAAGCAAAATGCTCCTGGTCAAAGAGGCCGATCTTCTCAAAGATCTGCTTCCGGTAGATAGCCGCCCCGGCGCAGGAGGAAAAGACCCTCTCCTCCCGGTCAAAGGCATGAACGTCCCTCCCCTTGCCCCTGGCAAAGGCCCAGCCCAGGGCATTGTAATAATTGCCCGCATCATCCAGCTTGTCCCTGTCAAAAAACTGAACCATCTTCGCGCCACAGGAAAAGGCGTTTTCGTGGCGCTGGATGGCCGCCCTCATCTCCTCCAGAAAGTTCGCCTCCGCCTCCGTGTCGTTGTTCAGAAGCAGCACGTAGGGCGACCTGGCCGCACGGATCCCCTCATTAACCGCCCTGCTGAAGCCAAAGTTCTCCGAAAGCTGGATCAGGCGGACCCAGGGATAGGCAAAGGCCACGAAGGAAGCGCTTCCGTCTGTGGATCCATTGTCCACCAGAATCACCTCGAAGTCCCTCAGGGTCTGGCGCTCCAGGCTTGACAGCACCCCGTCCAGATATGCGATTCCATTGTAATTTGGGATTATGACTGATACTTCCTGCATAAACGTTTTTGGGCCCCCGGCTTCCCGGGGCCCCATCCTCCTTTATTGTCCCTCTTTTTTCTTTCCTCCCATCCCTGGAAGGGGCTTTAGCGAATAATTCCATTTGGTGAGGGACAGATTTTTGTTGTAGCAGGGATCGCCCTGCTTTAGGATATGGATCCAGCGGCTGCGCATATACTCGATCTCCCTCTGGAAACGGCGCACCTTGTCCTGACTGTCCTCGGCTCCCCTTGTTTTGGATTCCATATGATACAGCCTGGCATAGGGATCGTAGACCACCAGATAGCCCTCCTCCCCCAGCTTCAGGCAGAAATCCACGTCGTTGAAGGCCACCGCCAGCTTCTCGGTAAAGCCTCCGGCCTTTTGGAAGGCTGCCCTTTTTGTCATCATACAGGCCGCCGTGACGGCGCTCATGTCCTGAAGAAGAGACGCCTTGTGCAGATAACCGGTGCGGTTTGCCGGCATATCCACAAACATATGCCCTGCAATCCCCCCCATCCCCACCACGCAGCCCGCATGTTGGATGGTGTCGTCCGGGTAAAGCAGCTTGGCTCCCACCGCTCCCACCTCCGGGCGCTGGCAGACTCCCAAAAGCTCCTCCATCCAGTCCGGGGTGATCATGGTGACGTCGTTGTTAAGGAAGAGAAGGTATTCTCCCCTTGCGGCCTCCACCCCAAAATTGTTGATGGCTGAGTAGTTAAATTCCTTTTTCCAGGAAAGAATACGGATGTCCGGCTCCTTTTCCAGCTCCTGATAGTATGCGAAGATCTCCTCCGTAACGCTGTTGTTCTCCACAATGAGAATCTCGTAATTCTTGTAGGTGGTATTTCGGAGGGAGGCGATGCATCCCCTCAGGGTCTCTGTCTCGTCCTTGTTGGGGATGATCACGGAGACCAGCGGCTCCCCCTGCACCGGATAGGTCACCCGGTAAAAGCCCAAATCCTGGGTGTGGCTCACCTCCCCCGCCGTCCCCGTCCGGGCCAAATGCTCCTGTATGGCCCGCCGCCCCGCCTCGAAGGCGTACATCTTGCTGGCGGGATTGTCTGCGGTGGAGGCCTTGTGGGTTCTCCAGTGGTACAGGATCTCCGGCACATGGACCGTCTTTCTCGCCTTTTCCGTGCATCGGAAGATAAAATCGTAATCCTGGGCGCCCTCAAACTCCCTGCGAAAGCCTCCCACCTCCTCCACGATGCTGCGGCGCACCACAAAAAAGTGGCAGATATAATTGTTGGAACGAAGAAGGTCCAGATTGAAATCCGGCTTCAGATGAGGCTGGAAGTGCTCATCCAGGGAGGTGGTCACCTTGTCCTCGTCGGTATAAACCCCATCTGCCTCCGGCTCTCGATTCAGTGCGGCCACGATCTCGTACAGGGCGTTGGGCGCCAAGAGATCGTCGTGATCCAGCAGCCCCAAAAACTCTCCCTTTGCCATCTGAAAGGCCGCATTGGTATTCCCTGCGATTCCCAGGTTCTCCTTCAGCGCCTGGCAGCGGATACGGGGATCCCTTTTTTCGTACTCCTCCAGGACCCGCCCCATGGCCTGATCCTGGGGGCTCCCGTTGGCAATGCACAGCTCCCAGTTTTGGTAGGTCTGGGCCAGCAGGCAGTCCAGCAGCTGCCTAAGAAAGGGCTCCGGCGTCCTGTAGGCCGGCACCGCCACGCTGATGAGGGGCGCATAGGGAAAACGCTCCCTTTTTTGCCTCTCCAAGGCTTTTTCATCCGGGACATAAGCCTCGTACCAGGGACCGTAGGGCACCTCCTCCGGCTCGAAGCGCTCATGCAGGCGTATCCAAAATTCCTTAGGTCCATAATGCTTTAGGTAACGCAGTCCTTTCTGGATGGTGTAGGGCGACAGCTTCTTCACCAGGCGTCCCCACTGGATCTTCATACCCGTTCCATTGTCTTTCCTCATGCTTTTTGTTCCTTGCTCCTTATATTCCTGGGGTATCCAGGTCTATGATCTCTTTACCGGCCGTCCGCTTTCGGCCAGTGAAAATGGCACATGTAAACGATCACGGCATCATGCACTCATTTTAACATTCTCCCATATTTTTTGCAAGAAACCTGACTTTTGCAGATGAAATAGGCAAAAAGTGGTCGCAAAGCCAGTATTTA
>JAUNJL010000014.1:0-23911 GCA_030533315.1 Eubacteriales bacterium
GTTTGTAAAGAATTTTCGAGAATCGTATGTGTTTCACTGTTTAGTTATCAAGGTTCTCTGTCGTCATTTCCTTGCGACAGCTTGTATATAATATCACAAGCATCTCGCTTTGTCAACAACTTTTTTTATTTTTTCTTTTCTTTTTTTCTTCAAAAAGCGAAAGAAAAATCCGCCTCTTCCGAAGCGGATTTTAGTATAGCATCCCATATGTCATTCGTCAAGTATTTTTTGCCGTTTTTTTCTATTTTTTTATTTTTTCAAAAATGGAATAGCACCGGCCTTTTCCTTCCATCATGCACCGTCCCTTACCTTCCATAAAAGATCCCAGTAAACATCTGGATCAGAATGTTGTGCCGGTTTAGGAATGAAAGAAAAACGTCCTGCTCCACCAGCTCCATTCCCTTTCTCCCAAACTCCGTCCCGCACAAAAGCATGAGCGCCAGAAGCGCCACCCATAAAAACACGATGCATTTGATCCCCCCGACCAATCCTCCGGCCAGCTTGTTCGCACCATGAACCACCGGCAGCATGGTCAGGATGTGCAGCGCTCCCACCACCGCTTTTGTCACAAGA
Source organism: Eubacteriales bacterium (assembly GCA_030533315.1). The sequence continues at coordinate 574 of JAUNJL010000014.1, forward strand.
GTCACCAGGAGAAAGGAGATCAGAAACGAGATCCCGTTGACCGCAAGGATAGACAGATAATCCGCCACATAGTCCCCAAAGGTGGTGACTGCCAGATAACGGTAAACCTGGGCATTGTTGTTCTTGAGAAGTCCTTCCTGCAAAAGCTTGGGAAGCCCCAGTTCCTCCACCACCCTATTTTGCTCCTGCTGGCCCACGGCCCTGCCATCCCCCGCCTGGTTTCTCACCATCTCCCGGCAATACTCCTGTACATTTCGATAGACAGGTGTTTTCTCCCTAATAAATTCATTGATATGGGGATTGATGGACCATATGATCAGAAAGGACAATACCGTGAAAAAAGCCGTCACGATCTCCTTTACAAATCCCCGATAATATCCCACGGCGCAGGCCACCGCCAACACCACCAGGGCTGCCGCCCCAAGCCATGTCCAAGTCATGATCCCGAAACTCACTTTCAGCTAAATTTGATCACGTGTACGCCGCTGTCCAGTACCAGCAGGTATTTGTTCCACCCCAGCTTAAGCAGATCGCTGATCGTCCCATCCACCGTCCCCATAAACTTCTCTGAGCCGTTGTCACTCATGACACAGATCTGTGAGCTGTTGTACATCAGAATATTCCCCCCGCTCATTTTGATGGTCGTGTAGGGAATGTTGAAATCTCTGCGGAACTTCAGCTTTCCTTTCGTGTTGTAGGCCTCCAGCGTATACAACTTATCCTTGCTGTCATTTTTGAATACCATTCCAATGGTGTCCTCGTCGTAGAAGGTGCTGACGATCTCCTTTTCCACCTTGACCGTCTCCACCTCCTTGGGAATCTGGCGGCCCTTATACAGGGTAAACCCATCATCCCTCACGGCCACGGACTGGTTCCCCTCCAGATACTGGATCTGGGGGACCACAACCCCCTCGTAGGTGTAACCGCTCACAATGCGGTCGTCCTCATTTTGCCCCACCTCTCCGAAATTATAAAACGCCACATAGCTGGTAGTCTCTCCGCCATCCACAAACTGATAGGCCACCATCATGATCACTCCTTCATCGGATATGGCCACATCCAGCGGGTAGCCGGGATCATCAATCTGGGTCTGATTTTCTGCGATCAGGCTTCCATCTGTACTGTAAAAATTGATCCAGGTTTGATCTCCGCCGTCCAGAATGGCCGCCACGAGACCACTTTTGGAAACCCGGGCCTTCACGATCCCGTAGGAGGTGGTCACGCTTCCAGTGATCCCGTTTTTGTCGATCATCTTGATCATAGTGCCGTCCTTGTCTGCAATGACCGCCCGGCCCTCGCACACATCCGCCACAGGGTTCTGCATGTCATACGTCTCGCTCCATACGGTGTCCAGGTTCTTGTTCACCATGGAAACCCCGTCCGGGCTGTAGCGTAGGATCTTCCCATCCATCTCCACGTATTCTGTGGAAACAATGTCCTCCTGTTCACTGGTTTTCAGAAGCTTGTAATCATGGTAGCTCCTTTTCTGCATGTAAAGAAGGACCAGAAGGACGGCGGCCGCCGCTGCTGCCGCTGCCAGGATCGTCTTTTTCACGGCGTCCCGCTTCTTTTTGGCTGCCCTGCCTGTCGGCGCCCCCTGCTCCGAAGCCATCTGCGCCCTGGCCAGCTTCGCCTTCTGGGCCTTCAAACGTCTTCTTTTCCATTGTTTCTTGAACTCTCTGAATGTATTCGACATATTCTTCCTTACCTTACCTAAGATTACTCCAGATGCCTTACGCGGCCCAGTTCTCCCTGAGTGACCCCATTATAGCACAATCCCTCACGGAAGTACAATGACTTGTCCCGGATAAATCGTCTGATTCTCCGTCAGGCCGTTCAGCAGGCAGATTTGAGAGATCTGATCCATGGTCCCATATTTTGCAACGCTGATCTGATAAAGAGTGTCTCCCGGCCGGATCACATAGGTCTCACGGACAGACTCCCCCGTCAGCGCCGCCGATCGGCTCTCCTGTGATGGGGTAGGTTCCGGAGCAGGTGTCTCACCAGCCTTTGACGGCTCCGGGGCATCTATCGTCTCCTCAAGGGCCTCCTGCTCCGAACTGGCCTCCTGCTCCTCCCTCTGCGCAAGAGCCTCCCTCCGCTTTGCCTTTCTGGCATCGGATTCCTCCCGGTAGTATCGAGAGCTTTCTTCCACCGCACCCTCACTGACAGTCTGCTCTTCCGCCGGTACCACAGATGGAACCGGCGTCTCCTCCGGTATCTGCGTCACCTCAGCCGCCTCCCTCTGAGGATAAGCGGACGGAGAAAGAACCAGCTCCTGTACCACGGCCCTGGAGGCCGCCTCCTGCTCCTTAGCCTCCCGCAGGATCTGATAATTCCGGTAAAAGCTGCCTCCCACGGCCAGCACCGCCAACACCATGCAGGCCGTCGCCGCATAAGAAAACAGGGAGCCATGCGTCCCTGCCTCTTCCGTCCTCTCCTCCTTTTCCTCCTCTTTTTTTCCAACCTCCTTTTTGTTTCTTATCATCTTTCGGAAGGCCTTCACCGCCTCATCCTCAATGACCTCCGCCGGCGCCTGCTTCAGCCTTTGCCCCTCCTTCAGCATATACTCCTGCATCAGAGGATTTTTTTCGTAATAAATGTAATAACCGCTCTGACGAACCATACTTCCGTTCTCATACCGAAAAAAAGCCTCCTCACGTTCCGCAGGCTCCATGAGCATCAGCACCTTTTCCCCTCCAAAGTCTCTTAAATGAACCTTTGTAAACAGCTCCGACGCTTCCATCGGAAGCTGCTGTGCGGAAAAGAACCATCCCACCACCTCCTGATGAGGAAAGCTTTCCTTTTGTTCTTCATGTATTTTCTCCCACACCTGGGGAGAAAAATCAATGTGGTCCACCGCCGCCTCCGTCCCCTCTGCCAGAAGCGCTCCTTTGATAAACAGATAAGAAGTCCCCTCGTTCCATCTCACCTCCCCGGTGAGCACGGCCAGAGCGCAGGCGCTTCCCCTTCTGGCCGGCTCTGCATCGGAAAGCCTTACCAAAAAGGTGTACACGTAATCCTCCATATAGATCCTGCTGTTTCCCCCGATCAGCCCTATCTGACGTATGTTCCTGGGAATGGAAAAACCCCCGTCGCCGCCCTTTGCACCCTGCTTTTCATCCTGATAAATGACTTCTATCATAGTTATCACCCCTTCGGGTATCAGAATAGCACAAGGAATTTGCGGATTTTAGCAGAATGTAAGGCCTGTATCAAGGAATTTAACGACACATTTTGCATGTGCATATTTTTTCTCATTTTGGGATAAGATGGTTGTAAACAACACCAGCGGGAGGACCATCATGTCGTTTTATGTGGATACGAAGCGGGAAGATTCCTGCAAGGAAATTGCCCGGCTGTTAAAAAGCTGCATCCTCCACCACCCGGGGGCCTGGTCGGAGCTGGTCTTTCTCTGCATTGGCAGTGACCGGATGACCGGTGACTGCCTGGGCCCCTATATTGGGCACCAGCTCAGCAGCCGCTCCATCCATGGGATCTTTGTCTACGGCACACTTCAGCAGCCCGTTCATGCCCTGAATCTTTCCAGGATCTCAGAGGCCATCCGCATCCGTCATCCCCAGGGGCTAGTCATAGCCATCGATGCCTCCCTAGGTGAAAAAAAGCACCTGGGTTATGTGACCATCGGAAATGGAGCACTTTACCCAGGTGCCGGAGTGCGAAAAAAACTGCCTCCTGTGGGAGATATTCATATTACAGGAATCGTCAACATGTCCGGCGTTCTGGAGCAGCTGACCCTTCAGACCACCCGCCTGTCAACGGTGATCGCCCTTGGGGACACCATTACCCAGGGAATCCTGGATGTGCTTCCCCGGGAAAGACTCACGCAGAGAGAATCCCTCCCCTGAGCCTCCATGTTCCTCCTACCGGGAAGGACGCACTTTCCTGCGCCCGCATCTCAGGGGCATGGTCCCAAAGATCTGATTCCAGGACGGCTATCCTGAGATGCAGGCCGAAAATATCATCCCAGAAACGCCTTGATCTGCTTGTAGATACCCGCTGCGTCAAGTCCGTATTTCTCCAGAAGGGCAGGAGCTGCGCCGGACTCTCCGTATACGTCGTTGATACCGATCCGCTTCACGGGAACCGGAGCCTTTTCGGACAGACATTCGCACACGGCGCCTCCAAGGCCTCCGATGATGGAATGCTCCTCCACGGTAACCACCTTGCCGGTCTCCTTTGCGGCAGCAACCACAAGGTCCTCGTCCAGAGGCTTGATGGTGTGGATGTTGATCACCTTTGCCTCAACACCATCCTCCGCCAGCATTTTTGCGGCCTCCAGGGATGCCCCCACGCAAAGTCCGTTTGCGATGATGGTCACGTCCCCTCCCTCACGGAGAACGATGCCCTTTCCCAGCTCGAACTTATAGTCCGGGTTGTCGTTGATCACTGGCACCGCAAGACGCCCAAACCTCATGTAAACGGGACCCACGTGCTCGTATGCGGCTGCCACCATGGCCTTTGCCTCAATGTCGTCGGAGGGGCTGGCGACCACCATGCCCGGGATGGTACGCATCAGGGCAAAGTCCTCGCAGCACTGATGGGTGGCACCGTCCTCACCCACGGAGATTCCGCCGTGCGTCGCCCCGATCTTCACGTTCAGCTTGGGATAACCCACAGAATTGCGCACCTGCTCAAAGGCCCGCCCTGCTGCAAACATGGCGAAGGTGCTTGCAAAGGGAACCTTTCCGGTGGATGCGATACCTGCCGCGATCCCCATCATGTTGCACTCTGCAATACCGCAGTCAATGTGACGCTCCGGATACACTTTTTTGAACATTGCAGTCTGGGTAGCGGCGGCAAGGTCAGCATCCAGCACAACAACGTCCTCATGATCTTTTCCTAATTCTACGAGAGCCTCCCCGTAGCTTGCTCTTGTCGCGATCTTCTTTATTTCTGACATAATGCTTCACCTGCCTTCTCCAATTCTTCCATAGCCTGCGCGTACTGCTCATCATTCGGCGCTTTTCCGTGCCATCCGACCTGTCCCTCCATGAAGGATACGCCCTTGCCCTTCACGGTCTTCATAACGATGGCGGACGGCATACCCTTCACGCCTCTCGCCTCGTCAAAAGCAGCCTTCAGCTGATCCATGTCGTTGCCATCCTCCACATCGATCACGTGAAAATTGAAGGCCTCCAGCTTTTTGTCAATGGGATAGGGTGAGCACACATCCTCAACCTTACCGTCGATCTGCAGACCGTTGTTGTCCACGATCACCACAAGGTTGTCCAGCTTTCTGGAGCCTGCGAACATGGCAGCCTCCCAAACCTGACCCTCCTGGATCTCCCCGTCGCCCAGCAGGGTGTACACCCGGTAAGCGTCGCCGCTTAATTTTGCGGAAAGGGCCATTCCCACTGCTGCGGAGATGCCCTGTCCCAGGGAACCGCTGGACATGTCAACACCGGGAATGTGCTTCATATCCGGATGCCCCTGAAGGTAGGAGCCCAGATGACGAAGCGTCTTCAAATCCTCCTTGGGGAAATATCCTCTCTCGGCAAGGACAGAATAAAGGCCCGGAGCCGTGTGGCCCTTGGAAAGGACAAAGCGGTCCCTGTCTGCCTTCTTCGGATCCTTGGGATCGATGTTCATCTCTGCAAAATAAAGATATGTAAACACGTCTGCCGCAGACAAGGATCCGCCTGGATGTCCTGCCTTTGCAGCGTGAACTGCAGTCACGATGTCCTTGCGGACCTCGTTCGCAACCTTTTGAAGCTCTAATTTCTCCATTCTTATATTCTCCTTTTTTGTACGATGGGTAAGATCATATGGACAGCCGGCATCACTGGCCAAACACGGCCTTATAATCCGCCTGGAACTTCTCAATCCCTGCATCTGTCAGAGGATGATGAAGCATCTGCTCCAACACCTTGTAGGGTACGGTGGCAATGTCCGCCCCGGCAAGAGCACACTGCGTCACATGGATGGGATGACGAACGCTGGCCGCAATGATCTCGGTATCCACATCCGCAGCGGCAAAGATGTCTGCGATCTGCTCGATCAGCTGCACGCCATCCGTGGAGATGTCATCCAGTCTGCCAAGGAACGGAGAAACGTAAGTAGCGCCTGCCCTCGCCGCCAGCAGCGCCTGGTTTGCCGTGAAGACCAGCGTCACGTTCGTCTTGATCCCCTCTTTTGTCAGAACCTTCACCGCTTTCAGACCTTCGCCAGTCATAGGGATCTTCACCACCATGTTGGGATGGATCTTGGCGATCTCCCGGCCCTCACGGATCATACCTTCCGCATCTGTGGTCGTCGCTTTTACCTCACCGCTGATGGGGCCGTCCACGATCTCAGTGATCTCCTTGATCACCTCGTTGAAGTCTCTTCCTTCCTTGGCAATCAGGGATGGGTTCGTCGTAACTCCACAAATGATACCCATATCGTTTGCGGCCTTGATGTCCTCTACTTTGGCAGTGTCAATAAAAAATTTCATGATGCGCTTTCCTCCTGTTCTCGCATACCCAGGCAGCCTCCTTTGTCCAGCTGCCGCCTCTTTTCTGTTTCTACTATAGTATAACAGTTCCATTTCTGCGGTCAAGACACCGCATTTATTTATTAATAAAATCTTTATTAATAATCCATGTTTGGATTTCCAGGGACGCTACAGCTCCACCCGTCCCTCCAGGGCCCGAAGGAGAGTCACCTCGTCAATGTACTCCAGATCCCCTCCCACGGGAACGCCGCTGGCGATCCGGCTGACCTTGATGCCCGTCGGCTTGATCAGCTTACTCAGATACATGGCCGTCGTCTCCCCCTCCAAACTGGAGTTTGTGGCGATGATCACCTCCTTGATATCCCCGATCAGGCGCTGCATCAGCTCCTTTAGGCGAATGTCGTCGGGGCCGATCCCCAGCATGGGAGAAATGGCCCCGTGAAGGACGTGGTACACTCCCTCGAATTTTCCTGTTTTTTCATAGGCTGCCAGATCCCTGGTGTTTTCCACCACCATAATGGTGGAATGATCTCGTTTGGGATTTTCACAGATGGGACAAAGCTCCTTGTCCGTAAGGGTACAGCAGCTTTTACAGTACCGCGTGTTTTCCCTTGCTCCCGTTATGGCCCCGGTCAGCTGCTCCACCTGCTCCTTCGGCATATTCATAATGTGAAAAGCCAGCCTCTGAGCAGATTTTGCGCCGATCCCGGGGAGATGGGACAGCTGCTCAATCAGCCGGCTGATATGACTGCTGTAATATTCCATCAGAATGGAAAGCCTCCTCCAAGGCCCCCCAGTCCTCCTGCCAGCTTCGACATTGCGGCAGAGGACTCCTGCTCCACCTTGCGAAGGGCTTCATTCGTGGCGGCCATGATGAGGTCCTCCAGCATCTCGATGTCATCCGGATCCACCACGTCCTCCGTCAGCTTCACCTTCGTCACCTCCCGCTTTCCGCTGATGGTCACCTCCACGGCTCCGCCGCCTGCGGCTGCCGTAAACTCCTTCTCCTCCAGCGCCTTCTGGTTTTCCTCCATCTGGCGCTGCATTTTCTGCGCCTGCTTCATCAAATTATTCATATTCCCCGGCATTCCCATGCCAGGAAATCCTCCGCGTTTTGCCATGGCAAAAATCCTCCTTGCTTTTCCTTTGCTTTCATTCTCATTTTAATCTATGTCGCCAGGCTCTTCCTCGATCACCACATCCATGTGGATATTTTCCCGGAGCGCCTGATCCACCGTCACCTGTGCCAGGTTTCCGTGGGAGTGTTCATTGGCCACCAAAAACCGCAGCTCCACGCTTTTGCCCGTCCTCCCGGCGATCAGCTCCTGAAGCTCCTGCTTCGCCTCAGGATCATCCACGTACTTCCGCCCCATGAAGCTCTGAAACTCCACGTAGAGGACCGGTTCCCCTGTCTCTGTATCGTACTTCGGCACCGCACTCTGGAGCACCTGTTTAAAAAGCCCCTCCGCCTGACCGACGATGGCCCTCCATCCGGAGGCGATCCGCTGCAGATCCTCCGGGGCCGCCTTTGGCATCTGTCGCCTCTCCTTCTCCTCCGAAGGCGGCTCCTGAGAGGCAGCCTGCTGTACCACCACCTGCTGCACCGGCCTTTCCTCCATCCTCTGCTCCAAGATGCGGATCCTGTCCAGGACTGAATCCAGGCCTGTCTCCATGGCTGGGCGGCAGAGCTTGATGAGAGCGATCTCCACCAGCACCCTTTTCTGGGTGGAAAAACGGATCTGGCTGGACAGGTCGGAAAACACCCGGATGTACCGCATCAGGGTCTCCACCTCCACCATCTCGCTCTCCTCCTTCAAAAGGAGAAGGTTTTCGGAGGACACGTCCACGGCATCCTCCGGACTCTCCGAGGTTTTTACCAAAAGAAGATTCCGCATGTACCAGGTGAAATCCCCCACGAACTGCCCCAGCTCCCTGCCTCCGATGATCAGCTCCTCCAAAATGCGGATGGCTCCCGTCACCTCCCCGCGGATGATCCGGCGAAGAAGACGGCTGAACACCTCCGTGTCCACGGCTCCCAGTACCTCCAGCACCTTGTCATAGGTCAGCTTCTGCCCCAGATAAAAGGCGATGCACTGATCCAGAAGGCTCAGGGCATCCCGCATAGAGCCGTCCCCCGCCTTCGCCACGTAGCGGACGGCCTTTTCTTCCGCCTGTATCCCTTCTGCCAGAAGAAGCTGAGACAGCCTGTCTGCAATGGTGTCGATGGAGATCCGGCGGAAATCATACCGCTGGCATCTGGACAAAATGGTAATGGGAATCTTGTGAGCCTCCGTGGTGGCCAGGATGAAGATCACATAGGAGGGCGGCTCCTCCAGGGTCTTCAGCAGGGCGTTAAAGGCCCCCGTGGAAAGCATGTGCACCTCGTCGATGATGTAAACCTTGTATTTCCCCTCCGTAGGCCGGTAGGCCACCTCCTCCCGGATCTCCCGTATGTTGTCCACACCATTGTTGGAGGCCGCATCGATCTCGATCACATTCATGGAGGTTCCCGCCTTGATCGCCCTGCACATCTCGCATTCCCCGCAGGGACTTCCTCCCACCGGATGCTCACAATTCACCGCCTTCGCCAGGATCTTTGCCACGGAGGTCTTCCCCGTGCCCCTGGTACCGCAGAAAAGATAAGCGTGGCCAATGCGGTTTGCCTTGATCTGGTTTGTGAGCGTGGTCACAATGTGATCCTGCCCCTTCACCTCATCAAAATTATCCGGCCGAAACTTCCGGTAAAGAGCAGTATAACTCATGTTTCCTCCTTATTGCCCGCGGTTTCTGGGCATCATGGTACACCTTTGTGGTGTTTCCTCCTTATTGCCCGCGGTTTCTGGGCATCATGGTACACCTTTCGGTGTTTCCTCCTTATTGCCCGTGGTTTCTGGGCATCATGGTACACCTTTCGGTGTTTCCTCCTTATTGCCCTGCCCCATCCCCCGGAGGGGATGCTTATTCTTTCGTGTCTGTATCACGCTACAGCCGCCGCGGAAAACATTTCCGCGGCGGTATGTCTGTCAAAGCTCTAATCTCCAAAGCTGATCCCAATCTCCTTCGCAGCCAGCACGGTCTGATCCTTGGGAGACACCATCTTCAGCTTGCCGGCGCACTCCGCAAGGGGAACCCGCTTGATCTTTCCGTTTACGATGCCTACCATGATGCCATACTCGCCGTCCATAATCGCCTGGGCCGCACCGGCGCCGATCCTGGTGGAAAGAACCCGGTCGTAGGCGCAGGGCTCGCCGCCCCTCTGGGTATGACCCGGAACGGTGATACGCACCTCGGCCCCTGTCTCCTTGGTGATCTGGTCTGCGATCTCATAAGAAACAGAAGGATATTTTTTTGCCCTCTCTTCCAGCTTTTCCTTGTATTTCTTCTTAGGAAGCTCTGCATCCTCCTTGGAAATGGCGCCCTCCGCAACGGCTAAAATGGTAAAACGCTTGCCAGCCTTGGTCCTTTTCCTGATGGCCTCTCCCACCTTTTTGATGTCATAGGGGATCTCAGGAATGAGGATGATATCCGCTCCTCCCGCCAGGCCTGCATGAAGAGTCAGACACCCTACCTTGTGCCCCATGATCTCCACGATGAACACCCGGCCGTGGGATGCAGCCGTGGTGTGGATGCAGTCGATGGCATTGGTCGCAATGTTCACAGCGCTCTGGAAGCCAAAGGTCATATCCGTACCGTAGATATCATTATCAATGGTCTTAGGCAGATGGATGATGTTCAGCCCCTCCTCCCGGAGAAGGTTCGCCGTCTTCTGGGTGCCATTCCCTCCCAGGATCACCAGACAGTCCAGGCACAGCTTGTAATAGGTCTGCTTCATGGCCTCCACCTTGTCCAGCCCCTTCTCATCCGGTACCCGCATCAGCTTAAAGGGCTGCCTGGACGTACCCAGGATGGTACCCCCCTGCGTCAGGATCCCAGAAAAATCCTTGGATGTGAGCATACGATATTTTCCGTAGATCAAACCCTTGTAGCCGTCATCAAAGCCATAAACCTCCAGCTCGTCCAGATTGTTGCTTAAGCCCTTCACCACACCTCTCATGGTCGCATTCAGCGCCTGGCAGTCACCGCCACTGGTCAATAAGCCGATTCTTTTGATCATAACACTAGCCTCCATTTCTGTGCTCGTCCTGCGATACTTTCTCGTTTTCGTATCGATCCCATAGGCTTATTATATATGATTTCCCATTTTCTCACAACATAAAATTCTCTTTTTGTCAATTTCTATCCGCCAACACATCCGCCATTGATCCGACGGCATTCAGGCTCTTGACAAAAGTGGGGAAACTCTCTATAATAAACTCTGCGCAGCCGGGGAGATAGCGGTGCCCTGTACCTGCAATCCGCTACAGCAGGGGTGATGCCAATCTGAGGCTTGTATCTTGTGGAGCTGCCCTTTATAAGTGGCGTTGACGTCTGGGTCTTACGCAACAGGAATCTGTGAACCGTGTCAGGGCAGGAATGCAGCAGCACTAAGCAGAAGCTCTTGTGTGCCGTAAGGGCGCCTGGGCCGAGTTAACTGTAGAGGTAACGTCTGTGAGACCATTCCGAGGTGCGGCGCGCAAAAAAAGAATTTGTTCCACCGGCATGTCCGGTGACCGAGGATAGATGACTATGAAAGTATTGCTTCTAAACGGCAGCCCCCGGAAAGAGGGCTGCACCTACACGGCCCTTACGGAGGTCGCCTCCGCACTTCAGAAGGAGGGGATCGAGACGGAGATCTTCCAGGCCGGCGACCCCAGCCGGGAGAACGTAAAGGCCTCAGCAGAGATTTTGAAAGGATCCGACGCACTCGTTGTGGGTTCCCCCGTTTATTGGGCGTCCCCCAGCGGTCAGATCATCCAATTCATGGATCAGCTTTGCTCCATGGCCGGGAAGGATATGCTCTACAAGCCAGCGGCAGCCGTCGCCTCCGCCAGGAGAGCCGGTACCACCGCCACCCTGGACGTCCTCCTGAAGTATTTTACCTACCACCAGATGCCTGTGGTGGCCTCCAGCTACTGGCCCATGGTTCATGGGAACCGTCCCCAGGAGGTTCTTCAGGATCAGGAGGGACTCCAGATCATGCGGACTCTCGGCCGCAACATGGCATGGCTTTTGAAGTGCATCCAGGCCGGAGAGAGAGCCGGGATCTCCCAGCCCGAATCCGAGGCGAAGATCATGACCAACTTTATCCGGTAGATCCCTTCGTCCATTCCCAGAAAAACGATTAAGAGGCGCCCTGCGGCAGGATCCTTGTCCTGTAGCAGGGCGCTTTTGTACTGTCCTCTGCTGTGCAGCTCCTCAGCTGCGTTTTTTCGCAGAGAAAAGGCGTCCCCCTTCCTTCGGAGGGACGCCCTCATTTTTGTTATTTTTTATCTGCCTGTTTTTCCCTTATGCCCGCCTGCGGTATCTGCGGTACAAAAGAAGCAGGATCACAAGCCCCGAGATAACCAGCGCTGCGGCTGCGGGAAGGATCGGAGATCCATCACCTGTCTGCGGCGAGTTTCCCGTCCTCTCAGGAACAGGAGTCGGTGTCACCGTACTCTTCGTCTCAGGTGTCTCTGTCTCCTCTTTTTCTTCTGTCTCTTCCTCTGTCTCTATCTCCTCCTCGATCTCCTGATTGGTGATCACCACGCCTGCTTCCAGATTCTCCCCGTCAATGACCGGAGCGTCTCCCTTCACAGTCACACGATAGGCAAATCCGGGATCACTGGACACCGGGGTACCCTTTTCATCCACCTCTGTCACGTACAGCACTTCCGTGGAATCCTTATCTGGAAGCATGACGCTGGTGGCAGCTTCTGCCTCCGAGCCTCCGGCAAGATCCAGCTTCAAAATGTTGTTCACAACCACGCTGGACAGCTTGGTGTGATCCGGATCCTCAAAGACGCCCGCATAGAACACCTCCCTGGATTTCTTCGGCGATCCGTCCTTCCCCAGAAGCTTCTTCGTCACGTGGAGCTGTCCCTCCACATAGAAGCCGTTGGGCATTTCCGCCATCTGGTTGTCCAGGGCTACCCTGGTATTTCCACCCTCCGTGGTCACCACATAGTTTCCGTTGGTTCCGGTAAACTTCGCCTGATAAGTCGTGACTCCTTCGATCTCACCGCTGTAGATCACACGGCCGCTGGCATCACATTCCCCTACGTAGTATGCCCTTCCAACCTCCAGGTTGTCAAAGGTTACCTCCGTGGAGGATGCATTCTCCATCCTGATCTCCTGAATGGGCGCCGCCATCCTCGTGCATTCCTTGTCGTAGTAAAGCGCCACGTAGAAGGAGAAGCCCTGAGCCATCAGAGGCATTCCATCAAGACTCACCGTTTTTACCACCGTCACGCTGGTATCGGCCGTCTGGATGCGTTTGTCCTCCACAAGGAGTACTCCGTTTTCACTTGCTGTGCTGGTTTTCTCCAGGTCCACCGTACCGTCTTTCCTCAGCTGGAACACGGTGTCCTCTGCCAGTCCATAGCCCGCCGGCCCAGATATCTCCCGGAGCGTGTAAGCAGTCTCCGTCTTCAGGCCTTCCACCAGATAGTCCTCCTCGGCGGACGTCCAATCCGCCACCACTGCTCCGCCAGCCTCCAGGATCTGAAGGTGAGCTCCCGCCAAGGGCTTTCTGTCCGCAATATCCACCTTGCGAATGGATACCTTCGTCTTTTCATCCTTCACCAGAAGCACCCCGTTCTCGTCCATCGCCGTGGTCATGGCGTTCACGGTTCCATCGTCCTTCAGTTCAAACCTGGTTTCCGCTGCGACCATATAGCCGTTGGGAGCGCTGGTCTCCTTCAGGGTATAAACACCCGGCTTCAAGCCTGTGATCTGGTGGATCTCCTTTGTGGAATCCCACTCCTTTATAATCTTCGCAGTGCTGTCAAGGAGCTGTAGGTGCGCCCCTTCCAGCCGCAGCATTTTGCCTGCCTCCACCTTCGCAATGCTCACCACACGATTCTTGTTGACGAACGTGGCCCGGCTCATACCCTCCGGATAAACCACCTTCGCTGACAAGGCTCCCTCTCCATTGTCCGTGACCTCCACCGTAACCGGCTTCTCCGACAGATCATACTGGGTAGCTGCGTCTCCGCTATTGACCACCTCTTTCAGGATATACTGATAGGTGCCCGCCTCCGTGTAGTCCATCGGTCCAAAGGAAAAGCTGCCGTCCGCGCCATTCTCCGCAAGGGAAACCGCCGGCATAGGGGCGTTCCCCACGGCCTCCAGCCTGAACTTAAATTCACCCTCCTTCAGCTTACGTCCGGTCAGGGTCTTGACTGCTTCTATGGAAGCGGAAACCTTCGCCCTGTTCGCAAATCCATATACATGGTCTTCCGTCGTCTCCTGCTCATAGTTCCCCTGGCCTTTGACCCTGCTGTACACCGTCGCCTCCATATCGGCGTCCACATGCACCCGGATCTCGTAGACCTTCTCATCATAGGTCAGGCCGGGAATCCGGTCCTTCTCCCAGGGGATCACTTCCCTGATCTCATAATCATAATCGCCTGCACGCTCATAATCAATCGCTCCGAAGCTTACCTCCCCATCCTGGGTCAGCCGAACGGTTTTTCCATTTTCGTCTGCGCCATCCGGCATGGGGGCGTTCCCCTTCCCTGTAAGAAGAAACGCAAATCCAGCTTCAGGATATTTCACATTGAAGCTCTTCTCTGCCTTCAGCTCTACACCGGCCTCCCCCTGGTTCGCAACATACAGCGTATAGGGAGCGGAACTCAGATCCAATCCCTGAAGACCTGTCACATCCTCCTGTGTTCCATCATCAAAGTAGAAATAGATCGGCTCACTGTTCTTCACATATCCATCCGGCGCCTTTGTTTCCACCAGATAATACTGCACATAAGCCTCCAGCACTTCCTTATCGTCAGCATATTTCAGCTGCACCGGAGCGTCAAATTTGCCCTCCTTGTTTGTCTCCAAATCCTTTCTCAGGCACTTCGTCCCCTTCTCGTTCACCCGGTAAAGGTCAAACCTGGCGCCCCCCAGGGCCGCTGCGGTATTGCTCTCATCATACTTGTAAACCTGTACAGAATACTCCGCAGTCTGCGCGGTTCCGTTGGAATCCTGCGTTTTTTCAATGGCCTGCTCAATGGCATCGCTACACTCTTCCCCTCCAGGGACAGACGCTGTATTGGAAAACTCTACCTCTTCCCCCCAGGCCCCCTTCACAACGGCATCGTAGGTAACGTCATATTGTGCATTCTCCACTGCATTGAAAACGATGATGTCAAGTCCGTTTCCCGTGAGGATCAGCCTGATCCTGTCCCGTCCCAAGGGTACGTCATTCTCCGTGACCTGTATCGTATCCAGGCGCAGGTCCAGATTTTCCCGCACATCCCTGATGATTAACTGGCGGGTTTCCTCATCAATGAACTTTTTTAATGCAGTCAATGAAATTTGGAATTTGGCCGTGTAATCGTTCTCCCGGCTCGGGAAACCGTCTTTCAGAAGCTCCTTTTTCAGGGGAAGATTCACATACTTGATCGGCGGCGCACTTGTTGTGGCCATATCATCGTTGTACTTGATCTTCGCCGTGTTGGTCAGCTGAATCCCCTCTGGCCCTGTAAATATGTTCGAATCTTTCAATTCCATCACATAATACAGACGGTACGCACAAGGATTGCTGTACATATCATAGCCCTGTGCAGGAATATACTGGCTCAGATCGATGGTGAATGTCCCGTCGTCCACGATTTCGATACACCCTTCATCCACCCAGCACCGGTCCGCCGGCTCGCAGTCATAGAACCCTGACGGATCATTCCACTTATTCCACACAAGATACACCTTGTCCTTGACCAGACGAAGCTCTTCGCTATGACAATCTGTGATGAACACCCCCTGGATTCCCACTCTGTTCGGATCCAGCCGGATGCAGTACCGATATCTCTCCCCAACGGATGTATTAGGGAGCTGCACATCATCGCACCAGTCATTATGCGTCGTATCATCGTCAAACCACTTTTCAAATTCAATCTCTTCCGGGATCTTTGCAGTGGCCTCGCTGACAAGGCCAGAAAAGCCGACAGGGCTGAAAAGCTTCATCGTGTTGTATACCACGGTCAAGGCAGGCAGACTTTCCCTTCCTTCCCCCAGCAGCGCACTCCAGGTCTCGCCGTTCGCCCGCTGGTAGGGCGTCCTGTAGGTAACGCACACCTCATAGCCCTTATCCTGAATGGGAAGCGCAGAATTTCTCTTATTCTCATCCAGCCCGGCCCCTGCATCCACCTGATCGCCAAAAAAGAGGCAATACTGATTGGCCTTTTCATCATATTGCGCCACACATTTCAGAGGAGCCGTTTTTGTTCCCTCCTCCTCGATCAGAGCCGCTGACACATCTGTGAGCTTGATACACGTACCCCAATAGGTTTTACCATTGTTGTCCACCGGATGGACACAGGGATGATCCATTGCCCAGTAATTTCCGCCGCCGTTAGCCGGAACCTTTATACTGGCGCTCCACTCCATATAATCCTCTGTTCGGTTTACGGCATTTTTTTCCAGGGAATAGTCCCGAATCCCCGGCAGCTCACCTCCAAACTCGCGCCAATGCTTCCAATTGTCCTCCACCGTGTTTTTCACGGAGTATGTGGTCAGCAGAGCATCCTTCCAATCCCGATTCACAACAGAACTATAGGAAAACGTGTAGCTGTAGAACGCATTCTCGTTTCCTTCATACCCGTCCTCCGGGTGAGTCCCTATCTTGTACGACCATCTGGTGCTGCTCTCAAAGTCGATCGTAAACGTCTTGCCATCGGAACGGGTCACAAAAACGCATGTATCCGTATCGTAAAATACATTTCCATCCAGATCTTCCAGCGTGTCCTTTACTTCGCTGTCCTTCAAAGAAACTCCGGGAGGGGCGCTGTAGGTGAAAACCCACTTCATCTCGCACTTCTCATTGTCAAATGTCCCCTCCTTCACCAGCCAGTTATGCCTTGCGTATTCGCGATAGTAATCCTCCCCAACGTCAACCTCCACTTCATTTTCATTCTTTCCCTCTTTATCGGTGGTGACCTTGGCACTGTTCTTGGCAGAAACCAGCTTTCCTCCTGTTTTTATGATTTCCATTGCGTCAGGTGTAAGGATCGCCTGATAAGTCATGGACACCGTCTGCCCCGGACTGAGATCCTCTGCCGAAACGCTGAAGCTGCGGTCCGCATCCAGTTCCCCGATCCTGCCGCTTTTTACAGCCCCCGGTTTGTCAGGCTCATACCGCAATTCATATGCTCCATCACCCAGAAGCTGGAGCTGCGCTCCCAGCCTGTCCGTGAGCTTCACACCCGTCGCAGTTCCGCTAAGGGCCGTTCCCTTGATGGTAAAGGTAAATGTCCCGGCCTCAGGATCAAAAACATAGGTTTTTTCCGTCTTCAGAGTCACTTTATTGTCAAGCTGCACCGTAAGGTTGACAGCCAGTCCCGGAAACGGGATCTTGATCTCCGTCTGCTCCTCCGCATATTTCAGACCTGCCTCAAAAAAGAATGCTCCACTGATCAGGCCCGTATCTGATTTTGCATAAAATTCATCCGTAAAGGTGATGGTGACAAGGCCGTTTTTATCCACCGTATAGTTTCCCACTGTCTTTGTCTGATCAGAAGGATCCATAAGGGTGCCGCTCTCGTCCCAGTTCACCAGATAATCCTTGGGAAGCTGGTAAACCACCGTCTTCGCCAGCCTTTTCGCCCTGTTCACCCTCTCGTCAAAGGAAACCTTAAACCGGAACTTCTCGCCCTCGTAGGACTCATCATTGACAAAAACCTCCACATTCTTCACAAAATCCGCCAGCTGATCACTTTGCTCCGCCTCCTCAGAGCGCACCTGTACCTGCTCCGCATCTTCCAGATCCAGCTCAACCGGCACAGCCACGGTGGTCAGGGCCGCCCCTGTCACAGAAAAGCTGTCCTGTGTAAAGCCCATGGAGGTCACCTCTCCATTTTCGTTGGTGTTGATATAGTCCGTCACGATCTCGGCCCGGCCATCCTTCCGAATGTGTACCACGTCCTTATGGACGATCTTCCGCTCCGTTTCCAATGCCTGAAGGAGCTTGAACGACATCTCCACCTTTACGCTTCCAGCCTCCGGCTCCACACGGGAGCCGTCGGGGAGACAAAAATAAACATCATAAAGGACATACTCCACCTGGGCGTTTTCGTCTGTTCCTCCCAGCTGAGCCAAAAGCTGCCCCTCAATGACTGCCGCAGACTCCCGATGCCGCTCTGTCCCCGGTGCAATGTAGTCCGCTCTCAGCTCCGCAGCCTGGGGAAGAGCAGCCGTTTCCTGAGCCGCAGCCGTGACCCTCACCCGACTGTCCTCGTAGGCAAAGCTGGTCTTCGGTGTCTCCTTATCCTTTTCCTGTCCGTTCTCCTCTTCCTCCGGCTGAACCTGCTCCTCCTTCTCCGGCTGGGCCTGCTCCTCCTGTTCTGGGGCCGGGCTTTCTGTCTCCTCCATATCTGGGGCGGGAGTCACGCACTCTTCTCCCTCCGGATCGGAAACGGTGTCCTCCTCTGTCTGAGACGCCTCACCCTCTGTCTCCGGAATCGGAGTCACGGTCCCCTCCTCTTCCGGCTTCGGAACAGCGGTTTCCTCTGCCTTCGCAGCGGGATCTATGGCCTGCTCCGCCTCCGGGCTGGGCGCCGCAGTCCCCTCCGGGACAGCATCCGTCTCCGGGACGGGATTTATGGTCTCCCCGGCCTCCGGAGCCGGACTTGCAGTCTCCTCCGGAGTCACGGAAGGCTGTGTCTCTGCGTCCTGAGCAGGCTCCGTCTCCGGGGCCGGATCCGCCGCTGTCTCAGGATCCGCCGCCTCCTCCGCCGCTGGAGCTGCTTCCGTCTCCGATGACGGCGCTGCCCCAGCGTCCTGTGTATCCTCAGTTTCCTTTTTCTCATCAACCTGTATATCCGATGGCGCTGCCCCGTTTTCTGTCTGGGGAGCGGCAGCCTCTGTTTCCGTGGTCTGCGAGGCCTCTGCCGCCAGTGTCTGGAACCCAGATGAAGTAAGGATCATCGCCGAAGCCATGATCGCCGCAAAGGCTCTGCGGCAATTCCTAAATTTGCGTTTTCCAATGCCTTTCTTCAACATATGCTTTCCTCCCATTCATTTCTAAAAGAATGTCCTTCTTTTCATGCCCTGCTGTCTTCAGTCCCGCGCCGACATTTCTTCGTCCTCGGACAGATCCTTCCTCCGTGAAAAATCGATGCGAGAAACTGTCCCCTACTGTCAGAAACAAACGGTAAATACAACAGCGATTTCTATTGGACCAAATCCATCCGTGATTATTATATATGGATGGACATCAACTTTCAATATAGTTTTCGTGAATGGATCTTTTTCGTCAACTTTCTTTCGTTCACGAATATATATCCACTATTTGCGAATTTGTTCTGGTATTTCTGCGGAAATCTGGTATAATAAGCGGTAGCCATTTTACATTTTTTCCCGTTATTTCCATTTCAGAAGCCCCCTTCTGCATAAATGGACGTCGATTATGAATCATTATAACAGGAGGTATTTGTCTTGACCCCCAAAGCATCGAAATATATCCGGCTGACCGTCAACCGTCAGGAAAAGGCCATCCGTGTCAACGATATCATTTATGCGCAGGTCACAGATAAGCTTTGTGATATTTATCTCGTCGGCCATGCCCCGTACCATCTTTTCATCACCATCTCTTCCCTGAAGGCCATGCTGCCCTCAGAGGATTTCCTTCAGATCAGCCGCAACTGCCTGATCTCCATGAGCCATATGGAAAACATCGATTCTGCCTACATCCTGCTCCGGGACGGCACGAGGCTGCCCTACAGCCACCGCCAGAAAAACGTGATCCTGGGCGCTTTTCAGCAGTATCTCTCCAAGCAGGCTCAGAAGAGGGACCGGTCCGTATGGAAGATCAATCTGGGAGAGGAGTTTCGGTGTTACGATCACTGCCCCTTTCCTTTTTCTATCATTGAGGTCAGCCTGGATCTCTACACCGGCCAATCAGAATATTATTTCCGATATGCCAATGAGGCGCTGGCCGCCTTGATCCAGAAGCCCTTACATATGCTGGTCAACGTCCCCTTTTTCACTGCCATTCCAGAGGCAGATCCCATGTGGCGGCAAATTTTTTCCCAGTGCTCCGAAAAGGGAGAGGTCAACGACACCCGGATCAGCAGCTCCATAAGCGGGCATCCCCTGCGGGTGCTGTCCTATCAGCCTCATTTCGGCTTCTGCGCCAGCCTGATCCTGGAGGAACACATGGAACAGCAGCAGCCGCAGCTGTTCCTGTAGACTGCCTCAGAAAAAACTCCTACATACCGCCTAAGCAGCGGTGCGGACATGGTTCCCCCCAACAGATCTTCCATGAAAGGCATCAAAAAAGATTTCCTGTGTTTTATGTCAGGAAATCTTCTTCGTTCTGCCTTTTGCCAGATCATTTCACATCTTTTTCCAGCTCTTGCAGCTCCTTTATGCGTCTGTTTTCTTCCTTTTTCCTCTCCCGCAGCTCCCGAAAAAAATCCGACAGCATCCGAGAGCACTCCTCCTCCAAAACTCCCCGCACCACCTCCACCTTGTGGTTGAAGCCTTCCATTTCCAAAAGATTCAGCACCGACCCGGCGCAGCCGGCCTTGGGGTTCATGCTGCCAATGACCACCCGGTCGATCCGAGACTGTACCAGGGCCCCGGCGCACATCTGACAGGGCTCCAATGTCACATACATGGTGCAGCCCTCCAGACGCCAATCCCCCAGCTTCTTACTGGCCTTCCCAATGGCGTTCAGCTCCGCATGGGACAAGGTATTTTTGTCCGTGTTCCTCCGATTATAGCCTCTGGCAACGATCTTGTCCTGACAGACGATCACGCAGCCGATGGGCACCTCCTCCAGCGCCCGAGCCTTCCTTGCCTGCCGGATGGCCTCCTTCATGTAACGCTCCTGCTCCGTCATTTCCTGCCTCCCACGCCTTCCATATCCAGATTTCTCCTGTCATTATAGGTGGGCAAAACCTCTTTGTCAATCGCAGCCGCCCCTTTTTCCTCCGCCGTCCCGGCAAAAAGCGCAGCCATGCAGCCGCCAAAGCGTCTTTCCTTTCGTACCTCCGCTCCCAGATATGCCATGGTTCCCGCCTTATACAGAGGTTTCCTTTTCCCTGGCCCTGTACAGGGAGGGAGTGGCCCCCGCGGACTCCCGAAATACCTTCGCAAAGTAGGCTGGGCTGGAAAAGCCGGTACCGTATGCGATCTGGGTGATGGACATCTCGGTGGTCTTGAGAAGCTGCTTTGCCATTTCCACCCGATGATCCAGAAGGTACTCCATGGGCGTCTTGTGAATACACTCCCGGAAGCATCGCAGGCACTCCCGGGGACTGACGGAGGCTTCGGCCGCCAGTTCCTCCAGAGTGATCTTTTTGTCATAATTTTTCTGGATGTAAGCAAGCATGACCTGGAGCCTTTCCTGGCTGGCCAGGCTGACCCGGGGACGGCTAAAGCTTCGGCCTTTGATCTCCTCCCCCAGAAGGATCCAGATCTCTCCCAGGAGATTTCGGGTCTGGAACTCCACGTCCTCCTGGGCCTGCAATACAGACAGGGCATGTATTTTTTTCAGCAGCTCCTTTTCCCTCGTGGTCCTCCCCCGGATCTCCACGATGTCGATCTTTCGGTCCTGAAGCACAGGCGCCATGTATTTCGTCTCAAAAATACTCTTAAAATGTCCCCCCAAAAGAACCCAATGAAACAGATGAGACTCCAAAACGCAGCTTTCTCCATTTCGGCTCATGGAGGAGAGAACGTTGGTGTTCATGAAAAAACCCTGGCCCTTCTCAAATTGGTGATCCTTCTCCGCCGTGGTCACGGTCAGGCTTCCCTGCAAAACATAGCCCAGCTCCAGCTCCTCGTGCCAGTGCCAGGGAATCCTTGTTTTTTTCATGTCTACGTAGTGATAAGCGTAGGGGTATTCCAGGGTGATCCCTTCCACCGCTTCCTGCCGGTTCTCCTTTACCTGTATCCGCATGTCGTCTCCTTTCTTATATTTTTCTCTTTTTTGGGCGCTATTTTTATATAATATGTCTGTTTCTCTATATTTTAATCCCAACTTATTTTATATAATCATATCAGAGAAAAGAGATGAGGTAAACACGGTTTTTCAACGATCTACCGACTTTTGAAAGGGTGGTTTTTATGATCTACGAAACCTTTCACACACTAAGGGCATTCGCGGAACAGCACCCGGAACAATTTTCCCGAATCACGGAAAAAGAGTTTCCTGCTGCCGCACACAAAATTTTAAAGGAGGTGGAACTTCATGAGCGTATTCATCATTCTGACTGCAATCCTGGCTTTCGTCATGAGTATCTGCTATATTGAGGGGAAGGGCTCTGTTCACGACTCGTAACTCACATTTCCCGGGGATCACAGTTCCGCTCCGTGAACGTCTGCCGGCATCGCCGGCCCCCACAAGCGCCATATAAGCGGCAAAAGATCCGGCTCACCGAAGACCGCCTGTGGCTGGGAGCCGGATCTTTTGCTGCCCGGATTCGTTACCTGTCCATTTTCAGCAGACCAAAATGGCAAAAGCGGACAGACGCTGCCCCTCAGACATAAGGAAGCCCAAAATCAGGACTTGCCGCCTGGCTTGATCTGCGGTATGCTTGGATAAGAGAGAGGGTATGGTGACGCATAAAAGCCGCAGATTCCATACCAGCGTGCAGGCTGTGCGTCAACGTGCCCCACAAAGAACAGGAGGGGATCTTATGCTGAAGATTTGTGGTTATCAGAAAACAACCTTGTTGGATTATCCCGGAAAGGTGGCCTGCACCCTGTTTCTTGCCGGCTGTAATTTCCGTTGTCCTTTTTGTCATAACGGGGCGCTGGTGACGGACCCGGATGCCCAGCGGGAAATCCCTGCTCAGGAATTTTTCTCTTTTTTGGAAAAACGGCGGGGAATCCTGGACGGAGTCTGTATTTCCGGTGGGGAGCCCACCCTTTCCCAGGAGCTTCCATGGCTGATCCGGCAGATCCGGAAAATGGGCTTTGCCGTCAAGCTGGACACCAACGGATCCCGCCCGGACGTGCTTCGGGAGCTGGTGTCCCAGGGGCTGCTGGACAAGGTCGCAATGGACATCAAGGCTTGTCCTGAACATTACGGAACTCTCTGCGGACTCCGATATCCAGATATGGATCGGATCCGGGAAAGCGTCTCTTTTTTGATGAGCTGCCAAGTGGAGCATGAGTTTCGTACCACCGTGGTAAAGGAGCTCCACACAGAGCAGGATTTCATAGAGATCGGCAAATGGCTTGCAGGGGCCAAGGCCTATTATCTCCAGGCCTACAAGGACTCGGAGGGAGTCCTTCAGCCTGGCTTTCATAGCTATTCTCTGGAAGAGCTTTCTCATTTCCGAAGTATCCTTTTGCAAACCATCTCCTCAGTGGAAATCCGGGGAATCCATTAGCCGGTACCAATAGCCGCCTCTGCCTCTGGGCACCTGGATGAGAGGACTTTCCTTAAAATAGGGAAAGCCGAACATCCTGGCCATAAAGCCTTCCTGCTGGTCGTAAACGCCTGGAACTCCCAGAAGATATTGCCCGTCCGGGCGGCGGCAAAGAAGAATATGTCCAAAATTGTGGAAGCCATACTGCAGAAACCGGTTGTTCAAAAGGCCTCTCTGTCTGGGAAGAATCCTGGGCAGATCCCTCGGCTGCAGCTTGCTGCACCAGGGAAAATCACTGTCCGGAAATGGAGTGCAGGGAACCCCCGGCGGACGGCTTCCTCCCGGCCTAGCGGGGCGGCTCCCCGGACCTGCCGGACGGCCAGAGGGACGGTTTTCCCGGCTGGGCGGGTTCCCAGGACTGGGCGGACGGTCCTCCGGCCCAGGCGGAAGGCTCTCCGGGCTGGGCCGGTTCCCGGGACTG
>JAUNJL010000014.1:24011-32039 GCA_030533315.1 Eubacteriales bacterium
CTCCGGCCCAGGCGGAAGGCTCTCCGGGCTGGGCCGGTTCCCGGGACTGAGCGGACGGTCCTCCGGCCCAGGCGGAAGGCTCTCCGGGCTGGACAGGCGATCCTCCGGCTCGGAGGGCTGCGGCGGGCGCCGCTCTTCCATGTCCTGGGCCTCCATGGCCATCTCTCCCTCTTCCTTCTGTGCCTCCTCCCTTGCCCCCGCTTCCCCTTCCCGAGGCTCCTCTTCCTTCAACACTTCCTCCCCTGCCTTCTCTGTCGAGATCCCCACCTCCTGTACTTCTTCCTTCTGCTCTTCTTCCTTCTGCACTTCCTCCTTCTGCACTTTCCCCTCCGGCATCCCTGGCTTTTCCCCCTGTGCCTCCTCCCCCTGCATGACATCCTCCGGCTCTTCCTCCTTTTGGGCCTTCTCATACTGGCCCAAGCCTTCTCCCGAAGCTTCCAAGCTCCCTGGCTCCCGCATTTCCTCCTGCCCTCCTTGTCCCTCTCCATTCTCCTCCTCTGTCCGCTCCATCACCTCCTGGGGATCTCCCATGTCCTTTTCCTCCCTTTTCTCTTCTGTTCTCTGCCCTATGACCTTTTCTTTCTTTTTCTCCCCCTCCTCCTTGGTTTTTTCCATAGGCCTCATCTCCTGAAAATTTGCCGGGCGGATGATCTGGTCATCCCACTCCGTGCCGTAAAAGCCCCCCGAATCGGTAAGGATGATCATCCCGCCTATTTTGCCTATGGAAATATCGGAGCCGCCCATATTTGCCGCCTCCGTCTCGATGCATCCCTCCAGCCCATCCTCCTTCGTCGAAAGGCTTCCCAACGGCAGGCCCATCAACAGACCGTCCCGCCTTACAAAACCATAGACCTTACAGGTCGTGTCCGGCAAGATCCCCTGACACCGAAGATGAATCTCCAGAACACAGCGCCCCTCCTTCACCTCCACCTTGATAAACCCACAGTTCTGCCCCTTTTTTCCCTTCCGGTACTCATACACATATGCAGCAAACCGTTGATATCCGGTCACCCCTGTTCCTCCTGCCAATCTACATCATTAATATATATGAAGGAAAGTCCGGTCCATCAACCTTTTTTCATTTTTATCCTTGACAAATTGTCAAATCCTTAGTATACTAATCCTTGCAGTTGGCGAAGCGTGGCTCAGTTTGGTAGAGCGCTGCGTTCGGGACGCAGAGGCCGTGGGTTCGAATCCCGTCGCTTCGACTCTTGGCAGGGGTACCGGAGTTCTTGTGTGATATCAAGGACTCCGGTCTTTTTTGTGTTCTGATCAAAAAAGATCCCGTCCACGAGATCCTCCGCCTGTATCCAGACGGCAAGCCGTGGCCGCACTGCCCTCTCCCCACGCTCCCACCACCGGCGGTCTATGTATCGCTGACTAACCGTCTGCCTCTTCACCACGGCTCGTCCTCTAAAAAGCGTGACCTCCCTTCAGCGGACGAAAAAGATTTCCCTCCGCCATCTCCCCAAACAAAAGCAGAGCAAAATAGTCCCGGCTATCCTGCTCTGCTCTTCTATCTTATGCGAATATTCTGTATGAATCTCGGCCTAAAAGCCTTATTCCTCCGGCTCCTCCTCCACCTGAACGTCTGTGGAGGTGCTGCTGCTCTTCTCCTCATCCGTTTCCGTGTCCTCCGGACCGCCGGACTCCTTGTCCTCCTCCGCCTCGGCATCCTCAGTTTCGGCTTCTTCCGTCTCAGCTTCCTCTTCCTTAGCATCCTCTGCCTCGGCATCCTCCGCTTCGATCGCCTCTAACTCCTCAGCGTCCTGGGCTTCATCAGAATCCTCATCCTCGTTCTCCGTCTCCGGAGCCTCCTTTTCCTTGAAGGTAAACATATGCTGATCCGTAATGGTCAGCTTTTTCAAAGCCTTCTCATCAGTAGTCACATCCGCCTCTTCCAGCCACTTCTCCGTGGTCTCGGCATAATAAGCGTTCTCCTTGGTGGTTGTCACTGACGATCTCTTGGACTCCGTGGCATCCTGATCAAACTCCTCATCCAGGCGCAGGACATACTCACCTGTCTCCGTCTCCACAACCTCCGGGTAAACCTCTCCCTCCTTCAAGGTGTGCAGGGCCTCAAGAACCTCCTGGGCGTAGGCCGTCGTCTGAAGATCCTGATCCTCCGTCTCATTGGTGGTAAAGCTTCCTGTCAAAGCGCTGTAGCCTTCATCCTCGGCCTTTGCGATCTCATCCATATCCGCCTTGGGATCCTCCAGCATCTGATCCAGGATCTTCTGGGCCTGCTCCTTCTTTTTCTTTATATCCTCCTCCGTCAGGTTCTCTCCTGCGGTGGAAATACTCACATAGGTAAAGGAAGACTGCTGGATCTCCTCATCCGTAAGCTGGATATCCGCCTCCTCCAAAATAGGCTCGTGGATCTTTTCGCGGTAAGTCTCCAACTCCAAAAGCATCCTGACCTGATCCTCCGTCACCGCCAGGGCTTCCAGGGTCTCCTCGTCATTGGCTTCCATGAAGGCTTTTGCCGCCTCTGCCATGGCGCTCTCTTCCTCCTCTGTGACCTCCACGCCATAATCGGCCGCCTTCTCCTTCATAATGCACATCAGCTGTACCTGCTCCAGAGACTGACGCACCGCCTGGTCACCATAGGTCTCGCCGCTTTCCGAATCCGCAGTCTGATTCCAGATATTATCTGCGCTTCCCATAAACTGCATGTACAAGGCGGCAGTCTGAGCCTGCTGCTGCCTCGCATAAAGGCTTACCACCCCCATGGGGATCTCGGTTCCATTTACCGTGGCCACCGTTTTCGTTCCATCCAGCTTCTTCCCACCGCAGCCGGCCAGCATACCTGCTGCCAA
The DNA here is from genome assembly GCA_030533315.1 of Eubacteriales bacterium. The sequence continues at coordinate 26,831 of JAUNJL010000014.1, forward strand.
AACCCCTGCCAGGGCCGCTGCGGCGGTTCTCTTTGTCAATTCTTTCATCTCTTCCTCCAAGCCGACTGCCTGCAAATATCCTTGTCAGACAGTACATATTCTCTTTCTATGCAAAACTGCGCTGTTATGAGTATAATCTTTTTTTTCTCCCAGGGCAAGAAAAATCACAAAAAAGCATATTTATTTCACATATTGGGGAGGGCGGTTCCGCCAGGACTTTCCAGCCTCTACTCCTCCACCAGTCCCAAAAGCTTTTCTGCAAAATCCGACAGGGCCTCCACCATCTTTCCAGAGGTCTTCAGGAAAAACTTAGGTTCCTGTTCATTTTTAAACTGCAGAGCTCTTCTGTACTCCCCCAGAAGGGCCGGTATCCCCGCCGGGTTCAGTCGGGCCTTCTCATACAGGGTGATCCGGCAGGTGCTGCTGTCCGTCTGCTTGATCTCCGTCACGTAGGCCTGGTGGGCCAGGGCCTTCAGCCGGGCAATGGCCAGCAGGTTCAGCACTGCCTTGGAGGGCTCCCCGAACCGGTCTATCAGCTCCTCCAGCATGTCGTCATAGTCCTGCTGCGTCTCGATCCCTGCGATCCGCTTATAGATATCCAGCTTCTGAAACTCATTGCTGATATAGGAGTCCGGGAGAAAGGCATCCATGTTCATGTCAATGGTTGTCTCAAAATCCTCCATGGTGTGGATACCCTTGGCCTCCTTCACCGCCTCACTCAGCATCTTGCAGTAAAGATCATACCCCACCGCATTCATGTGACCATGCTGCTGAGCGCCCAGAAGGTTCCCGGCGCCTCTCAGCTCCAGATCCCTCATGGCGATCTTAAATCCGCTTCCCAGATCCGTAAACTCCCGGATCGCAGCCAAGCGTTTTTCCGCCGTTTCCTTCAGCATCCTGTTCTGGCGGTACATCAAAAAGGCATAAGCCGTCCTGTTGGAACGCCCGATTCTTCCCCGCAGCTGATACAGCTGAGAAAGTCCATAGCGGTCGGAATCGTGGATGATCATGGTATTCACGTTGGAAATGTCCAGACCGGTCTCGATGATGGTGGTGGACACCAGCACATCCGTCTCCCCGTTGATAAAGCTGTACATCACCTGCTCCAGCTCCCGCTCGCTCATCTGTCCATGGGCAAAATCCACCCGTGCGTCCGGAACCAGCTTCCGGATCCGGTTTGTCACCTCATCGATATCATTGACCCGGTTGTACACATAGTACACCTGGCCCCCTCTCCGCATTTCCCGGCTGATCGCCTCCCTCACCGTCTCCTCGTCAAACTCCATCACATAGGTCTGGATCGGCATACGATCCATGGGCGGCTCCTCCAAAACGCTCATATCCCGAATACCGATCAGGCTCATATGAAGAGTCCGGGGGATGGGAGTTGCCGTCAGGGTCAGCACGTCCACGTCCTTTTTCAGCTGCTTGATCTTCTCCTTGTGCGCCACCCCAAAGCGCTGCTCCTCGTCAATGATCAAAAGCCCCAGGTTTTTGTACACCACATCCTTGGAAAGCACTCGGTGAGTACCGACCACAATATCCACCTGCCCCTTCTTCAGATCCTCTATGGCCTTTTTCTGCTGCGCAGGGGTACGGAACCGGCAAAGCAGCTCCACCCGCACGGGAAACTCCTTCATCCGCTGGACAAAGGTGTTGTAGTGCTGCTGGGCCAGGATGGTGGTGGGTACCAGATAGACCACCTGCCGGCTCTCCTGAACCGCCTTAAAGGCCGCCCGCAGTGCGATCTCCGTCTTGCCGTAGCCCACGTCCCCGCACACCAGACGATCCATGATCTTCTTGCTTTCCATGTCCCGCTTGGTGTCCTCGATGGCAGCCAGCTGATCCTCCGTCTCCTCATAAGGAAACATTTCCTCAAACTCCTTCTGCCACACCGTGTCCGGCCCACAGACATAGCCTTCCTTTTCCTGCCGGATGGCGTACAGCTCCACCAGCTCCCTGGCAATGTCCCGGACGGCCCCCCGCACCTTTGTCTTGGTCCGGTTCCACTCCTGGGTTCCCAGCTTGTTCAGCTTTGGCGGCTTCGCCGCATCCCCCCCAGAATACTTTTGGAGGGCATCCAGCTGGGTCGCGAGGATGTAGAGATTGCTGCCGTCCCGGTATTGGATCTTGATATAATCCTTGACGATCTTATCTACCTCCACCTTCTCGATGCCCTTGTAGATCCCCAGACCGTGCTTTTCATGAACCACGTAATCACCGATGGAAAGCTCTGCAAAATCCTGGATCCGGTTTCCCTTGTAGGTTTTTTTCTTCTTTCTTTTCTTCTGCTCCTGACCGAAGATATCCGTTTCCGTGATCACCCCGAACTTTACCAGGGGATACTCGAAGCCCCTCCTGGCGTGGCCGTAGGTCACCATGATCTCCCCCGGCTGTAGCACGCGTTCCAGATCCAGGCTGTAGAAGGCTGACAATCCCTCCTCCTGAAGATCCCTGGCGAGGCGCTCCGCCCTGGTGCGGGAACCGGACAGGAGCACGATCTGGCTGCCCTGCTTTTTGTACTTGAAAAGATCCTTTACCAACAGCTCAAAGCTTGCGTTATAGGAGTTCACCGACTGTACCTGGAGATTACAGGATTCTGTAAACCTCCAGCCCGACTTTTTCGGCTCCAGAGAGGAAAGAGAGATACAGCACCGTTTGTTCAGCGCCTTCTGGATGTCCCAAAAAGTGGACAGCCACTTTTCCGGAAGGGTCTGTCCGCTTTTCTCCGCCCGGTGCATACAGCTCTGCCGGTATTCCTCCTCCACGGCCTCCCCGTTCTCCAAAAGCCGATTGGGCTCGTCCAAAAAGATCAGGGTATCCTCCTGGGGGAAATAATCCAAAAAGGAAACCATGTCCTTTTTTCCGGTCAGCTCCACCGCCGGGTAAATCAGGACCTCCTCCAGGTTTTCCAGGGAACGCTGGCTCTCTGCGTCAAAGGTGCGAATGGAGTCGATCTCATCTCCCCACAGCTCTATGCGGATCGGATTTTCCTCCGTCAGCGGATAAATGTCCACGATTCCGCCCCGGACGGCAAACTGTCCCGGCATCTCCACCTGCCCGGTGCGCTGGTACCCCAGATCCACAAGGGCCTTTTTGAAGGCGTCTATCTGGATGACACTGTCGCTAAAGAAGTGGAGCCGCCGGTTTTCGATCTCCCTGAGAGGAGAAAGAAAATCCATGCAGCCGTCAATGCTGGTAAAAACCGTCGCCTCCTCCCGCTCCAGCAGAGCTTTTACCACCTGCATCCTCTGCCGTATGAGAAGATTTCCCTGGATATCCGCCTGAAAAAACAGAAGATCCTTTGCCGGGTAAAAAAGGGCGTCTTTATCATAAAACCGATAGTCCTCATAGATCTCCTTCGCCTGGCGCTCGTCCCCGGCTAGGACCAAGCGAAAGGAGGTCATTTGAGAAAGCCCGTAGATCAAATGCGCCTTCTGAGACTCGATGCAGCCCGTGACCTGCAAAACGCCGCTGCCCCTCTCTATCGCCTTCTGTATTTTTTCAAACTCCGCAAGATTTCTCAGCGGCTGTGTAAATGTGCCCATGCATCCCTCCTGTAAGCAAAGAAGCCAGCCCCATCAGGCCTTCGGCTTCTTACGGTTGTATTCATTCATCGCCGCCTCCGGGCCGTCCTTGATGATTCTTTCGGCCGCCTCCGCCGCCTGGAGAATCACCTCATCCACCAGCTTCCGGTCCGAGGGGGTAAAACGGGACAGGACATGATCCGCCAGATCCCACCCCTGAGGCTTGGCGCCCACCCCGATCTTGATGCGGAGGAATTTGTCGGTCCCCAGCTTCTGGATAATGTCCTTCAGCCCATTATGCCCGCCGGCGCTCCCCTGCTTGCGAATGCGTATCTGCCCCGGATCCAGGTCGATATCGTCCTGAATGATAATCAGCTCCTTCTCCGGGTCGATCTTGAAAAAGCCGGCCATATCCCGCACAGGACCGCCGCTTAGGTTCATGTAGGAAAGAGGCTTCATGAGAATGGCCTTTTCCCCTCCGATGATCCCCTTCCCGTACATTCCATGGAACTTTACCCCGCTCTGGGGAACCTGATGTTTTTCCACCAGGCAGTCAATGGCGTCAAAGCCCACGTTGTGGCGTGTGGCCTCATACTGTCTGCCTGGATTTCCCAATCCAACAATTAAATACATACTCATCTCCGATCCATTGTCTTCTCTTGCGCCGGCATCGCTTCACAGCTGCGTCAATTAAAGTACACCATTTCCTCCTCCAGGGGAGCACAGGGCTCTGCGGACTGCGCATACAGAACCACGCCCTCCCCCTGGTATTCCATCCGCCGCTCAAAGGCCACCTTCGCCGTGATCTCCGCCCATTGCCCCTCCTTCAGGGAGGGAGCATTCTCGCTTTTGCACACATATCCCAAAAACGTGGTGTCGTCCGCACAGCAGGTCATTGCCGTGCGTCCCGGGACGAAGAAGCGGCTTCCCATGCCTCTCGGCTTCAAAATGCGTCCCTTAAATCGGACAGTTTTTCCCACGTAGGTCTCCGGGTGGTCCATAGCATCCACAAACCAGATTCCATAGTCCTCCGGCATGATCTCCACCACGGGAGCCTCCAGGTCAAAGGGCAGCTCGTCCCCGAAAATGTCTTCGATCTCACCCTCCTCATCCTCAAAGATCACCTCTGCCCGCTGATTGTTCACCTTGATACTCCTTCGAAAGTTCGCCAGGGGATCCCCCTGCCGGCACCGGTTGAAGACAACCATGTCCGCATTCCTCACCATGTCCATAAAAATGGACTTCATGTTCGTCATGTATACCTGAAAGGTGCTGGCATCGGCACAGGTAATGTGCTGCTCAATCCCCCAGCCCTGGGGGAGCTTCATCTGCTCCAGCTTGCTCACCAGCCACATGCCGTTGTATTCCATTACCACCCTTTCCGGCTGATGGATGATCTCCATGGCCTCCAGCCGCTCCGTGGTCAGGTCTTCTTCCTTCTCAATGATCTCCACCACGGTATTTCTCTTTGCAAGAGCTTTCGTATCGTACTCCTCTTCCCCCTCCTCGCAGAGGATCAAAAGGGTCTTCCCATCAATCCGAAAATAGTCCTGATCCAGGGTAAAGCTCAAAAAAGTCGTTTTTCCACTTTCCAGAAATCCGGTAATCAAATAAACCGGAACCCTCACATCATCCATGTTTCCTCCTTATTGTCCGGCCCTGGCCGGACATCATGGTACACC
>JAUNJL010000014.1:32139-47344 GCA_030533315.1 Eubacteriales bacterium
CCGCATCCGCACTCCTCGTCACCATGGTGGTGCTCGTGGTGATGCTCATGACCGCATCCGCACTCCTCGTCACCGTAATGATGCTCGTGGCGGTGGTGCTCCTCCTCTCTGCGCAGTTCTTCTTCCAGAGAGACCGGATGCTCCATCACCTCCAGCAGCTTCCGGCCATCCAGCTTCTCGATTGGCGTGGTGATGATGGCTGCCTTCGGATTGATCTCCCGCAAAAGCTCCATCGCCTTTTTCGCCTTCTCCTCATCCACGATATCCGTGCGGCTCATGATGATGGCCCCCGCATACTCCACCTGGTTATTGAAGAACTCCCCAAAATTCCTCATATACATCTTACACTTTTTGGCATCCACCACCGTGGTATAGCTGTTCAGTGCCAGCTCCTCCTCGCAGGAGACATCCTGCACGGCCTTAATCACGTCCGACAGCTTGCCCACGCCGGAGGGCTCGATCAGGATGCGGTCCGGCTGATATCTGGACACCACTTCCTTCAAGGATGCACCGAAATCTCCCACCAGAGAACAGCAGATACAGCCGGAGTTCATCTCACGGATCTGGATACCCGCCTCCTTCAAAAAACCGCCGTCAATCCCGATCTCACCAAATTCGTTCTCAATGAGAACCACCTGCTCTCCTTGAAAAGCTTCCGTAAGGAGCTTTTTGATCAGTGTGGTTTTTCCAGCTCCCAAAAAGCCCGAAATAATATCAATCTTTACCATAAAACATGACTCCTTTCAAACGCAGATCGACCAGGAAGCCCTTCGGCCCCCTGGTTGTCTATCCCAAAATATAGATGAACATGGGGACATGACCTGGTCACATCCCCACCTCACTTCTCATACAGTCGTCTGCGGATACCCGCAGACAGCCAAAGCCTCCGGCCAATCCTCAGAGGAAAAAGCCAAGGCTGCGGCGCTTCGGCCTCATCCTTTCATCAACCGTTGATCATAAAGCTCATCAGCTTGTCAATATCGTCTTTCTCATATGCCACGATCTCCAGCTCCGGGATCTCGCCATTGGAGAAAATATTTGCAAGAGATACATACTGAGACAATTTGGATTTCAGGTTCAGCCTGTCCCCCTCACCGGTAACCAGCTCAACCTTGCCCTTGCAGCTGTCGATCACGTCAAAAAACTTCTCAATGTCTTTAATGTTCGATACCTTCATGTGAAATTACTCCTTTCCTTCATACAGGCCCCGCCATCCCATTTCCCAGGAAAACAAGGCGCCCGTATCACCATTAGCTGCTTTTCCAGTCCGCGCTCATTATAACCCAGTTTTTTGGAAAATGCAATGGTTCTTTCTGATTTCCATCAATACAGGAAGATCGCCACCCCGTAGGCGGGCAGCGGATAGGCAAAGGAGAATGGGCGATTGTCACAATCCTGTTTTTCTGCCTTGAACACCTTCTTCTCCGTCATACCGTTTTCATTGACAATGAGCGTATACTGTTTTTTTCTGGGAACACCCACCCGATAATCCGGGCGGTCTACCGGCGTAAAATTGCATACGATCAGCAGATTGTTCCTCTTCGTGGGAGATTTTCGCACAAAGCTGAAAATGCTCCTGTCGCCGTCATCCGGGTTGATCCACTCAAAGCCCTCGGGATCGCTGTCCATGGCGTACAGAGCCGGATATTTTCTGTACAGATGAAGAAGATCCCGCACAAAATCCTGAAGGTTCCTGTGGTTTTCCTCACTGAGCAGATACCAGTCAAGCTCCCGCTCCTCGCTCCACTCCCGAAGCTGCCCAAAATCCTGCCCCATGAAGAGGAGCTTTTTGCCCGGATGCCCCAGCATAAAGGCATAAGCGGCCTTTAAATTTTTAAACTTATCATCCAGCTCTCCCGGCATCTTGTTTACCATGGAGCATTTCAGATGCACCACCTCGTCATGGGAGATCACCAGCACGTATTTCTCACTGTAGGCATAGGTCATGGAAAACGTCATCTTGTTGTGGTTGTATTTTCGGAAATAGGGATCACATTTCATATATTCCAGAAAGTCGTTCATCCATCCCATGTTCCATTTCAGAGAAAAGCCAAGGCCGTCGTCCTCCGCCTTTCCGGTGACCATGGGCCACGCGGTAGACTCCTCGGCGATCATCACCGTCCCATGGTTCCTTCCCAGAACCACGGTATTCAGATGCTTGAAAAACTCAATGGCCTCCAGGTTCTTATTTCCGCCGTACTTGTTTGCCACCCACTGTCCGTCCCGTTTCCCATAGTCCAGGTACAGCATGGAGGCCACCGCATCCACCCGAAGACCGTCCACATGGCACTCCTCCACCCAGAAAAGCGCATTTGCAATCAGGAAGTTTTTTACCTCCGCGCGGCCATAATTGTAAATCTTGGTACCCCAATCCGGGTGCTCGCCCTGACGGGGGTCTGCGTGCTCGTAAACCGCCGTGCCGTCGAAGCCTGCAAGGCCGTGGGCATCTCTGGGGAAATGCGCCGGAACCCAGTCCAGGATCACGCCGATCTTCTGCCGGTGGAGGTAATCCACCATGTATTTGAAACCCTGGGGCGTCCCGTAGCGGGAGGTGGGCGCATAATATCCGGTCACCTGATATCCCCAGGAACCGTCAAAGGGATGCTCAGCGATCCCCATCAATTCCACGTGGGTATAACCCATATCCTTCACGTATTTTGCCAGCTTCACGGCAAACTCCCGGTAATTGTAAAAGCCCTCGGGATTTTCATCTGTTTTGGGATGCTTCATCCAGGAACCGGGATGCACCTCATAGATGGCCATGGCCTGTTTTTTCTCATCAAACTTCGGCCTGTTTTTCATCCAGGTATCATCCTTCCACACATAATCGCCGATGTCTGCGATCCTAGAAGCCGTTCCCGGCCGGAGCTCAGCGGCGTTCCCATAGGGATCCGCCTTGTAAAGGGGCTCGCCGTTGATTCCCTCAATGTAAAACTTATAAAGCTGCCCCACCTCGGCCTTTGGGACAAACACCTCGTAGACGCCGATGGGGCCTGTCTTCGTCATGGGATTCGCCTGGATATCCCATCCGTTAAAATCCCCCACCACGGACACGTACCTGGCATTCGGCGCCCAAACGGCGAAATAAACGCCATCCCTCCGGCGATAGGTCGTCGGGTGCGCCCCCAGCTTTTTATAGATGTCATAATGCGTCGCCTGGCCAAACAGATACTGGTCCAGCTCTGTAAAACGCAGTCTCTCTCCCATGTGAAATACCTCCCTAAGAGTGATATATTTTGCAGCAATCCATCCGACCCGCCCTGACCGCAGGAAGGCAGCGGAAATGCACATCCCCGACAGCCCTTTGTCCGGCTAATCTCCCATTCCCGCACACCTTTACGGCCGTTGACCGCAGGACCGCAAAAAACAGCTTTCTCGGAAAAATCCCCCTATTCCATCGCAGCCAGGAGACTTTCGTTTGGCGCAAGCACCACCTTCAGGCATCCCTCCGATTCCTGAAGCTCCTCCTTTGTCACAAGGTTGCGCAGCACCTTTCCCCCCAGGGGAAGCCGGATGTTCATCTGTGCTTCCTTGTCATCGTTGTTCACCGCCGTGATCACGCCAGAGTCCCCCAGGATCCTGGCAAAAGCATATTGACGGTTGGTCAGGAGCAGCTCCTGATAGCGGCCCTCCTGAAGCGCCGGCTGTTCTCTTCGGATCTCTCCCAAGGTCCTGATCCAGGCAAGAAGCCTTGGATCATCGGGATGTTCCAGAGCTTCTCTAAGTTTTACCGCCGGGCGGAGAGGATCGTCATTCGCCCCCTCCTTCCTTCCCTTGATTCCCCACTCGGAGCCGTAATAGATGGAGGGGATCCCCGGAAGGGTGTACAGCAGCGTGTGCACGGGATAAATATGCTCCGGAATGCGAAGCTTGGAGGCGATCCGATCCACGTCGTGGTTGTCCACGAAGGAATACAGCTTCATCCCCCTGTAAATTCCCCCATTCTGGTCAAACTCGCGGCGGATGGTATGGGCGATCTCAAAGTAATTGTGATCGTTGTGCCCGGAGTACAGCCCCTTATGAAGCTCGTAATTGGTCACGCTGTTCAGCTTGTCCGCACCTACATAGCGGCTGTAATCCCCATGGATCACCTCACCCATCAGCCAAAAGTCCGCCTTTTTGCCATCCGTATAGCGGCGCATCTCCTCCATAAAAGAAAACTCCAGACAATCCGCACAGTCCAGGCGTATCCCATCGATGTCAAACTCATCAATCCAGAAGCCGATCACTCCCAAGATGTACTCCCGCACCCTCGGCTCCCAATAATTCAGGTTCACCAGCTCAAAGCAATTCCTCCACGCCTCGTAGCCAAAGCCATCGTGGTAGGGGGAATCCCAGCCGAAATTGATGCCCTTGAACCAAGAGCAGTAGGGGGAGCCTTCTCTGTTTTTCTGAATGTCCTGAAAGGCAAAAAACTCCCGCCCCGTGTGGTTAAACACCCCGTCAACCACCACCCTGATGCCTCTCTCATGTGCCGCCTTGACAAAGCTTTTAAAGTCCTCATTGTCCCCCAGGCGCCGGTCCACCAGCTTGTAATCCCTGGTATCATATCCATGGGAGGTCGACTCAAACAACGGTCCTATATAAATGGCTGTACAGCCCAGACTCTCAATATGCGGGATCCACTCCTCCAACTCGGGGAAACGGTGAGTCACCTCCTCCTGCTCATTTCTCCTAGGTGCCCCGGTCATCCCAATGGGATACATATGATAAAACACCGCTTCTTCATACCATCTGCCCAATATGACGTCCTCCTGATCGCAATATTATTGGCTATTTATCCAAAAATCCCCTCTTTTTCAAACGAACTTTCGGACAATCAACTAAAGCCATTATACCAATATGGATTCTTTCCGTCAATCTAAAACGGAGGGGAATCGGAAATTGCTTTCACGAAAAAATGCACACAGGCAGAGCCGCCTTATTCGGCGTTTCTCTGCTGTGTGCATTTCCCGTCCTTTATCCCTGTCCCAAAGCTCCGTCGTCCAAAGCCCCCAGGGCAACCGATCCTTCAGCACCCAGAAGAACCGGCAAATTCAGCCGTCGCTGTACTCGCCTCCCGTCTCAGAGCCATCGGAGACACCGGGATCCCCCTCACCGTCGCTGTAGGTCTCCTCGCTGCCATCAGACACCTCCTCCGGCGCGCTCTCTTCGCCTCCTCCGGCTCCGGGGACCCTCCCGGCGTCAATGGAGCTCTGCCAAAAATCCGAGTAGGAAGCCGTCTGAAGGGCAACGCCCTTTGCCGCAGCCATCTCACTGAGCGTCACCAGCTTATAGCCCTGTTCCACCAGCTCCGGCAAAAATCTCTTCACCGCCTCCACCGTCGGCTGGTGGATGTCATGCATCAAAATGATGGAGCCGTCCGTCAAGTCTCCTCCCATCACGGAGTCGTAATCCCTCTGCGCATCCTTAAATTCCCAATCCCTGGAATCCGTGCTCCACATAAAGAAGGGCTTCCCCACCGTTTCCACAATATTCTGATCCCACTCGCCGTAGGGCGCCCTCGCCACGGAGGCTGGCTGCCCGCAGGCCCGGATCAGGGCGTCATCCGTATCCTCGAACTCCTTTTTGACCCCGCCCTGATCCAGGGTTCTCAGATTTTGGTGATCCCAGGAATGGCTCCCGATCTCGCAGCCCATCTCCGCCATGCGCTTTACCGTGCTCTGGTAATTCTCCACGTTCTGTCCCAGCATAAAGAAGGTCGCCCGGGAGTTGTTCTCCTCCAGGCAATCCAGAAGCTCGTCGGTGTAAGCCCCCGGCCCATCGTCAAAGGTCAGGGCAAGCAGCGTCCTCTTCTGGGTGGGGTCATAATTCCCCTGAGAATCAAAATAATAATCCTTGGCATCAATGGTGACCCACCCGGTCTTTACGTAGCCCTGGTCGTTAAAGCAATACTTCACGCCGTCAATCTCCTGGATACCCGATGCGTAATATGTACTGTCTGGATTTTGGTACCAGCGTCCCTCCTCATCCATATGCCAGCCCACCGTCCGCTGGGAAATTTTTCCCACGTCCCCTTCCCCCTTCAGCGGCTGACGGATGGCCGTATTGGGATCTGCCATGGCCGCGTTTGCCTGAACCTCCACGCGCTGAGAAGCGTCCTTGCCGCTTATCCGGCGGGCAATCGGAAGGATGATCCCCCGCACCACAAAGACCACAGCCAGCACCATCGCAGCTGCGTAGGTCGCCAGCCGGATGATTTTTCTCCTCCTCATCTGACGCCTTTTTTTCCGAACCCTTTCACGAACAACTCTTCTGTCCATTTGAACCCTCATTTCAATTTCTGCAAAATCCCTGTTTTCCAATTTTATCCTACTGCTGATTCCTACTATAATCCATGGCGTCTTTTTATCTGTAATCTGCAGCTTTCTTTATTTACAGGACCGAAACCAGCTCCAGACTCTTTGTGACAAGAAGGGCATCCGCTTCCTTGCCCGGCACCAGAGAGCCCACCTGATCATAGATCCCAATGCTTTTTGCGGGATTCCTGGAAACGGCAAAGATCGCATCCCTGAGGGGAATCCCGAAGGAAACCGCCGTCCTCATACAGTCGAACAAATTGGTGGCCGAACCTGCCAGGGTACCGTCCTTTAAGGTCGCCCTGCGGTCCTTCACGGTAACCTCCTGTCCTCCCAGCTGATACGTTCCGTTTTCCATGCCGGCAGCCATCATGGAATCGCTGATAAGCACCACCCTTTCCGGTCCAAACATGGAAAAGGCGGACCGTATCACCGACGGATGGATGTGAAGACCGTCACAGATCAGCTCCACCATACACAAGGGATCGTCCAGGGCCGCACCGATCAGGCCCGGTTCCCGATGCCCGAAGGGCTGCATGGCATTGTAAAGGTGGGTGATATGATGGGCTCCCCGCCTCATGGCCTCCGCCGCCGTGGAATAATCCGCCCCCGTATGGCCCAGGGAGACACAGACCTCCTCATGCACCTGATCAATAAATTCCATTGCGCCCTCAACATTTGGCGCCAGCGTCACCAGCTTTACCATGTGACCGCTGGCTTCATTCAGTTCTCTGAAATCCGCCGCATCCGGACGGCGAATGTGAGACTCCACATGGGCACCTTTCTTCCCTGGGTCCAGATAGGGACCTTCCATGTTGATGCCTCGGATCACCGCTCCCTCCCTGTCGTCCGCAGCCTCCTTTGCCGTGGCAAAAATCTCTTTCAGCTCCTGGGAGGGAAGCGTCATGGAGGTGGGACAATAGGATGTGATCCCATGTTCCCTTTGGTATCTGAGGATGCGCCTTAAGCCCTCCGTATCTCCATCAGAAAAATCGTGGCCAGCCGCTCCGTGGCTGTGGATATCCACCAGCCCTGGAATGACCAAAAGCCCCCCTGCGTCGATCACCTCCTGATCCGAAACCTGCTCTTCTCTTTCTGCCAGCATATGCCCTTCGATGTAAAGATCCTTCTTTTGGAAGGTACCATCCTCCTGAAAAACTTCTCCATTCTTTATGATCATCACGACACCTCCGTACTTTCCTGAGACTCCGGAGAGGAGGCGTTTTCTGCATCCGCCTCTCCCTCCACCCGGCCGGCATCCCCCTCGGCACTTCCATTCTCCCCGGAGGCCGTCGGCGTCCCCGTCTCAATGTTTGCGTTTGCCACTATAAAATCCTGGACACGTAAAAGACCGATGGTCTCATCCACGGCCTCCTGGCCATAGGTATCGATCAGGCCCGCCATATCTCCGCCGCCGTACTCCTGCACCAGCCTCTCCTGGACGGCCAGGCTCTCAGGGTCCTCCAGCGTCATGCCCTCGGCGTCCATGATCCCCTGGATCACCAGCTTCTGCTTCACCTTCAGCTGCGCATACTGCTGAGCCTGCGCTTCAAAGTCTTCCATGGAAATGCCCTGGGATTCCACGAAATCCTCCAGCTCCATCTCCGCCTGTCCAGCATACTCCTCCGCCTGACGCCGGAAGGCCGCTGCGGCCTCCTCCAGATCCCTCTGGGGGTACTCCCTCACCTCCGCATTGCCGCTGACCGTCAGCCAGGCCGTGTCCCTCAGGCTGTTCTCCGCCTGCACCCTGGCTTCCTCCTCCAGCTCTGCCCGGATCACCGCCCGGTATTCCTCAACGGTGACCGACTGGGTGTTCTCTGCCACCCATGTCTCCGTCAGCTCCGGCGCTCTTTGAAACTTCAGCAGCGTAATCTGGAAAACCGCCTCCTTTCCAGCCAGCTCCGTACTCCGATAATCCGGGGGAAACGTAACGGTCACGTCCTTGGTATCTCCCTTTTTCATGCCCACGATCCCCTCCTCAAAGCCAGGGATCATCAGACCGCTCCCCACCAGAAGATCGTAATTGTCCGCCGTACCGCCCTCAAAGGCCACTCCGTCCTTCGTGCCCACATAGTTGATCGTCACCATGTCTCCATTTTCCACCGTGGAGCCCTTCTGGGTGACCTCCTCCATACTGTCCTGGAGACGCCGCCGGATCGCCTCGTCAACCTCTTCCTCCGTGACCTGGACAGAATTGTCCAGCACGATCCCCTTGTACTCTCCAAGTGTAATATATTTTTCCACGTTGTCCACGGAGACAAGGCGGGTCCCATCCTGGGAAGAAGCCGCCCCATCCTGGCTCGTCTGCTCTGTCTGTGTGGTATCCATTTCGTTTTCTTCTCCGCATCCTGCTGCCAGCGCCATGCACATGGCCAAAAGGACAATGCATACCTTTTTTTTCATCTCCTACTCCCTTCACAAAGTCTGTCTGCCCGGTCTCCCCGCGCCGCCCCTTTTTCGGCGCTCTGGAAAACCTCTCCATCAACAGGCTATCACATTTTTCATAAAAAAGAAAGCCTGGTCTTACGATCCTGCGGGCTGTTTTCCCTGTGCGGCTGCCGTTTTTCAACTGCTGAAAATGGACAGCCCAGTACATTGGGCCACAGCCCCGCTGCAGGCGCTCCTCCATCGGTCGGCTCCGCCGGCAGATCTCCTGGGCCGCGCCCCTGACGGCCGAGCCGGATCTCCCCTGATCAGCCGTTCTCTCCCTCCGTGTCCAGCATGGACGGTACCGGCACCGGTCTGGAACTGTCCCATACCTCCGACACGTCAAACAGGTCCTCCACCATCTCCGGATTGTAGTACATCCGATAGCCGTCCAGATTTCTCCGTCCCTGCCGGAAATACCGATCCGTGATCTGCACCCAGTATTGGTTGGAATCCACATTGCAGTAGTAATGATAGCCCCTGCTCTTGTAGTAGGCAAACTTCTCATTGTCCATGGTGTATTCCTTCCAATCTCCGATGTCCGCCCCAAAGGCAAAGATGATCATATCCGTCTTTCCCAGGATAGGCGCCACGTAGGCCTCCCATTTTTTATTGTCCTTCTTCAGCTCCCTGGCGCTGAGGGCCTCCGCATTCCTGTGGCCCCAGGTGTGGCTGGCAAACTCCCAGCCCTTTTCCTTCATGGCATCCGCCACGGCCTTGGCCTTTGCAACCTCATTCTCATAGTCAAAATCCGGGTTTGCATCCAGAAATTCTCGCTGGATGTCCTGGAGATTCTCCCGGGTTTTGTAGGCAATATCCGTCCGATAGCCCAAAACCCCATTGTAGCCGGTCATGGCAAGGATCCCCCGCCGTCCATGGTAGGAAAAGTCGGGATGTTCCTTCAAAAAGGTCTCCAGCAGGGGAACCATGTCGTAATCTCCCACCAGGACCGTGCCGTCCTCCTGGACGTACTGAGCCTTCACCTCGCCCGCCTCGTCCAGGACAAGCTTGCTGGCAAAGCCGTCTCCATCCATGTAATGATAATAGCTCACGTCATCCTGAGAAAGGACGATGGGCGTCTTCCCCTCTGGAAGCA
Organism: Eubacteriales bacterium; assembly: GCA_030533315.1. The sequence continues at coordinate 41,962 of JAUNJL010000014.1, forward strand.
GGATCCGCCCCCGCTCCATGGTTCCGTCCTCCCTCACCACGGCCATGTCGTGAGGACTCACAAGCACGTATCCTCTGTCATACAGGCTCTGTAGGATTTTGTTAAACTCAGAGACGGTGGTCATGACCTGATTATAGCCCCCCTCCTTGTAGTCTCCGTCAAAGGCTCTGGAGGGATCGTTGATCAGAGTGTGGAAAAACACGTGGGAAATCTTCTCCAGGGGATATTCCACACAAGCGACCTTCTTCTTCTCGCACCTGGCGATGGCCCTGCGGATCCCTTCGTCCTCCTGGTCCGGATAAGCCTTTAGAAGCCCGATGGCGCCATCGTAATCATACTGCACCGCCAGATCCTTTGCCCCTCTCAAGGTCTCCTTCCTCCTTGGATCCTCCGGCTTTGGCGTAGGCGTCGGCTCCAGAGTGGGTGTGGGCTCCGGCGTGGGCGTGGCCGTCGGCTCCGGCGTGAGCTCCGGGGCGGCCGTCGGTTCCGGGGCGGGAGCAGGATCGGACCCTGAACGTCCCTGACCGGAAGAACCCGTCCCTGTGCTGCTCACAGGAATCCCCCATTCTCCCGAGCCGCTTCTGATACCAGCCACCATTTCCTGGAGCCCGGCTGGAAGTCCTCGGCGGATCTCCCTGCCAAAAAAAACTCCCAAAAGGGCCGCCAAAAGAACCGCCGCACAAACGGCCGCAAGAATCCGGTTCCTTTTCCTTTTTTTTCGCCGGAGCAATATCCTCTGATGCCTTTCCATGCGGCGCCTTTCATAATAGGCCTGCTCCCTTTTTTCGTCCTCACTTCCGTCGGCCGACTCGTCCTCCCAGAAACCAGGATCCGGCCTGCCAAGCTGCCGAAGCTGGTCATCCAGCTGTTTTTCTCCCCTCATTCCTGGTTTTATCTCCCTCATGCTTCCCTCTGTCCTTCTGTATTTCTCCTAAATATCTGCCGTGTTTTTACTTAACCATATCAAATAAAGCATTTTAACCTGTAATGCGCACTTCCATTATAACCTCTCCCCTCCAAAATTTCCATCAGATTATAAAAACAGAGCTCCGAACAGAAATTTTAACGATTGCCTTTTTCGGAAAAAAATGCTAGAATAAAAGCTGCGCATTGTGCGCCCAAAGAAATACATCACACATAGGAGGATGCGTATATGAATACCGTAACCATCGTCCTTCTCGTTATTCTGGTCGTTCTCATAGCCTTGCTTGTCGGCTTATACTTTTTTGGCAAAAAGACCCAGAAGAAGCAGGAGGAACAGCAGGCCCAAATCGAAGCCACCAAACAGACCGTTTCCATGCTGGTCATTGACAAAAAAAGGATGCCCCTGAAGGATTCCGGTCTTCCCCAGATGGTGATCGAACAGACGCCAAAGCTGCTTCGCCGTTCCAAGCTGCCCATCGTGAAGGCCAAGGTCGGCCCGAAGATCGCCATTATGATCGCCGATGAAAAGGTATATGATCTGATCCCCGTCAAAAAGGAGATCAAGGCTGAGGTAAGCGGCCTGTACATTGTGGGCGTAAAGGGCTTGAGAGGCTCCCTGGAAGCTCCCAAGAAAAAGAAAAAAGGATTTTTTGCCCGCTTCAAAAAGGACAAGGACGAAGCGTCCGTCCAGGCCAATGGCACGAAAAAAGGCGCCGAAGCTTCTGCCCAGCCCAAGAAAAAGAAATAAATCCGATCAGAAAATATAGATCCGCTTTTTTCATCTCGTTTATCATCATAAGAAAAGCTGCCGCCTTAGGGGACATCCGTAGGCCGCAGCTTTTTTATTCTTTCCATATGAGGTCTTTTTCCACAGCGCCTTACCGTTTCTCCCGGCTCTAGATCCTATCTGCCAGCCATTTTGATTCTATCCTTCGTCCTTTCCTATTTTCGGAGCTTCCGGCCCGATTCCCTCATCCAGCCGCCGTACATGCAAACAGAGCCCTCCGCCGCATTCCGCCTATTCCTCCAGCCAGCCGCCTTTCAGTCTCTGTACAATATATCTTTGCGCTTTTTCCTCACATATCAGGATCTCATATGGATATCCCGCCTTGCTGATGGCCTCCTCCCCGCGCAGTCCGATCTCCCTTCCCTTGTCTGCCACCACGCTTTGGCTGTGTCCATTAACAAACCGGGCTTCCAGGCGGCCCTCCTCCATCAGCTTCTCCTTGATCTTCTTGATGGTCAGCCGCTTCATCGTTCCCTCGTCCCTGGCATCGTTGATCCTTGCCGCAAAATCGCTGAGGGTAAGCTCCGGCCCATAGGTAAGCTTTTCTTCCAGCTCAGGCGTCAGGAAAAACTCACTTTTTCTCCCTCCTCTGATCCGCCTGTCCGTCAGTGGGACCTCCGGCTGCCCCGGTCCGCCTCCACCCTGTGGAAGGATCGCATAGCCCTCCTTGTCCCCTCCCGTCTCCTTTTTGATACAGTCCAGAAAAAATTTTCCGTATTGCTCATACTTTCTCTCTCCCATTCCATTGACATTCAGCATTTCTTCCCTGGTGAAGGGCAGCTTCACGCACATGTCCCGCAGCGTCCTGTCCGACGCCACCATGTAGGGGGGAATGGAGCGCTCCCTGGCACAGCTGGTCCGCACCTTCCGCAGCTCCTCGAAAAGCGCCATTCCCTTGGAGGTAAGACTTTCTTGCTGCTCTCTTCTCCTTTTTCGATCTCCGCCCTCGTCCTTTTTGTAAAAGACGGGAAAGGGTTCTTCCGCCCCCAGCAGGCTGTCCGAGGTCCCCGTCAGTCTTACCAGCGCATATTTATCCTTCGTAAAGGTCAGATATCCTCGCTCCGCCATGGTATAGATGGTCTCCTTCACCAGGCTCTGGCCCAGGCCTTTCTGTTTCCCATAGCAGGAATTTGTCTCCAAACCGTAGGATCGCAGCTTTGCCGTGTTTTCTCCCAGCAAGATGCCCGCAATCATGTTAATGCCAAACCTCTGGCGGACCTCTTTTACACACCGGACCACATCCGCCGCAGCCTCCGCACCGTTCATTTCCTCGAAATCCTCCAGACAATTTCCACAGTTCCCACATCGGTGGGCGCCCTGTTCTCCGAAATAATCCAGGATATAATTGCGAAGACAGGTTCTCGTGGTACAATAAAAGGTCATCCGTCTAAGGCGCTCCATATCCTGCTCCCGGATCTGCTCCTGTTCCTCCGCTGTATAGAGATCTCTCTGCTCTTTATTATCCAGAAGAAACTGATTGATCATCACGTCCTGAGGAGAATAAAAAACGATGCACTCCGCCGGCTCCCCGTCCCGGCCGGCTCTTCCAGCCTCCTGGTAATAATTCTCCAGGCTCTGGGGCATGTTGAAATGGAGGACGAACCGCACGTTGGACTTGTCGATGCCCATCCCAAAGGCATTGGTGGCCACCATCACCTTCGTCCTGTCATAAATAAAATCCTCCTGACTACTCTTTCTCTCCTCATTTCCCATCCCCGCATGATACCTTCCAGCCGAGAATCCCTCCCTTTCCAGATAAAGATACAGCTCGTCCACGTTTTTTCTGGTGGCACAATAAATGATCCCGCTGTCCTCCCGGTGCTTTTCCAGAAATTCCCGTACCCTTCCCGTTTTGTCCCTCGTTTTCTGCACCTCAAAATAAAGATTTTCCCGGTCAAAGCCCGTGACGGCCACGTAAGGATTTTCCAGCCCCAGCACGCACTGGATGTCCTCCTGCACCTTCTCCGTGGCCGTGGCGGTAAAGGCGGTCAGCACGGGACGCCTGGGAAGCATCCGAACAAAGGATACGATCTTCAGGTAGCTGGGCCGGAAATCCTGCCCCCACTGAGAAATGCAGTGAGCCTCGTCCACCGTGACCATGGAGATTTCCCCATGGCAGGCAAAGTCCAAAAAGCGGGGTGTCTCCAAACGCTCCGGCGCCACGTAAATGATCTTGTACCGGCCCTGGGACGCCAGCTGAAGCGCCTTCACGATCTGATTTTCCGTCAGAGAGCTGTTTATATAGGCCGCATGGATCCCCGCCTCATTCAGCGCCTTTACCTGATCCATCATCAGGGAGATCAAGGGCGAGATCACCAGGGTGATGCCCGGCAGCATCAAGGCCGGCAGCTGGTAGCAAAGAGATTTTCCCGCACCAGTAGGCATGACCGCCATCACATCCTGGCCTGCCAGAATATGATCCATGATTGCCTCCTGTCCTTCCCGAAAGCTGTCATATCCAAAATATTTTTTTAGTATCTGTCGTTTTTCCATTACTCTACCTCTTCGGTCTTTCCTGGAGAAAGACCCGCCTCACACATCCTACGCATCGTCTGCAAGGGACGCATCTCCCCCTTGCCATACATCTGTCTCATAAATAATCTTATGACAAAATCCCTTTTCTGGCAACCGGCTTTTCTCCGACCCCCTCTCCTGCAAAAGCGAAGCCTGATTCCTTTGACAGCGGGCCAGCCTGTGATGTATCTTAAAAAGAGACAAGGAGAGGGCTTTGGCAAGGGGGCGCCGGCACCCGGACATCTCGTGTCCACCCCCGAAAATACAGCATCTCTCCCTTTATGTCGTGTACTTTATCTCCATTTCAGGCTAAGATACAGGAGAAAGGAGGCCACACCATGGATTTAAAAAAAATCGGGTTCTTTTTAAAAGAGCTCCGAAAGGGCACAGGCATAACGCAGGAGCAGGCTGCCGAAATTTTTGGCGTCACTCCCAGGACCGTCTCCCGCTGGGAGACTGGCCGCAACATGCCGGATCTGGGTATTCTCATCCAGATCGCAGAATACTATGACGTTGAAATCAAAGAAATCCTGAATGGAGAAAGGAAAAGCGAGAACATGGACAAAGAAATGAAAGACACCCTGTTAAAGGTAGCGGATTACAGCGAATTGGAAAAGGAAAAGGTGGCCAAAGCGGGAAACACGGCTTTTCTCCTCATGTTTGCCATCTGTGCCGCAGCCATCCTGCTCCAGCTTGCAATGACCGCCGATATCAGAGCCGTCCTGGGGGAGACAGCCGCCCTTCTGGCCGGAAGCCTGGCCTACATCGGAGTCACAGTCCACAATGGCGCATGGGACGCTGCCGCCAAGTGGAAGAGCACGCCCCTTTCCGACGCCGCCGTCAGCGTCCTCTGCTCCGCCCTGTTTTCCGTGATCTACGGCTTCACCCTGATCCGAATGGGCGCCAGCCGGGAAACGGCCCTTCATTTTTCACTGTTGTTTTTTGTGGGTATCGCAGGGATCGGCTTTGCCATCTTAAGATTCCTGGCCTTCCTCAGCCGCAAAAAGCGCTCCCAAAATAACAGATAGGGCCGTGGCTGCGGGATCTCCCTCCCCTAAAGGGATGCGCCTGCAGTCCCTCAGGAATACCCAAAAACTGTCATCCCGAATGCAGTCTCCCTTTGCAGAGACACACCTATATCACCGTTTAGGAGGAAAC
>JAUNJL010000075.1 GCA_030533315.1 Eubacteriales bacterium
GATATTAAAAGAAAGGAAACGTGTGATAATTAACTTCCTAATTATCATACAAGTACATTATGGCAGTTACCATCAACGAAATTGCCAGGCTTGCAAATGTATCGCGGGCCACAGTAGACAAAGTCATCCATAAGCGTCCGGGAGTAAAAGAAGAAACTCGAGAGAGAATACAGGCAATCCTGGAAAATGTTGATTATCATCCTAATCCTATAGGAAAGGCGCTTGTTTTAAGTAAAAACCCAATTAAAATAGGTGTCATTCCTACTCCGGAATATAATCCTTTTATACAGGTTCTCCTGCAAGGAATAAAAAAAGCTCAGAAAGAGTTTTCGCCCTTTGGTTTTGAGGTTATTGTAAAAATGCCGACCACTTTGGAGCCCGCCGAACTGATCAGCATTTTATTGGAATTTGAAAACCTGAATGTGGCTGGGATTGCCTTAATTCCCATAGATAATCCCCAAGTCATCAAAAAGCTGAATGATATGCAGGATAACGGGATTAAAATACTTACATTTAATTCTCCGCTAGAAAGTATCAGGGGCTTCTGTTACGTGGGCCAGAATCACGTGAAGGCAGGTTCCGTGGCGGCCGGTTTGATGGAAAAACTTCTTCCACAGGGCGGAAAAGTGGGTATTATTATCAGTTCCAAAACATTGTCCTGTCATCCCGATCGTCTTAGCGGATTTCAGACACGCCTGCATGAGAGCAGCAACGGGATTGAAATTGTAGAAGTGTGCGAAAATCAGGATAAAAGGGATGAGGCTTTCAAGATTGCATTGAGTTATCTAAATAAATATCCCGATTTGCAGGGGTTCTATCTTTCTGGAAGCGGAAGCGATGGAGTAAAAAATGCGTTGGCTGTTTCTGGGGTTACCAGGCCAATTAAGATCATCAGCCACGATTTGGTGCCGGAAACAGAAGTGCTGCTTAAAGATCAGGTTATCGACTTTGTTATCTCTCAGAACGCTTCTGAACAGGGATATCAAATTGTTCGGCAGTTATTTGACTATCTGATCAAAATGCAGCCTCCTAAAAAGTACTGGTATGAAATCCCCATACAGATCATTAGTCGAGAGGTCATTTTGTAGTTGTTTCTGATATCATTAAAAGAATCCTGAGCAGGTGCTCGGGATTCTTTTGGTAGAGGGGCAAAAGATGAATTAATATATGATATATGCGAAGGGGGGCTATTTGAAGCGCTGTAAGGATAGTTGGTCAGAAACAGGGCTGTTCATGCTATAAAGTTGCATCGCTGAACTTGAGAAAAATAATTTGTATGAGAGCAGGAGATGGCCGGATTAGACAAAGTATCACTGTTTATGGGGCATCCAAAAACGTTGGATGCTGAGAAGGCTAAAGAATGAGGTTTGGAAAGTGAAAAGGATTCCTGCAACGAAAACAGTTATTAGAGAGTGACAAGGGCTCTAAGTCTAGCTTCTTCAAAATAATAATAGCCAAGCCGGGATGAGTTCCGGGCTTGACTATTATCTCGGCGTTTATAGAATTAGGAAACCGCTGTGTACGGGAGCGTACACTGGGCGGCGGAGCGGTTGGGCGCTCCGGGAAGGCTGGCCTTCCGCTTGATTAGGCAACGGTGTAGATCTTTACGTCGGGATCGGCGCTCCAGAGAGGCTTTAACCCTACGAATACGTCGTTCTGGAACATTGCGCTGGACAGATAGGCCTGTGCGTGCTCTGCGCTGTCGAAGCCGTGGAGAACCTGAACGTCCTCGTCGCGGATCAGAAGATCCTTTGTCAGAGCTCCCTCGATGGTGTCAAGGAATGGCTGACGGTAGTCGGTATAAACTTTGGCGGCAGCAGGACGATTTGCTTCGTCAATTTTCATCGTGATCTCAAGATAAGCGTTTACTTTCATTAGAATCAACCTCCATTATTTTTTGCTCTTTGCTGAGCTTGATACGATTATATCGTTATCACTTTCGTTAAACAAGATATAAGCAAATTTATGAGTCACTAATAAAATCCATAGTGGCTTTCGGGCTGCCTGCGGGCATAGGAGAGCTGCCCGCCCCATAAACTGTCCTATGGAAGGGAGGGAAAAGGGATGGAAAGGAAGCCAACGGATATTCGGGAGGCAGACCCTGAGACCCTTGTGGATATCTCGGAGATAGAGGGGGAGGAGCAGAGGCGGAAGTATGTGGAGATTGTAAAGGATTCTGGGCTGGTCCGGGTGGGGGAATACGTTGTGAGGATCAGCCATGCAGACTGCGAGGAGACCTTGGAGGATCGGGTAAAGGAATATGCGAAAAGGCTGGGAGAGACCTGGAAATAGAGACGGAAGGAAGGTGGAAATTGACAAACCTCTGGAAAATAGGTAAAATGGGAAATCATATACATTTGAGAAAGAGGAGAAACCAGTCATGAAACCATGGGAAAAGAACATCCGAAGAGTGGTGCCCTATACTCCGGGCGAACAGCCGAATCAGCCGGATATGATCAAGCTGAATACAAATGAAAATCCTTATCCACCGGCGCCGGAGGTGGATGCGGCGCTTTGCGGGATCTCGGGGGAGGTCTTAAGGCTTTACCCGGATCCCACGGCGGGAGATCTGGTGCGGGCCATTGCGGATGCATACCACCTGAAGGAAGAGCAGGTGTTTGTGGGGGTGGGCTCTGATGACGTGATCGCCATGAGCTTTCTCACCTTTTTTAACTCCTCCCGGCCGATTCTTTTCCCTGATATCACTTATTCCTTTTATGACGTATGGGCAGAGCTGTTTCGTATCCCGTACCAGTGTCCGCCCTTGGATGAGGAATTTCACATAAAAAAAGAAGACTATTTTCAGGAAAATGGAGGAATCATATTTCCCAACCCCAATGCGCCCACGGGAGTGGAGCTGCCCCTGGAGGAGATCGAAGAGATCTTACAGAAAAATCCAGACGTGGTCGTGATGGTGGATGAGGCGTATGTGGACTTTGGGGCGCGCTCGGCCCTTGCGCTTATTGAGCGGTATGACAATCTGTTGGTGATACAGACCATGTCAAAATCCAGGTCCCTGGCGGGGATGCGCATTGGTTTTGCCTGCGGAAATCCTCTCCTCATCAAATATCTGAATGACGTAAAATATTCCTTTAACTCTTATACCATGGACCGCACGGCCCTTCTGGCAGGTGTCGCTTCTATGGGAGATCAGCCGTATTTTGGACAGACCTGCCGCAGGATCATAGAGACGAGGGAGTGGACGAAGGAGAGGCTGAAGGCTCTTGGCTTTTCCTTCCAGGATTCCAAGGCAAACTTTATTTTTGCCACCCATGATACCTGTCCGGCCAAGGAGCTGTATGCAGCTCTTAGGGAAAAGCATATTTATGTCCGTTATTTTGACAAGCCCAGGATCGACAATTACCTTAGGATCACCATAGGAACAAGAGAACAGATGGAGGCTTTTCTTGACTTTTTGGAAAGCTATTTGCAGTTAAGGATCAAGTAAAGGAAGGTTTGATGAAAAAAAGAACAAAGGCAATGATTGGCAAGGTGCTCAGCCTGCTCCTGGCAGGATCACTGGCAGCAGGGCAGGCTCCCGTGGCCGCAGGAGAGCTGTTTACCGACGTACCGGAGGAGTCCTTCTTTCTGGAAGAGGATGAGGATGCCGCTGCTTCGGAGGGGCTTGTGGACGTGCCGGAGCCTTCAGAGGAGGCGGCGGCTGTGGGAGGCCCCGAGGAGGCCGGGCCGTCAGAGGAGGCGTCTCCTTTTACGGCACCAGAGATGGAGGCTCTTCTGGATGACGGCACGGAGGAAGGGCAGGCCGGGCAAGGCGCAGAAATGACCCAGGAAGAGATTGAGGCGCAGCTGCTCCCCATGGAGAACCTGAAGGAGATTTCCTGTGCGGAGCCTCCCAGGAGCAATCTGGGAGGGATCAACGGCAGCCGTTCCTACGGGGAGGCAGCGCAGGCTCTTCCGGAAAAATATGATACAAGGGGTGTTTACACAACCGATGTGAAGAACCAGAAGCCTTACGGGATGTGCTGGGCGTTCACCACGGCGGCAGGCCTGGAAACCTCTCTTTTGATGAAGGGGCTGGGACTGTACGATCTGTCTGAGGAGCACTTGGCATATTTTTTTGCCAACAGGATGGACGATCCTCTTGGGAATACCGCCAACGACCGCAATGTGGTATACGACAGCTACCGTGAGGGAGGGAACCAGGTGCTGGCATCCATCTTTTTGTCCACCTGGTCCGGCATGGGACTGGAGTATGAGGCTCCCTATGCCACAGATGTCACCCACACCCAAAGCTATCGCACCAGACCGGCAGGAGAACTGGCCTATAGAACGACGGCGTATCTGACAGATGCCGTGTTTACCGATTATGATGTGGCCAAGATGAAGCAGCTGATACTGAGCTATGGGGCGGTAGGGCTTTCTCTGTGGCTGGATGTCCAGTATTATAACGTGGAAAAAAGTGCCTACTGTTGCTCCGATGGAGCGGGGAAGGCCAACCATGCCGTGACGTTGGTGGGGTGGGATGATGCCTACCCCAAGGAAAATTTTCCAGCGTCCTCGAGAGTGACGAGGGACGGGGCATGGATCGCAAAAAACAGCTGGGGAACCCAGTGGGGAGACGACGGATATTTTTATGTTTCCTATGAGAATAAATCCAACTACAACATTGTGGCGGAGGCTGGAACTACCAGTCCGGCCTATCCCAACAACTATTTTTACGATGGCTCCAGTGCCCTGAGCAGCTTTTCTCTGGCAAGATCGGTGGGTTCCGGCGCCTCTTCCGCCACAAAGGTGGCCAATATTTTCCATGCAAACGCAGGGAAGGGGAAGGGAGAGGTACTGGGGGAGGTGGTGCTTGCCACCCACAGTGACATCAGCAGCTTTGGGATCCAGGTGTATACCAACCTGACAGACCCCGATGATCCGGAGAGTGGGATCCCTGCTTATCCGGAGCCGGTCTCCTTTTATCAGCCTTATGCCGGGATATCCACGGTTTCGATCCCGGAGGTGGAGCTGATGCAGGGAACCCTGTATTCTGTGGTTCTCACCAATCGGGGAAATACCACCATCGATTATCTGGTGGAGACGGAGGGAGATTATGGCTGGGTAGGCTTTCAGGCGGGGCTTTCGCCTCAGCAGAGCTTTGTGTACTCCAAAAGCTATGGATGGAGTGATCTTTATCCGTCCGACATGTGTATGCGCATCAAGGCCCACACGAGGACCATGGGAGCTGCGGTGCACCTGGGAGCGCCCACAGAGGTAAAGGCGGTGAGCAAGGATTATAACCGGATCGGACTGTCCTGGAAGGGGACGGACAAGGCTTCCGGTTATGAGATTTATCGAAAAAAGTCTGGCGGAAGATACAAAAAAGCAGCCACGGTGGGGTATGATACAGTTGCCTGGACTGACAAAAAGGCGGAGACGGGGGTGAAGTATGCTTACAAGCTTCGAGCCTACTCCCTGTTGAATGGCCGAAAGGCCTACAGCGGCTATTCGCCGGCGGTCTCCAGGAAGGCGGTGCTGACGGCTCCCGCGGTTTCGGTGAAGGGCTATGGAAGCGTCCGAAACAAGGTGAACTGGAAGAAGGTTGCCGGAGCCCATGGCTATCTGGTTTACCGTCGGGCTGAGGGGAAGAGATGGAAGCTCATCGCCACGGTGAAGAGTTCGAAGGCCAGAAGCTATATGGACAGTACGCCGGCACCCTGCGGAGTTTACGAATATGCGGTCCGCGCCTATCGGAACAGCGGGGGGAAGATGATGAGGAGCTCCTATGGGACCTCTGGCAAATGGAAAACCTCCGGAGAGAGGCAGAGGGTAACGGCGCTGAAAAATGAGGCCGGGGGCATCCGCATTTCCTGGAAAACCCAGAAAAACAGCGACGGATATTTTGTCTATCGGAAACAGGAGGGCGGAAGATGGCAGAGGATCGCCAGGATCAACAAAGGAAGGACGGGAAGCTGTCTGGATGACGAAGCCGTACCCGGACAGACCTACACCTATTACGTGAGAGCCTTTGTGAAAAATGGAGGGAGGCTTCTGCAGAGCCGCTACGCCGTGGGGCCATGGATCAAGAGAAACCGGTCATAGAATATTAGAAAGCCTCTGAAAGGAGCTGGGAAAGCTTCCTTCAGAGGCTTGTTTTTTGAGGGATGGATGAGGGTAAAAAGGCGGTGGAGCTTCGTGGAGAGTCACAGCTTCCGTTTCAGCATATCTGGGTTGGATGCGTGCTGAATGGCAACCTCCCGTGAGATCTTTCCATTTTGGAAAAGCTCCAGAAGACTTTGGTCCATGGAGTGCATCTGCTCCTGGGCGGAGGAATAGATCACTCCGTCGATCTGGTGGACCTTGTTGTCGCGGATCATGTTGCGGATGGCGGGTGTGAGGCGCATGACCTCAAATACGGGGATGTTGTGCCCTTCCACGTCGGGAACCAGCTGCTGTGAGACAACCGCCTGCAGAACCATGGAAAGCTGTATGGCGATCTGGTGCTGCTGGTTGGGCTCAAAAACGTCCATGATACGGCCGATGGTATTTGCAGCCCCCGTGGTATGGAGACTGGAGAGGACGAGATGACCGGTTTCCGCCGCGGTCATGGCCGTCTGTATGGTTTCATGATCCCGCATTTCTCCCAGTAGGATGACATCCGGGCTCTGACGGAGCGCAGCCCGGAGAGAGGCAAGATAGCTCTCCGTGTCGGTGCAGATCTCTCTTTGGCTGACGATGCAGCGCTGGTGGCGATGGAGGTATTCCAGGGGATCCTCCAGGGTGATGATGTGTCCCTCCCGGGTCTGATTGATCCGGTGGATGAGACAGGCCAGGGTGGTGGACTTGCCGCTTCCGGCGGGGCCGGTGATCAGAATCATGCCCTTTGTAAAATTGGCGATCTCCATGACAGAATCAGGAATGTTCAGCTGGGGAGGGTCTGGGAGCTGGAATGCAATGACCCGGATCACGGCAGCCAGGGAGCCTCTCTGCCGGTAGGCGTTCACCCGGAAACGGGAAAGACCGGGGACAGAAAAGGAAAAATCATCGTCCCCCCTTTCCAAAAACGGGGCGATGTCCCGTCCGTCCGCCAAGGCATAAAGCTGGTGTATGATCTCGCTGGTGGAGCTGGGCATAAGCCTTTCCCCCAGATATGACAGTTTTCCATCGACCTTGATGCAAAGGGGGCGGCCGGCGATGATAAAGATATCGGAGGCATTTTGCTGGGCGGCAGTTTGTAAAAATTCAGGTATGGACGGTTCCATAAGATCACACTCCTTTTTCATGGACTGACCAGGCAGAGGAAATCAGGCCGCCTGTGTCAGTCCTCCTTTTTGGGACTTTTCATGACAGGGAAGGTTACCTGTGATTCCCATTGGTCAGAGACGGCGGTGTTCCAGGACAGAATCGAAAGGCATCCCTCCTCCTTTTGGCTGAATGTGGGAGACAGGACGATGCGGAGAGACTGTCTGTCTGAAAAGGTCTTTTGATAAACGGCAGTTTTGTTGGCGGGGTTCCATGCGGCTTCTTCAAATTGAGAAAAGTATTCTGCCGCTTTTTCATAAAAGTACTCAGGGGTGGGGGCATCCCTTTTGATGGCGGTAAGCTCCTTTTCTGCCTGGGCGCAGAAATCCGAGGCTCGTCCACAGGCCTCAAAGTATGCGGTGGTCTGCTGGAGGGAGACCTGGCTGGTTTTCAGATCCGATCTGGAGGCTCCCAGAGAGGAGAGTGCGAGGACTGCGAGAACGAGCACGGAAAAAATCAGAAAAAGGGAAGGGATTCCCGTGGTAACAAGTAAATGCTCTCTTTCCTTCATGCTTGCTCCTCCTTTTTTACGCTGGGATCCCAAAACTGGAGGCTTAGGTCATACAGGCGGGAATCCTCCCGGTCAGAAAAGAGAAGCTTCGCTTTTTTCAGGGAGGGCTCCGGGGAAAACCGGATCTCAAGTCGGTAAAAAAACTTGTCGGAGGTACAAGGCTCCCAGCTGCGATTGTAGTGGTAAAACAGGGAGCTTCCCTTTTTTTCTCCCCCGGGAAGCACTCTTAGAAAGGCTTCCGGCGAGCCGTCGGTGCCCTCCAGGATCTCTCCGGAAGAGGTGACGAGAGCCTGGATGTGGTTTTGCTCCCTTGCCCTCTTCTGGTTGACGTGGGCGGCAAAGAAAATCCGGATGCACACGGAACAGGAGAGGGAAAGAAACAAGATGGAGAGGATCATCTCCATCAAAAACAGGCCGGATCTGGAATGAGTGGTCAGTTTACGCATGTGGTCGTTCCTCCTTGGCAGTCCTGGAGGATGGAGACCGGGGAACTCCCGGGTGAAGGAGAAAATCCGTCTGAGATCCTTCCTCGTCCTCCAGGACAATATGATAGAAGCCCGCCTCCGTCAGACTGGCTTCAAAACGGCTGAGGGAGGCGATGGGAATCCCCATTTTGGCATCTGCCTGGGAGCCTTCCTGGGTAAAAAGCTCCCTCAGGGAGCCGTCTCTCAGGTAAAGCCAGGTATGGTACGTTTGTCCGTCCAGCTCCTGGGAAAAGCGAAGAGCGCAGGAGCCATCCAGCTGGGTGATGGCCGTGGCGCCCGCTTGGTCACACTGCCGGAACTTGTGGATGAGATAGGCCTGGGCCGTGTAGAGGTTGTAGTTTTGCTCCTGGCCTCTTACGGAGCTGCGGTAGGCCTCCGCAGAAAAAAGCAGAAGGAGCATGAGAAAGAGGGTGGATAGGCCGAACAGCAAAAGGGAGGCAAAGGAATCCACCGGATGCTGTCCCCGTGCATCGTTTTTCATGGCCGTTCCCCCTTCCCGTCTCTTAAGAGCAGAACCGTGATGGAGGGCAGAAGATTTGCTCCGTTTGGAACGTACTCCACCAGGAATTTTTCCCGGTCATAGGTGATGTGATAATCTTCCAGGATGGAATCCAAGCTTTCCGGGTAAGCTCCCGTAAGGGCATAGGTGCGGACGGCGCCTCCTGAGATCGCCCGGGCGAGAGTTGTTCTTTCCTTTTCCAGGGAATCGCTGGAGGTCCGGGAGATCCCGGCAAAAAATATCAGGCAGACGGCGGCCAGGAACAGCACGGGAAAGAAGAATTTCAGCCTTCTGATAAAGCGTTTTTTTGGATCCTCAAATAAATCCATAAGCAGCACCTCAAACGATCATTTCAGACAGGATGCCAAGAAGAGGCATCATGACGGACAAAAGCACCAGCCCTACGAGAAAGGAGAGGGCAATGACAATGGTGGGCTCCACCACGGAGACGGTTTGTGCAATCATGGAAAGGGAGTCCTCCCGAAAACGGTGGGAAAGCTTCAGCAGAACCTCATCACCGGAGCCCGCCTGAAAGCCAACGGCGATGAGGCGGCCGTTCATCCCGGAGAAAAGGCCGGATTCCGTGAGAGCAGTGCCAAACCGCTCCCCCTCCTGCAAAAGCGCTTCTGTTTTTTTCAGACGCTCCAGCACCAGAGGGTGGGTGATCAGGTTTTGGGCCAGCTCCAGCGTAAGCTCCGGGCCCAGGCCGCTGCGCAGTCCCATGGAAAGGCTTTGGGTGAGGCGGCTGTAATCCACGGACATGGGGATCTCCCGAATATGGGGAAGCTTCTGGAGAAGCTGGCTCATCCTGGCGCGCCCCTTGGGGTGGATGGTAAAAAAGAGTATCCCTGCCACAAGAAGAAGGAGAAGTAGGAAAAAAATCGTGGAATACCGGCTGATCACGTTGCCGGCTCGAAGGAGGCGGCCGGAGATCCCCTCCATTTCCATCCCCATCTGGCGGAAAACCTGCCGGAAGACGGGCAGGACCTTGACCAGAAGGATGAGGATCACGGCAGCCATCATCCCCAGCATGATCAGCGGGTAGGTGACGGCGCTGCGTATCTGTGAGGCGATCTGGATCTCCTGTTCGTAGTAGTTGGAGAGACTGTCCATTACCTCGTCCAGACAGCCGGCCTCCTCTCCGATCTTTACGTAGGCGGTCATGGACTCTGGAAAAAGCCCGGAGCCTTCCATGGCGAAGGCCAGGGAACCGCTTTCCTCCATGTCCCGGATCAGGGTGTGAAAGATTTCCTGACTGCGGGGAGACGAGCTGGTCTCCTCCAGAAAGTGAAGACCCTCTGCCGCTGAGATACCGGCATGGAGAATGACGGCAAAATGCTGGCAGAAATTGAAAAGCTCCTGATTTGTCAGTTTTGTTGACATAGCAGCCTCCTTATGTGGTGGTGTGGGGTCAAATGGTCTTTGAATCCTGATGCTGTGCTGTAAAACGGACTTAGCGGGAAAACTGGACGGTGTAGTTGCTGCCATCCCCGATATAGGACTCTATGAATGCTTCGTCTTCACTGTTGGAGGCGAAAGTGGGATCCATCCGCTGCCAGGTCTCTCCGTCAAAATAAACGGCGGCCTCCACCCATCCTTTGCTGATCAGATAGACGTCGATCCAGGCGTGCTTGATCTCCCCGGAGTAGCCGATCTGGAGCTTGCTGGGGATATCCCGGCTCCGAAGCATGGCGGTCATGAGGGCGGCGTAGTCGAAGCAGATCCCTTTCCCGGTGGCGAGAGTTTCATCCACGTCTGGAAGATAGCCGGCTCCCACGCTGGCGGCCTTTTCGTCATCGTAGACGATGTGAGAGGTTACGTATTTGTAAATGGCCTCCAGTCCTTCCGTATCCGTCGCATCTTCAGGGAGGAGGGAGAGGGCCAGCTTGCTGGCCTGGGAATCCGGGGTAAAGCTTATGTATTGATTGGGGTAGAGGAAGGGGAGAAACTCATTTTCCAGGGAAACCTCCAGTACCTGGGCGTAAAGGGCCGCAAACCGGCTTCCCTCCACCTCCTGATAACAGCTGAGCTGATAGGTGCCGCTTCCGCTGGTGATGGGGATGACCGCCTCCTCCCCGGGAGCCAGAAAATAGGAATATGGCACCTGGTCCTCTCCAACGAGCTGGATGTTCTTTCGATGACCGTCATCCTGGGCTTTTGCAACGAAATACCCCTGCTCCAGGTTGGAGATGTCAAGGGTCAGGGGCGGGTTTCCCAGAGTTTCCTCCCCGGGGGCTTCCGGCTGGAGCACCTTGGGTGATGGGAACACAGGCGGCTGCTGGGGGTCGGCGGCCTCCCTCTTGCAGCCGGAAAAAAAAGCCAGAAGACTGCAGAGCAGGAGGAAGGACAGAGGATGGGCAAAGCTTTTTTGTGACATGATTGCCGCTCCTTTGTATACTTTGTGTATGGTACGCAATACAGGGAAACACAGGCGGAAAGCACCGTTTCCGTACTGCCTTGTGTGGTATGCTGTAATATGAGGACAAGGGGCCGAAGCATTTGTTGTCCTCACACCATAGTATAGCAGATTTCAGAGAAAAGAAAAGAAAAATGTTTGGCGGCTCCCCCGCCCTGGCTGCCCATTTACGGTGAGTGAAAATGGCAGATGTGGACGGTGACAAAATGGTAACTAAAAAAGTACGAAAATACGAAAAACTATTGACACGGGAGTTTGACAGTTGAATATTGGAAAAAGCACTCGCAGGTCGCATAAAA
>JAUNJL010000076.1 GCA_030533315.1 Eubacteriales bacterium
ATGAAAAAAGAAGGGAAATGAGAAGAGAAGGGAAGTGTGAATCGTGGTCAGGTATTTCAAGACGATCGAAGGATCCATCCATCAGATACAGGAGCCCCAGGCGGATTGTTGGGTTGCCCTCACCAATCCCACGGCGACGGAGGTCTTTGAGATCGCAGAGCAGTTTGATATCGAGGTAGACGATCTGCGCGCCCCTTTGGATGTGGAGGAGCGCTCCCGTATCGAGGTGGAGGACAATTACACCCTGATCCTTGTGGACGTTCCCGTCATTGAGGAGCGTAATGACAAGGATTGGTATGGGACCATCCCTCTTGGCATCATCGTGACGAAGAAGATGATCTTCACCGTCTGTTTGGAGGACACCCAGGTGCTCACCCGCTTTATGGAGGGCCGGGTGCGCAACTTTTTTACCTATATGAAGACCCGCTTTATCCTTCAGATCCTGTACAGGAATGCCAGCATGTATCTGCGCTATCTGCGTATCATAGACAGGAAGAGCGAGCAGGTGGAGGAAAAGCTCCACATGTCCACCAGGAACGAGGAGCTGATGGAGCTTTTGGAGCTGGAAAAATCCCTGGTGTACTTCACCACCTCCCTGCGCTCCAATGAGGTGGTCCTGGAAAAGCTTCTGAAGGTGGACACCATCAAGCAGTACCCGGAGGACACCGATCTTCTGGAGGACGTTATCATCGAGAACAAGCAGGCCATCGAGATGGCCAACATCTACAGCGGCATCCTCAGCAGCATGATGGGAACCTTTGCGTCGGTCATCTCCAACAACCTGAACGTGGTCATGAAGGTGCTTTCCGTCATCACCATCGTCATGAGCATTCCCACCATCGTGTTCAGCGCCTACGGCATGAACCTGAATCTGGACGGGATGCCCTTTACCAGGACGATCTGGGGATTTTTGATCATCATCCTTTTGTCGGTGGCGGCCAGCATCGTGGCGGCGGTGATCCTGGCCAGGAAGAAGTTTTTCTGACGGGTTCGCCCCGGACTGGGCAGGTCTGCGCACCTGTCCCGCCGAATGCAAGGAAATGAGAAACATGCGCAGGCTTCCATTGGCACAGGCGGTTTTTCTGGATCCCTGCTTGGGACAGACCAGAGGGATGGCCTGTTATTCTGAATATGTGTGACAATAAAAGGAGAGCTATGAAGTTTATTGACAAATTGGAAAGAAAATACGGACGGTATGCGATTCCCAATCTGACCGTGTACATCATTGGCTGCTACGTGATCGGCTACGTTCTTCAGACCTTCAGCCCCAGGCTGATGTCCATGCTGAGCCTGGATATGGCAAGGATCTTTCAGGGACAGATCTGGAGGCTGGTGACCTGGGTGCTGAACCCTCCCGGCAGCAGCAATATTTTGTTTTTCACCATTGCCGTTTTGTTCTTTTATTATCCCATCGGAACCTCCCTGGAGCACACCTGGGGTACCTTCCGGTATAACCTTTACATTTTTTCCGGTGTGCTGTTTACCGTTTTGGCGGCCCTGCTCCTTCACCTGATCACGGGAGGAAACGTTGCCATCTACGGCGTGGTATATCCCTTGAGCTCCTTTTCCGGGAGTATTTTTACCACCTACTACATCAGCCTGTCCACCTTTTTGGCCTACGCCATATCCTATCCCAACATGCGGATCCTGCTGTGGTTCGTGATCCCCGTGAAGATGAGCTGGATGGCTGTTTTATACGGGATCATGATCCTGTATGACATTGTCACCTACATCCGCGGCGGCGTGTGGTTCATGGTGGTGCCCATCGTGGCTTCCCTGCTGAATTTTGTGATCTATTATTTCAGCATTCGGGATCTGAGCCGCTATCATCCCAAGGAGATCCACAGGCGCCAGGCCTTCAAGAGGGCCATGGAGCCTCAGAGCCGGGCCAGGGGAGGGAACATCAGCAAGCATAAGTGTGCCATCTGCGGCAGGACGGAGCTGGACGATCCCAATCTGGAGTTCCGCTTTTGCTCCAGATGCAACGGAAATTATGAGTATTGTCAGGACCACCTGTTTACCCACACCCATGTGAAATAGGCGGTCAGGTGCGCTTCGCTGCGGCGAGGGGAGGCCCCTTGGGGGCAAATAACCAAACGAGGAGAAGGACTATGAATAAGAAACCATTTGTAACCCTGGAGAAGCTTCAGGAGATCATTGAGAAATATCCCACTCCCTTTCATCTGTATGACGAGAGGGGGATCCGGGAGAATGCCCGGGCGCTGAAGGAGGCCTTTGCCTGGAACCGGGGCTTTAAGGAGTTTTTTGCGGTAAAGGCCACGCCCAATCCCTATTTGATCCAGATCCTCCAGGAATACGGCTGCGGCTGCGACTGCTCCTCCATGACGGAGCTGATGCTCTCCCAGGCCATAGGGTGCAGGCCCGGCGACGTGATGTTCTCCTCCAACGACACGCCGGACGAGGAGTTTGCCTATTGCCACAGGATCGGCGGAATCATCAACCTGGACGACATTACCCACATCGAGAGCGTGGAGAAGGCGGTGGGGCATATCCCGGAGGTGATCAGCTGCCGCTACAACCCAGGCGGAGTGTTCAAGATCAGCAACGACATCATGGACAACCCGGGAGACGCCAAGTATGGCATGACCACGGAGCAGATTTTTGAAGCCTTCCGCATCCTGAAGGCGAAGGGGGCCAGGGAGTTTGGCATCCACGCCTTCCTGGCCAGCAACACGGTCACCAATGAGTATTACCCCATGCTGGCGAAGGTGATGTTCCAGCTGGCGGTAAGGCTCCACCAGGAGACGGGGGCCCACATCTCATTCATCAATCTGTCCGGGGGCATCGGCATCCCCTATCGTCCCGAGCAGACCCCCAATGACATTTATGCCATCGGGGAAGGCGTGCGGCAGGTGTACGAGGAGGTCCTGGTACCGGCTGGCATGGGGGACGTGGCTTTGTATACCGAGCTGGGCCGCTTTATGACGGGCCCCTACGGCTGTCTGGTGACGAAGGCCATCCACGAGAAGCACACCCACAAGGAGTACGTGGGCGTGGACGCCTGTGCCGTCAATCTGATGCGCCCGGCCATGTACGGCGCTTATCACCACATCACCGTCATGGGAAAGGAGGAGGAGCCCTGCTGCCATATGTATGACGTGACCGGCTCTCTCTGTGAGAACAATGACAAATTTGCCATTGACCGTTATCTTCCCAAGGTGGATATGGGGGACATCCTGGTGATTCATGACACCGGCGCCCACGGCTTTGCCATGGGCTACAACTACAACGGCAAGCTGAAATCTGCGGAGATCCTCCTGAAGGAGGACGGCTCCTTCCAGCTGATCCGCCGGGCCGAAACCCCCAGGGATTACTTTTCCACCTTTGACTGCTTCCCCATCTATGAGAAGCTGCTGGAGGAGGAGCCCGAAAAGGCATCCAGGTGACGGGACCGTTTTTTGAGGATGGACCACTTTCAATGAAAAATCTCCGGACGGCAGGCGGCGATAAATTATTTTGTAAATGTAGGAAAAAAACTTGCAAAACCTACAATTTTGTGGTAATATACTACAAGTAAACGACAGGCGCTCCCCATGGGGGCGGAGGAGGAGGCAGACTTGGGTCTGCGGTGCCGATTCCCGCCATCACAGCGGCGACCTTTGGTTTATCAGAAGATTCCATAGATGGATGATTTTTATGTCCTTTCCCCCATCCTTCCGGTTCGCCGGGCGGGATGGAGGGAGCCGGGACTTAAAAATAAAATGCCGGTGTGTCGGAATTGGCAGACGAGACAGACTCAAAATCTGTTATCCGCAAGGGTGTGTGGGTTCGAGTCCCACCACCGGCACGAGGATTGACGGCCCGCAAGCACTTCATGCGACAGTGTTTGCGGGCGTTTTTTTCAGCCGTGGCTGCCCCGGCCCGGGAGGCACAGCACCAGGGGAAATGCCCGCCGCCTCCGGTGACGAAGGCCTGCTCATGGAGCCGGTATGTTCATGGGAGGCCGGGCAGAAAGGCGAGCAGGAGGCCAGGCAGAAAGGCGAATGGAAAGTCAGGCAGAAGGGGCGGGCCTTGGAGGTGAGGGGCAGATATAGGATAATGCAGCTCAGGTGTTTGCCCGCAAAAGAGGTGAAAAGGAGAAAGACGATGGACGGGATCAGCAGAAAAATATATCTGGAGCTGGAGGAGCCTACAGAGGAGGACTTTCGCTCCAGCCAGATGCGGATATTGGACGGACTAAAAGAAAAAAACATCAGTGCCAGGCTCAGCCTGCCGGTTATGCAGAAGCTTTATCCCTTGGCGGAGGAGGCTGGCTGGCGGGTGACGGTCTCCCTTGCCTGGGACGGGGAGGGGTGGCTGGCCGTGGATCTGGAAAAGGGGGACACCACCCGGATCCATCTGGGGCTGGCGGCGGATCTGGGAAGCACCACGGTGGTTATGCGCCTGGTGGACTGCGATAGGGGGGAATGCCTCTGCGAGACGAGCCGCTACAACCGGCAGATCGCCTTTGGGACGGACATCCTCACCCGCATCTTTTACTGTAAGGACGATGAGGAAAAGCGAAGGGAGGTGCAGAAGGCCACGGTGGATACCCTCCTGGACTGCATGGAGGAGCTGGAGGAGAGCTCCGGCACCAGGAGGCAGGACTGGATCTCCATGATCGTCTCCGGGAACACCACCATGATCCATTTCCTTTTGGGGATGGACGCCTTCTGCGTGTTTTACACCCCCTACGCCGTGAGGGCGGACAGGCCCGGCTTTCTGAGGGCCGGGGAGCTGGGGCTTCCCCTGAAGGGCTGCCTGTTCTGCACGCCGGCCAGGTCCAATTACCTGGGGGGAGACATCATCAGCGGGCTGGCCGCCGTGAAGCTTCATGAGAAGGAGGAGATCAGCCTGTTTTTCGACATCGGCACAAACGGGGAGCTGGTGATCGGGAACCGGGACTTCCTCCTGTGTGGGGCGGGAGCCGCCGGGCCGGCCCTGGAGGGCGGCGTGGTAAAGACGGGAATGCGCGCCGCCAGGGGAGCCGTGGACCAGGTGCGGCTCCGGGACGGCCAGTTCCAGGTACACGTGATGGGAGAGGGGAAGGCAGAGGGGATCTGCGGCTCCGGGATCATCGACCTTCTGGCAGAGCTGTTTCTGGAAGGCTGGGTGGACATCCGGGGAAAGCTGGTTCCCGGCAAAAGCTCCCTGATCCGCCAGGCGGAGGGGGACTGGGCGGTGGAGTACGCCCCGGGGCTTCTCTTTTATCAGAAGGACATGGACGAATTTATCAAGACCAAGGCGGCGGCCCACACCATGGTGGAGATCATGCTGCGGGAGTCCGGGATCTCCATGGATGAGATCCACCGGTTTTACGTGGCCGGAGCCTTCGGAAAGCACGTCTCCAAGGAATCCGCCATTGCCATCGGCATGTATCCGGACATGGACCGGGATCGGATCGTCAATGCGGGCAACGCCTCCCTCCAGGGGGCCCAGGAGCTTCTGCTGGACAGGGAGCTTACCGGCCGTCTGGGGGAGATTCTTGACAAAATGGTCTACATTCAATTTGGGGCGGTGGATGATTTCCTCCACATGATGGTGGCGGCCCAGGCCCTGCCCCACACGGATTTTCACCGTTTCCCCACGGTGATGGAGGAGCTGAAAAGAAGGTCTGGAACAGAGCTGTAGGACCGGTATGAAAAGAGAGAAACAGGTTATCCTATGAGGGAGAGAAGGGAGGGCCCCATGGAGTGGCTGCAAGAGACAGATGAGAGGATCCTGCTGTGGATCCAGGAGCATATGCGGGAGGACGTGTTTGACGATTTTTGGAGGACCGTGACCTTTCTGGGTGACAAAGGGTGGTTTTTGATCCTTCTGGGAGGGACGCTCCTGCTTTTTCGGAAGACCCGGCTGGCCGGCGCAGGGGCCCTTTTGTCCATGGGACTGGGAGCCGCGGTGACCAACCTGGTCCTGAAAAAGCTGGTGGCCCGGCCAAGGCCCTACGACAGGGTGGAGGGGCTTCTCCCTCTGGTGGAGAGGCTGACGGACGGCTCCTTTCCCTCGGGCCATACCTGCGCCGCCTTCGCCAGCGCATACGTCTACTGGAAGCTTCTGCCCAGAAAGTACGGGTGGACTGCCCTGGCCCTTGCCGCCCTCATGGGCCTTTCCAGGCTGTACCTGGGGATGCACTATGCGACGGACGTGGCGGGAGGTCTGCTGGTGGGCTGGCTCTCCGGCCTGGCGGTGTGCAGGGCGCTGAAAAGATGGGAGAATCGGAAATAGGTCAATATACACTGTGGCACAAAAGAAGGGCCGGCAAAGGAACTCATTCCTTTGCCGGCCTCATCATATCCCTGACTTCTTCCAGGGAACAGGGCTTGGCAAAAAGATAGCCCTGATAATACTCTGGCTCGTACTGCTTCAAAAAATCCAGGACATCCTCCGTCTCCACGCCCTCCACGCAGATCATGATGTGGAACTCCTTGGCGCAGGAGATCATGAACTTCACAAGGATCTGGTTGGGGGTGTTGTCCTCCAGGCCGAACACGAACCTTTGGTCGATCTTGATGCACTGGAAGGGAAGCTCGTTCAGAAGGGAAAGGGAAGAGTACCCTGTCCCGAAATCGTCTGCGGCGATGAGGATCCCCTTGGAGGTGAAGAATCCAAGATCCCGCTTCAGCAGCTCCATGTTTCCAGAGCGGCAGTGCTCCGTCAGCTCCAGGGTCAGGTTCTTCGGCGGAAAATGCAGGGAGGAGAGGGTCTCCATAACGTCGGTGCAGAAGCTGTGGTGCTCCAGCTGGCGGTAGGAAATGTTCACGCTGACCCGAAAATCCGGATACTCCTCCACCAGCTCCTTCGTCTCCTTCAGCGCGGTCCGCAGGATCCAAAGTCCCAGCTCGTAAAAGCAGGTGTCATGCTCCAAGATGGGGATAAAACGGCCGGGAGAAACCACTCCCCACTGGTCGTCCCGCCATCGGAGCAGAGCCTCCACGCCGATCACGTTCCGATGGATGTCCACCTGAGGCTGATAAGCCAGATAAAAGCCCCGGCACTGGTTCATCACGCTCTGCTTGATGGTGTGCACCAGGTTCATCTCCTCCTTGGCGGCTCCGTGAAGGGCCTCGTCGATGTACACCAGCTCCCCGTCCCGGTCCTTCTTGGAGATCACAAGGCCGTAGTTCAGCTCGGACATGAGGGTGGACTCATCCAGCTCCAGGTTTTCAAAATGGATGACCGCACAGGACAGGAGAAGGCTGATTTGGTTGTTATCCAGGGCCACGCCGTTTCGGGCGATCTCCCGAAGCTGGGCCACGATCTGCTCCGCCTCCTTTCGGGTGGAAACCTCTCCCTGGGATCTCTCCAGGGGATTCTCCCTCAGGATGATGACGAACTTGACCCCGTCCAGGCGGTACACCATGTTCCGTCCCCGCATCAGGTCGCTGACCTTTTGGGCAAAGGAGCGGAGAAGCTGGTTGCCGCCCCCGTAGCCGTAGGCATTGTTGATGCTGTGGAACTGGTTAATGCCGAAGATGACGAAGTTCACGGCGATGCGGGCGTTGCGGAGGGTCCGCACCGCCGACATAAACTCATAAATATTGTAAAGGTTGGTCACCCCGTCCACGTTGTCGATGACCCCGTGGTTGCTGATGGTACCGGCGAAAAGCTCGGGAGTCCCGTTCTTGTCCTTCATCATATACCCCTGGCAGGTACAGACCACGTAGCTGCCGTTTCGGTGGAGCACCCGGTATTCCATGTTGTGGAAGGGCTTTTTGCCGCTGAACACCTTCTGGATATCCTTGATGTACATTTCCCGGTCATCGGGATGGAGGCAGCTGCACCACACGGAGCCTGCGTCGTAGATGTACTCTCCCGGGAGGTTGAAGTCCTTGACGGCGTTTTTGGACCAGCGGGACATGTTGGTCTTCACGTTGCAAAGATAGTGGTACCGGTTCCGGGCCGTCAGGGAGAGGGCCTCGAAGACCCGGCTTTCCAGCCCGGGGCTGAACTCCGGCATGGCGTTGGGATCCTCCAGCGCCAGCTTCTTCTGCCGGTGCAGAAGCTTGAAGGAAAACATCCGCTTGTCCGCATCCGTGAGATACTGATGGATGGTCTTTCCGCTTTTGGGATCCACGGCCACGCTTCCAAAGCTGAAGCCGCAGGGGTAGCCTGCGTATCTCTCCATCTGCCTGACAAACCGGGCCTGAATCCCCTCCAGCAGCTCCTCCAGGGATGCGGGGTCATGCTTCAGGGAAAGCCAGACAAACTCGTCCCCGCCGATGCGGTAAAGCCGGTCCCCTTCCCGAAGTCCGGCGGTGAGAGCCTTGACGGCCTGACAGATGTAATGATCCCCCTCCTGGTGTCCAAAGTGGTCATTGCAGTATTTCACGCCGTCGATGTCGATAAAGGCAATGACAAAGCTGCGGCCCCTTTCCCAGAGGGTCTGCGTCGTTTGGTTGAAGCCAAGGCGGTTTTGGATGCCGGTCAGAAAGTCCCTGCCGGAAATCTCATCCAGCTTCCGCTCCTGACTTTTCAATGTCCGCATGATCTGATTAAAGGAGTCAGAGAGCTCTCCGGGAAAAGAGAGCGCCTGATCGTAATCTCCTGCCGCAGCTCTGTTGACTGCCGCAGTCAGCTGCTCCAGCTCTTCGCTCGTTAGATTCATGGGGTTTCCTTCGTCCTTTCCATTCACATTCCAGATTCAGTAAAAATCTTCGAGGGATGCTTCCAGGATGCCTTCCCAAAAGGGAGGACCAGGTCCATACCTGACGGGTTCTCACGGAAAAAAGCCTTCCTCATAAAGGAGGAAAGCTATTTTGAGAAAACTGTCCGTGGTGCGAATACATTCCTCATTTCGTCCTAAGTATTATAAGGGATAACCCAGGTATTTTTCAACCTTTATTTTTACAATTTATGGGAAAAGCAGACAGGGGAGTCCGCCGCGCGCCGGGGGGCCGGAGGGGGGAAGCCCTCCTTTTGGACGTCCGTCCGGTATGGATGAAATATGCACATTGTCCTTTATGGGAATTTATGCTATAATCACAGGAAATCCGGACACGGGTTGGTCAGCATCAACAGGTATCAGTGCAGGCCGGGGATGGAGGAACCGGCCAGGGCACGGAAAAGAGGAAAGATGATCAAACATATTGCCATTTATTTTTTGAAGGAAAAGGACAGAGAGGAGAATCTGGCGATTTTGGAGAAGCGCCTGCACAGGATGGAGAAGGAGATTCCCTTTGCGGTGGCTTTTTATTCTGGGGCGGACTGCATCAGGCGTATGCACCGGGGCGTGCCCGGCGTTCCGGAGATCGGAGATTTTGCCCATGTGATTGATTTTCGGGACGAGGCGGACGTCCGGAAATATTCCATATGCCCTGCCCATCTGTCCATGGTGGATGACGTGGCGGAGAGCCTGGAGAAGGTGGTGGGGATCGACATCCCATACTGACCGGCTTTTTCGGGGGACGGGCGGGATGGCAGCGTCCCCCTCGGACGGACATCGCCTGCGCAGGAGGGAGAATGGGGCCCCTTCCCCAGGCAATGGCAGGCCTCGCCTGCACCATGAGAGAAAAAACAGCCCCTTCCCCAGGTTGCCGCCGGTCTTGCCTGCATCAGAAGGGAGAATGGGACACTTTCCCCAGGCGATGGTTGGCCTCGCCTGCACCATGAGAGAAAACACAGCCCCTTCCCCAGGCGGCCGCCGGTCTTGCCTGCGCCATGAGCCAAGGGGATTTTTGACAAAGCGAAGAGGGGCACATCTGGAGAGGAGGACGGCCATGGGCCAGGAGAAAGAGAATCATATAGAAGATAAGGAGGAAAAGTGGGAGAGCTCCCGCAAGATGAAGAGGGGATACAGAAGGTATCTTCCGCTTTTTCTGGCCCTCTGTCTCTGCCTGACCGTGCCGGTCCAGGGTGCCGCCTCCCAGAGGAAACCAAAAAAGGCTTACACGGGATGGAAGACCAGAAAGGGAAAGACCTACTATCTTCGGAAGGGGAAACCGGTGAAGGGCCTTCGGAAAATCGGGAAATGGTACCATTATTTCGATGGGGACGGAAGGATGGTCACAGGCTGGGCCCGGGTAAAAAATGAGTACCGGTATTTTGGGAGCAGGACGGGCAGGATGCGCACCGCGGCCACCATCAAGGGCCGCAGGATCAATCGAAAGGGAGTCTGGAAGCCCAGGATCGTGCTGGATCCCGGCCATTCCGGGGTGGTCTCGGGAGGGGTGGAGCCCAACGGCCCCGGCTCCCTGGTGATGAAGGCGAAGGACACCTACGGAACCCAGGGCGTGGCCACGGGGGTGCCGGAGTACCAGCTGAACCTGGACATTGCGATGAAGGTCCGGGAGGCCCTGGAAAAGAGGGGATGCCAGGTGATCATGGTGCGGACGGATCACAAGAAAAGCTATTCCTGCATCCAGAGGGCCAGCGTGGCGAACAAGGCGAAGGCGGATCTGTTTCTTCGCATCCATGCAAACGGCGGCAGCTCCCCCCATCAGTCGGGGGCCATGACCATCTGCACCACCAGAAGCAATCCCTATGCGGCCGCCCTTTACCAGAAGAGCAAGGCCCTCTCCCAGGCCGTCCTGGACGCCTACGTAAAGGAGACGGGCTGCCGCCGGGAGTACGTCTGGGAGACGGACACCATGACCGGGAACAACTGGAGCAAGGTTCCCGTCACCATCCTGGAGATGGGCTATATGTCGAATCCCGGGGAGGACGTGCGGATGCAAAGCCCCGCCTACCAAAAAAAGATGGTCCGGGGCATCGTGAATGGCATCGAGGATTACCTTTTGGGAAAATAAATACGGATCAGACGGCGCAAAAAAAGGCTGTCCCTGCAAAAGCTTTGGCAGGGACAGCCTTCTCGATTATCTGCCTGGACGCAGGTCGAAAAAGCCTCTCCGAGATGGATATGTAAGCCTGGGGAAGCCGGCCGGGCAAAGAGCCTAGAGCTGGGAGGTGCAATGAGGGCACCTGGTGGCGTCCACCGGGATCTCGCTTTTACAGTAGGGACAGGTCTTCACCGTGGGAGCGGCCTCTTCCTCCTCCTGGGGCTTGCGGAAGCTGGCGGCCTTGTTCACCAGCTTCATCATGGTAAAGATGATCAGGGCCATGATGAGGAAGTTGATGATGGCGGTGATGAATTTTCCATAATTCAGGGTGACCTTTCCCAAAATGTTGACGCTGAGCATATCAAAATTCATGCCTCCGAAAAGGCCCAGCAGCGGACTGATGATGTCGTCCACAAGGGAAGTGACGATGGATGTGAAGGCGCCGCCGATGATGATACCCACCGCCATATCCATCACGTTTCCCCGGCTGATAAACTCCTTAAATTCCTTGATAAATTTGCTCACGCTCTTTCCCTCCTTTTGTTTGGTTTTGCATAGGTGCGGGCGGCCGCAAGAGCACAGGACGGCTGCCTCCCCTTATCATAAGCAAAAAGTCCCCGGATTGCAAGAGATATGAA
This sequence comes from Eubacteriales bacterium, assembly GCA_030533315.1. The sequence goes on from JAUNJL010000076.1 coordinate 11,414, forward strand.
AAAAAAGTGATCCTTTCCGGCGGCG
>JAUNJL010000166.1 GCA_030533315.1 Eubacteriales bacterium
GCCATGGGACAGGGGGAATCAAGATGAAAAAAGAAAACAAGGTGACGGGTTTTCTTCTGGATAACAATACTTACATTATATTTTTGGCGCTGTTTGTGCTGTGCTGCCTGATGTCAGATAAGTTTTTCTCTTATCTGAATCTGAGAAATATTCTGCTTCAGCAGGCGGGCCCCATACTGGTGGCCATCGGGATGCTGATGGTCATTTTGACAGGCGGGATAGACCTGTCCGTGGGCTCTGTCATGGCGGTGGGATCCTCCCTGACGGCGGTTTTGATGCGGGACGCCCAGATTCCATGGGGGTGCGCCATTTTGCTTGCGCTGCTTTTTGGGGTGGTGCTGGGCGCATTTACGGGAATCCTGGTGGCGTATTTAAGGTTCCAGGGCTTTGTGGCGTCCCTGGCGGTAATGACCATTGCAAGAGGGATCGCCTATACCATCACAAACGCCACGCCTGTCAGCCTGCCAAATGGCACGCTCAATTCCCTTACGTCCAAAAGCGCCGGTTATCCCATCATCTGGATAACCGCCGTGATTTTGATCCTGTTTGTGATCGTTGAAAAATACACGGCCTACGGAAGGATCGTGATAGCCGTGGGGAGCAATGCGGAGGCCGTGAAGCTTTCCGGCATCCGGGTAAAGCGATATCTCATGTCCGTTTATATGATCAGCGGGGTTCTGGCGATGCTGGCCGGCGTGTTTGTGGCCGCCAGATCCAATGTGGGAAATTCCACCATTGGGGAGGGGCAGGAGCTGGACGCCATAGCCGCATGTGTGATCGGAGGTGCGAGTCTGGCGGGAGGAAAAGGCTCTGTGACAAAAACGGTGATCGGAGCCCTCACCCTTGCCCTGATCGGAAACATCATGAACCTGCTGTCCGTTCCGGCTTATCCCCAGAGGATCATCAAGGGCTTTATCATTATCGTTGCAGTTCTTCTTCAGGTATTGACAGACAAGAGCGAAAAATAGTAGGAGGAAAGCATATATGAAAGCGGCAAGATTTTTGGGAAAAGGAAAAATGGCCGTGGAGGAGATTCCCATCCGGGAGCCTGGGCCGAAGGATGTGGTGATCAAGGTGAAATACTGCGGCATCTGCGGAACCGATGTACATATTTTTCACGGGGAAAAGGGGTCGGCGGAGGTGACGCCTCCTGTGACCCTGGGACATGAGCTTTCGGGAGAGGTCGCGGCAGTGGGAGAGGGCGTTGACCGCCTGAAGGTGGGGGACCGGGTCAGCGCAGATCCCAATACATACTGCGGCTCCTGCTGCTTCTGCGCCAATGGAAAAAAACATCTGTGCCCCTCCATGAAGGGCCTGGGCACTGCGGTGGACGGTGGGTTTGCGGAGTATGTCACCGTACCGGAAGAGACGGTCTATTTGGTGCCGGATCAGGTAAGCGATGAGGCGGCGGCCATGATCGAGCCCATCTCCTGCTGTCTCCACGGGATGGACCTTACACAGATCCAACTGGGCGACACGGTCATGATCGTGGGAACCGGAAATATAGGTCTGATCATGGTGCAGCTGGCAAGGTATGGAGGCGCCTCCTGTATCATTGCCGTGGAGCCCAACGAAAAGCGCCGGGAAAAGGCGAAGCTTTTGGGGGCGGACATTACGGTGGATCCCACCAAGGAGGATCTGGATGAGATATTAAAGGAAAAGAACATTCAGAACATTGACAAGGTCATAGACTGCGCAGGGCTGGTCTCAACGGCGGAGTATTCCATCGGTCATGCGGGAAAAGGGGCGGTGGTCATGCTGTTCGGCCTGACAGGGCCGGAGGACAGCATCAGCCTGAAGCCCTTTGAGGTTTTTAAGAAGGAATTGACCATCAAGGGCTCCTTCGTGAATCCAGATACGTTTGAAAGGGCCATAAGGCTTTTGGCGGCCGGCGTGGTGCGCACGGATCTGATCATCACCGGGATCGCGGATCTGGAGGACATCCAGCAGGTTTTTGAGACAAGGGAATATGCCAGGGATGGAAAGGTTTTGATAAAGTGCGGCGAAAGGAGA
>JAUNJL010000167.1 GCA_030533315.1 Eubacteriales bacterium
AGCAAACTTTATTGTATCTGGGGCTAGCCGTCGCGTCAGCGACTTGGTACAATGGGCCCTGCGGTGGCCTGTGGCTGCACGTGGAGCAATACGGCGAAAAGACACATCGAGACATGAGCCGAGATGATATGATGATCCGTGCGGTGCGCAGGAGTGAGAAAAAGGCGGTGTGCGGACCGGCTGGGTTTGTTTTTTATATGTAAGTCCCGTTTTGGAAGCGGGCATGGATGACAAGAAAGTGTAAGGTGATACCATGGCAAATTCAAGTGTACGTTCAAGGAGGGGGAGGGCCCCGGCGAGAAAAAAGGGGCCGGGGCTTTTGTGGCTGGAAAGGCCGGATTATTATGATTACAGTCTTGTGGCGGTCATCATCCTTCTCACATGCTTCGGGCTGGTCATGCTTTACAGCACCAGCTCCTACATAGCGCAGATGAGCGAGAATGACGACATGTTTTATTTTAAAAAGCAGGGGGCCATCAGCCTGGCCTGCATGGTGTTGGCGATTGCGATCTCATTTTTTGATTATCACATCCTGGCAAAGGTGACCATGCCGGTGTATATGATCTCCATTGGGCTGATGCTTCTGGTGAAAACTCCTCTTGGAAGATCCTCCCACGGCGCCAAAAGGTGGCTGAAGCTTGGCCCGCTGCCTCAGTTTCAGCCTGCGGAGGTGGCAAAGATCGCCGTGATCCTCTGCCTTTCCTACATGATCGTTCAGATGGGAAAACGGGTCAAAACCCTTAGGGCCTGTATGGTGCTGGCGGGAATGGGAGGGGCTCAGGCTCTGGTGGCCTATGTGTTTACGGACAACCTGAGCACGGCCATCATTATTTTCTGCATTACCGGCGGTCTGATCTTCATCGCCCATCCGGACATGAAGCCCTTTCTCATCCTACTGGCTGTGGGGATCGTTCTCGTTGCGGCGGGAGTCTTTGCCCTGAATCAAATGATGGATACCAGCTCCAGCTTCCGTATCCGCCGTATCCTGGTGTGGCTGCACCCGGAGGATTATGCCAGCGGAGATGGCTACCAGACGCTTCAGGCTCTGTACGCCATAGGCTCCGGCGGTTTTTTTGGGCGGGGACTGGGAAACAGCATTCAGAAGCTGGGAAGTGTTCCGGAGGCTCAGAATGATATGATCTTTTCCATCATTTGTGAGGAACTGGGAGTCTTTGGGGCGATCGTGGTGCTGGCCATGTTTGCCTACCTGTTATACCGCCTGTTTTTTATCGCCCAAAATGCGCCGGACATGTTTGGCTCCCTTCTGGTGAGCGGAATTTTTATCCATATTGCCCTGCAGGTGATCTTTAACGTGGCGGTGGTGCTGAACCTTATGCCAAATACAGGTGTGACGCTGCCGTTTATCAGCTATGGAGGCACCTCCATTCTTTTTTTGATGGCGGAGATGGGACTGGCCTTGAGCGTGGCCAGACAGATCCGTTTCCAGGAGCCTGAATTTATCATGTGAGAGAGGCGTGGACGGGAAGGATTGCCGCGAACTGTTATGAAATAACAAATAATGGAAAAAGTCTTGACAAAAGTTTATGCAGATTATATACTTTCCGCAGTGAAGGTGTTATTGTTGCCTGTTCAGCTTTTCCTGTCCGTTGTTTTGTTCAGTGAAAGAGGTGGGGCAGACAGACATATTCTTTTCAAAGGAGAGAAAGCAATGTTAGAGAAAATGAAAGAAATGATTTCTGAACAGTTAAACTGTGAAGCAGAGACGATCACCCCGGACACTTCCTTCAAGGATGATCTTGGAGCCGATTCACTGGACCTTTTTGAGCTGGTTATGGCGTTGGAGGACGAGTACAATATTGAGATTCCTGCAGAGGAGCTGAATGATCTGAATACGGTTGGAGACGTGATCGACTACCTGAAGGACAAGGGCGTCGATGCGTAAAGCCTATATTCTCCCTCACGAGCGTTTTGCTTGGAGGGAGATTTTTTATGCTTTTGGCTGCCTTTGGCAGGCTGGGCAGCGGCAGCAGTCTGGATCCTCTGACTTTCGC
>JAUNJL010000015.1 GCA_030533315.1 Eubacteriales bacterium
CTGCAGAAGCATTTCCGTGACTTTTTTGACAGCTATAAACGTGGGATTCATGGGAACACGGACAAAATGGGCGTTTGGATTTCTGGCTTCTTTGGAAGTGGTAAATCTCACTTCCTGAAAATTTTGTCCTATCTGTTGGAGAATAAAAAGGTAAATGGAAAGACTGCTTTGGAATATTTTGAGGAAGACGCTAAGATCAAAGACCCGATGGTCCTCGGGGACATGAGACTGGCTGCGTCGGTGCCGACGGATGTTGTACTGTTTAACATTGACTCGAAGGGTGAGCAGAACAGCAGGCAGGATAAAGGCGCAATTGTATCCGTTTTTCTGAAGGTATTTAATGAGATGCAGGGTTTCTGTGGGGCAATTCCTTTCCTTGCGGACCTTGAAAGAAAACTTTCTGAAGAAGGACGTTATGAGGAATTTAAGGAGAGGTTTGAGGATTCCTTCGGAACGGCGTGGAAGGAGGCGCGCAATGATTTTGATTTCATTCAGGATGATATTGTAGAAGTTCTTTCTGGCATGGATTTTATGAGTGAGGAAGCTGCCCGCAATTGGTGTGAGAGAGCGACGACAGAATATTCCATCAGTATCGAGCGGTTCGCGGATCTTGTAAAACGATACATAGACCGAAAAGGAAAGAATCATCATGTGGTCTTCCTTGTAGATGAAATCGGACAGTATATTGGCGACGATTCTAAATTGATGCTAAATCTCCAGACAGTAACCGAGGATCTGGGGACAGCCTGCCAGGGAAAAGTGTGGATGATCGTTACCAGCCAGCAGGATATTGATTCCATCACAAAGACAAAGGGAAATGACTTTTCTAAGATTCAGGGACGTTTTGATACCAGGCTTTCTCTGTCCTCCGCAAACGTGGACGAAGTGATCCGTGAAAGAGTTTTGAAGAAAACAGAGTCCGCCAATGAGACGTTGCGTTTGTTTTATGATGACAAAGAAACCATCATCAAAAACCTGATTCTGTTTAATGACGGGGTGGAGAAGAAACTATATGCCAGCCGCAGCAATTTTGCTGAGGTTTACCCGTTTATTCCTTACCAGTTTAATCTTTTGGGAAGTGTGCTGACCTCCATTCGTACCCATGGTGCATCCGGGAAGCATCTGGCGGAGGGTGAGCGCTCCATGCTGGCTTTGTTCAAGGAGTCCGCAGCCAAAGTGAAGGAATGCGATCCGGGAACGGTCGTACCGTTTCATATGTTCTATGATGCTCTGGAGCAGTTCCTTGACCACTCCCACAAGGGTGTGATCTCCCGCGCATTGGACAATGATTATCTGAATCCGGATCATGCTGCGGAATGCTTTGATGTCAACGTGCTGAAGACACTCTTTATGATCAAGTACGTAAAAGAGATTAAGGCAAATCTCGAAAATATTACCAGCCTTATGGTCAGAAATGTGGATGATGACCGCATTGAACTGGCCCGAAAGGTGGAGGATGCCCTGAAACGGCTTGTCCGTCAGACGCTTGTGCAGAAAAATGGCGATTTGTATGTATTCCTGACGGATGAGGAACAGGAGATTAACATTGCGATCAAGAATCAGCCGGTTGATCCGGGTGAGATTACCGCAAAGGTATCCGAGCTGATTTTCGATGGGCTGTTTGATGAGAAAAAATACCGTTATCCTGCTTTTAGTGGCCGCTATGCCTTTGGATTTAACCAGGTTGTGGATGATAAGCCATATAAGGCAGGACAGAGCTATGACATCACTCTGAAAATCCTGACACCCAACAGCGATGAGATTTCAGATGAGATGACCATGAGAATGCTGTCTGCCCAGAGCCGCTGTGTTCTGGTTGTTCTTCCAGACGACAGAGCTTTCCTGGATGAGATTCACTCCTCGCTGCAGATTGAAAAGTTCATTCGCTTCGACGCGGCGAATACCGTGACGAAATATGAGCAGATCAAGGAGACAAAAAAGGCAGAGCTTCGTGAGAGAAGTGCGGCAGCCCGCCTGTTCCTGGAAGAAGCGTTAAAAGCCGCGGCAATTTATGTCAATGGAGACAAGGTACAGACGGCTTCCAGGGAGGTGTCTGCCCGTATCAATGATGCCATTGGAAAACTGGTTGTCTCTGTTTACCATAAGCTGTCTTACATTGACACGGCCATGGGTGAAGCGGATATTAGAAAGCTTTTCACCGGCAGCCATAAGCAGCTGACACTGGAAGGAACAAACACGGTTCCCAACAGTCTGGCGCTGCATGATGTAAACGATTATATCAGTGTAAATACGTCCCGCCATACCAAGACCTCTATGAAAACGCTTCTGGACCGGTTTACGAAGGCTCCTTATGGATTTGTGGAGGCAGACGTGCAGTGGCTGGCTGCGAAGCTGTTCAAGGACGGAGATATTGCCTTCTATGTGAACAGCGAACCGGTATCCTTGCTCTCAAAAAGCGTGGATGAAATCGTGCGTTTCATCACCCGCAAGGAATTTCATGAGCGGCTGATGACGGAGAAGCGTGTTCGTGCCAGCGAGAAGCAGAAAAAAGCAGTTCGTGAAGTGATGAAGGAATTGTTCGGTGTTTCTCCATCCAGCGATGATGACGATGCGGTGATGGGCGGATTTCGGAATTACGCGAATAACTTTAAGAATGAAATCGAGAAATTGGAAATCCATTACAAAAATCAGCCATTATATCCGGGCAAAGCATTGGTTCAGCAGGGGAAGAAGCTGATGACAGAGGTTCTCCAAATAAAAAACGCCAATGAGTTTTTTGCGGCAGTGGACAAAGGCCGAGATGATTTCCTGGACTTCGCCGAGGACTTTGAGCCGGTTAGAAAGTTTTTCCATGGCGATCAGATCACAATTTTTGACAAAGCGATTCGCCTGATGACAATTTATGATGACAGCCATACCTTCATTGTGAACGATGAAATTGAGTCTACGGTTTCTCAGATCAAGGGGATTATGAAGAAGCCTGCTCCATACAGTGATATTTTCAAATTGCCGGGGCTGTTGGAAACCTATATCTCCGCATACGGCGCCTTGCTGACGGAAATGGAAGAACCAGTTCTTGCTTCTCTTGACGAGGCAAGAGCAAGAGTATTAAGCGGGCTGGAAGGAAGGCTCTGCGAGGATGCTCTCCGTCAGCGGTTCCTTGACCGCTTTCATGAGCTGCACAACAAAGCCGCCCATTGTAACAATGTGGCAGCCCTGCAGAACATCAAAGTGGAGGCAGATGCATTAAAGATTCGCTGCCTGAATGAAATTTCTGCTGCGGAGAGTAAGATCCTGGCAGAAAAAGCCGCAAAGGAGGCAAGAAAACAGAGGCAGGAGAAAAAGAAACAGCCGGAAGCGGCGGCGGAACAGAGGGCTCCTTACTCCGCCCCGGCGCCGAAGGTGAAAAAACAGCGGACCGTCAGCATCAAGACCATCAACACAGAGACCACCTGGCAGCTGGAGACCGCAGATGATGTAAGGAAATATGTTGCAGAGCTGGAGAGAAAGCTTCTTGCTCAGTTGGATGAGGATACAATCGTTAGTATTGAGTTTTAATGTGACAGATAGCGGACATAATAAATATAGGATAATTCAAAAGGGGTGTATATACATGAAAATAAAAAAGCTTTTTCTGAAAAATTTTATGCTCTTTGAAAATACGGAAATTGATTGGTCTCCCAATATTAATGTGATTTGTGGGGAAAACAGTACAGGAAAAACAACATTGCTAAAAGTGATGTATTCTATACTGAAGCCGCTTGGAAAAGGCTATAAAGAATCGATGACAAAAGAATTAGAAGAAAAAATGTTTGTTGAGAAACTGCAGGGAGTTTTTCGGCCAGATGGAATGAAAATTGGCCGTCTGGTAACTAGAAAGCAGGGTAGTAATCGAACAGATTTTTCCGTGATAGTGGACAAGAATCGGAAAATTTCTGTTGGGTTTGGAAATCGCCAGGGGAATCATGCAGAAATTAAAATGGATCAAATAAAATCATTGGGAAAGTTTGATGTAATTTATATTCCGACAAAAGAAATGATATCCACCACAGAGCATTTCGCATCACTTTATGAGGAATATCATATTGACTTTGAAGAAATGTATTACGACCTTGCAAAATTGCTGGATCGCCCTTTAACCAAAGGCGCAAATACGAGTGAACAAAAAGAAGTGTTAATGAGTTTTGAAGAAATTATGAAAGGACAGATTGTCCAGAAAGATAAAAAGTTCTTTTTGAGAATAAGGGGTGAGGGTGAATTTGAAATGGGGTTGCTGTCAGATGGGTATCGTAAGCTTTCTACGATAGTCTACTTGATTTTATCCGGTAGTTTAAATACGAATACCATTTTATTTTGGGACGAACCGGAAACAAATATGAATCCTAAAATGATTCGACCGATTGTGCAGGCTCTAGTAACTTTGGCAAAAATGGGCGTTCAGGTTTTTGTGACAACTCATGATTATTTTGTACAGCAGGAATTTAATATGTTGACCGTATATCCAGAATTAAATACAAGCAGCCTTGATATTAATTTTATGTCATTATATAACGATGCTGGTGAGTTAAAATGTGAGATGAAACCGAATGCATCAGATTTAGAGCATAACGCAATTATGCAAGAATTTGATGCGATGTATGACAGAGAGCAGAGGGTGATATATGGAGGTTAAAGAAGAAAGTGGATTGAAATTTGGGTTTCGCGAAGGTAGTAATGTGATTAAATTTGATGATACGGAGTTTTATAGAAAATCCTTTAATACATTTTCTGCCTCCAAGGGTGTAGATTTTATTGTAGCAGAGAAAGGTCAGGTGGCGTTTATTGAGGTGAAAAATTGCATCGGAGATGAAGGAAATTGTAGGTGGAGAATTTTTCCGCATAATCAGAAAAGAGAATCTAGTCACACACAGTTGAATGTAGAAGGTAGGGATAGTCTGGACATAGAAGTACCGCAAAAAGTTGCAATGACTTTGGCGGCTCTTATGGGGGCAAAGTCATTTGGGACAATAAAAGATTCTGTTAGGGAATTGGAGGAAATTCAAAAAGTAATCTTTTCAGATACTTTTTCAGATGGCAAAGAGAAAAAATATGTTATTCTGTTCCTGGAGGGTGATTTTGAGTGTCATACAAGGTCAAAAAAGATGATTATGTCAGATCTGCAAAGAAGTATGAAAACAAGAATGCGATGGTTTAATTGCAAAGTATCTGTAGTGGACTCCGATACATACGATAAGAAGATATTTCAAATTGTTTAACGAAAGAAAACGTGGAGTGGAAACTTGAAAGTGAATTTTCAAAGCTACTATGCTGACTTAATACATGGGTTAGGAAAGAGGAAGACATGAACAAAACAGCCATAAAGAATTTTGCAGTCTGGGCGAGGAATAAGCTGATTGCGGACATTACATACAGAGCTGGATTGGTTGGCGTGGGCGAGAACGGTATCGCAGAGCCTCTTCCCCAGTCCTCGAGAGATCTGCAGTTTTTTGACATTGGAACGAAGGACTATGCCCAGGCTGTGGGAAAAGAGGTGGAGCAGAGGAAAGCCCTGATAAATGCAATCCAGGAGAAAGAGTGCGATGGCGATTATGCGTCAGCGTTTCAGGCTGTGGTTCACGAGGTTGCCTACACATGGTTTAACCGTCTGATTGCGATCCGCTTCATGGAGGTTAATGACTATCTGCCTTCCCGTGTGCGCGTGCTTTCTTCTGAAAATCAGGCGAAGAATGAGCCTGATTTTGTAACGACACCCTTTGAGACGGATATGGAATTTACATCTGATGAGCAGGATACTGTCATGCGGATGAAAGAGGAGAACAAGCTGGATGATTTATTCCGTATGCTTTTTATCAAACAGTGCAACAAGCTTCATGAGATCTTGCCGGAGTTGTTTGAGAATACCAACGACTATACGGAGCTGCTTTTGAGCATCTCATTTACGGACAGCGATGGAATCATCTATCATCTGGTGCATGACATTGATGAGGATGATTTTAATGTTGAAAAAGAGGGTCAGGTAGAAATTATCGGATGGCTGTACCAGTATTACAATACAGAGCCGAAGGATGAGACCTTTGCGCTTTTGCGGAAGAACGTCAAGATTACAAAAGAGCGTATCCCGGCGGCAACTCAGTTGTTCACGCCAGACTGGATTGTTCGCTATATGGTTGAGAACAGCCTTGGCCGCCTTTGGGTGGAGGGCCATCCCAATGACAAGGCGAATTTCACCGAAGGTGAAGGGGAGGACGGCCTGGGCCGGGAATTGAAAAGTAACTGGAAATATTATCTGGAGGAGGCAGAACAGAAGCCGGATGTACAGGCAGAGCTGGAAAAAATTCGTGCTGAATATCGCAGTCTCAATCCGGAAGACATTAAGGTGATCGATCCATGTATGGGTTCCGGACATATTCTTGTGTACTGCTTTGATGTACTGATGCAGATTTATGAGTCCCAGGGCTACACCCAGAGAGACGCCGCGCAGTCCATTCTGAAGAATAATCTGTTTGGGTTGGATATTGATAAACGGGCGGCGCAGTTGTCGTATTTTGCTGTCATGATGAAAGCCAGACAGTATGACCGCCGTATTTTTGGGCGCGGGGTCGAGCCCCATGTGTATGCAATTCGAGAAAGCAATGGAATTGCCCCCTTTGTGCTGGATTATTTCTGTAATGGGAATGCAGAACTGGAAAGAGCCATGAACAGCCTCATGGATGATCTCTATGATGCCAAAGAATATGGCTCGATTCTCCATGTGGCACAGGTGGATTTTGCGGCACTCTATTCCAGATTTGAGGAGATCCGAGATGACATTCACTTGGGCAGGCAAGGAGCATTGAAAGAGCTGCTGCCATTGGTGCAATGTGGGGAAGCGATGGCCCAGAAATACCATGTGGTGGTGACAAATCCGCCGTATATGGGCGCGTCGAATATGAATGCAAAGCTTAGCAGCTTTATAAAGAATCATTATGCGGAGTATAAGTCGGACTTTTTCTCTGCCTTTGTTGTGCGTTGTTGTAATATGGCATTACAAAATGGAAAGCTTGGATTTTTGACGCCGTATGTTTGGATGTTTATTCAATCATACGAGAAAATGCGGAGATACCTTTTTTCTCAAAAAACAATCGAAACGCTGATCCAATTTGAGTATTCAGCCTTTGAAGAGGCAACGGTTCCAATTTGCACTTTTGCGATTAGTAATTATTGCATGGATCATAAAAAAGGAGTGTATATCCGTTTGACCGATTTCAGGGGCGGAATGGAAGTGCAAAGAAAAAAGATGCGGGAGGCAATTACGGGTAAAGAATGTAAATATCTTTATACTGCGGCACAGTGTGAGTTTGGGAAAATACCGGGGAGCCCGGCGGCGTATTGGCTTCCCATTACTTTTATCAATAGTTTTGGTAACGTATGTTTGGAAAATATTGCATTGGCAAAGAGTGGAATGACGACAACCGATAATAATCGGTTTTTAAGATTATGGCACGAGAATCTGTTTTCTAAAATTGGATTTGATTATCATTCTATTGAAGAGACAAGTGATCTAAAATATAAATGGTTTCCATTTAGTAAGGGAGGAGATTTCAGAAGATGGTATGGTAATCTGGAATATACCGTAAATTGGTACTCCAATGGAAGGGAGATTAGAAAGGCCGCAGAAGGGGCAACTGGCGGCAGATTGGTAAATGTGGATATTGCGATGAAAGAATGCTTGGTATGGACTAAAATATCAAGCAGCAAATCTTCATTTAGATATAAGCCGAAAGGAGTTTTCTTTAGTGATGCGGCCCCGGGAGTTTTCTTTAAGCAAGAGGATAGAGAAGTACTTTTGGGGTTGTTAAACAGTTCTTGTACACAATACGCATTAGATGCAATAAATCCAACACTTAATTATGTGCCTGGGGCAATATCTGCAATTCCAGTGGTTGACGTAAATGGGCATAGGGATAAAATAAAAATGCTAGTATGGGAAAATGTAAACATTTCCCGCATCGACTGGGACTCCTTCGAGACCTCCTGGGACTTCGCCCGTCACCCGATGCTCCGTTCGGTGTCCACCGTTTCAGAAGCTTACGCAGCATGGCAGTGTGAGTGCGAAGAACGTTTCTTTCAGCTCAAGGCAAACGAGGAGGAGCTGAATCGAATTTTCATAGATATTTATGGTTTGCAGGAGGAGCTGATTCCAGAGGTTGAAGATCGGGATGTTACGGTGCGCCGTTTCTTTGAGTCAAAGGGAGACATACCGGAGAGTATGAAGGGAAGTAATTACGCACTGACGAAAGCAGATGCCGTAAAAGGTCTGATATCCTATGCGGTTGGCTGTATGTTCGGCCGTTATTCTTTGGACGTGGATGGACTTGCCTACGCAGGCGGAGAATGGTGCGGCAGTAAGTATAGCACCTTCATCCCGGACAAAGATAATTGTATCCCGATTACGGATGAGCCTTACTTTGAGGATGATGCTGTTGGTCTGTTCTGCGCTTGGCTGAAAAAGGTTTATGGAGAAGAAACTCTGGAAGAAAACTTAGATTTTATCGCAGAAACACTGGGCACGAAAGGCAGTACAAGTCGTGAGGTCATTCGCAATTATTTCCTAACAGGATTTATTAAGGATCATAACAAGACTTATCAGAAGCGGCCGATTTACTGGCTTTTTGACAGCGGTAAGCAGAATGGCTTTAAGGCTCTGGTGTATATGCATCGCTGGGACGCAGATACGGTAGGATATCTGCGCATAGAATATTTACACAAGACTCAGCGCATCTATGAACGTGAGATCCAGCGTATGCAGGAGACAATGGATAACAGTCATGATTCCCGTGAAATCAACAGGGCAGGCAAGTGTAAAGAGAAACTCCAGAAGCAGCTGAAGGAAACAAAGGATTACGACACGAAGCTGGCTCACATTGCCCTTTCCCGCATTGACATCGATTTGGACGATGGTGTGAAAGCAAACTATGAAAAAGTTCAGACGGGGCGAGATGGGATGAAGATGCAGATTTTGGCAAAGATATAAAGAGAGACAGTAAGGAACAAAAAAAGAGGTGAATTTGTATGAACGATTGTGCGATCCTTACGAATTGTGGAGGTTATACAATATTTCGCTATGGAAACCAGACTATTCGTTTTGCAACATCGGAAAAACTTGAAAAGTAGGAGACTGCAGATACATGAACTAAATTAAATGCGCTAGTATTGAATCCGTTAAGTTTAATATTTAGAAAGGAAACAGTCAAATGAATAAAGAATGGACACTTCATGTTGAAAATCTGGCAAAAATTAAAGACGCAGATGTTACGATTGCACCTTTCATGTGCTTTGTAGGTGATAATAATAGCGGGAAAAGTTATCTAATGAGCGTGTTATGGGGTGTTTTAACTTTGGGAAAAGATTTGTTTCCGAAAATACCTTCAGATGCAAAATGCTATAGAGATTGTGAAAACTGGCTGAAAGCACACATGAATGTGGAAACAGAATTATTGGAAGCGGATATCTGCTTATACTTGGGTTGGTTTAATGAGTTACTAAACATCAATAAAAAAGGTTTTATCAAAAAAATATTTAATTATGATATTGAAATCGGGAAGATAAAAATAATTGATTATAAGAGAAAAAAACCTATAAAGATAAAATGGGATAAGCCAGGAGCAAGATATTCTGTAACAGAAAACTATATTAAATTTCCAGAAATAGACCTTCCGAGTAGAGATGAATTGCTTCGTATGAATGCGTATATTTGCTGGAATCTATTAATGGAAGGAATTGCAGCGCCATTATATACGCCGATTATTAAAGGAAGAAGAACAGGTGAACCCATTTACCTACCGGCATCCAGAACAGGATTTATGCTTACATTCTCTCAGTTGATTGAAAAATCCTTGCAGATAAGTTTTTCGCCCGAATTGCATGAAAATACCAGTATGTTAACTTTGCCATATGTTGATTTTTTACAGCTGATTACAAAATTTGAGATAAACAAAAAATCTAGCAAGAAGTATGTGTCTATCATTGAATATATCGAAAACAATATGACAAAGGGAAATTTAACTGTAAAGAAGGATATGATGCCGGTAATTCAGTATATACCGGAAGGTGATGAAAAAGAGATTCCTTTGTATGCAGCCTCTTCTGTTGTATCGGAGATTTCTCCATTGCTATTAATTCTTAAATCAGGCATAAATTTTAAAGCGATCATTATTGAAGAACCAGAGGCACATCTGCATCCGGAATTACAGCAAAAAATGGCACGGCTGATGATTAACCTTATGAATCTTGGTGTACCTGTTTGGATTACAACACACAGCGATACGATTCTTCAGCATATGAACAATATGATGAAGTTGAGGAATCACACGCAGTGTAGTGAACTTATGAAAGAATATGGCTATAATAAAGATGACCTTTTGGATGAAAATGATATAAAGATGTATCAATTTCTTCCAGAATGCGATGGAAAAACACATTTAACTTCTTTAGAAGCAACAAATTACGGTTTTGTTGTACCAACTTTTAATAATGCTTTGGAACAAATCGTGAAGGAAGTTTATGCTTTTCAGGAGGAATGAGGCCTGAAGTGAACCTCCCAATCCACCATTATTGATACAGAGAGTGCGTTATGAAAGGAGAGAACATGTACGATGGACGTGTGCAATATGCGTTAGATCATTTCATATGTGATGATTATTTTTTGGCGCCAAGTGAGAGGTACTGTTTAAAAGAGGGACAAGATTCAGGAAAAAGTGAATTAAATGTAAGTTTAAATGATGAAAATTTATGTATATCTGATTTTGATAACAAAGGAAAATGTAATTTTTTGAAGAATGATAAGAAATATGGTATGCAAAAAAGTGTTGATCATATTATTTTTCAAAAAAGAGAAAACGGGTGGGTCCTAAATTTGCTTGAAATGAAAAGCTCTGTCGGAAATGAAACTTGGATATCTATTAAGCAAAAAGTCAGAACAAGTTATTTAACTGCGTGCGCCCTTGCAGTTTTTTTAGGCATTGATATACAAGATACATATGTATATACAACATATGAAACCGACAAGTTTAATAAAGTGTCTGGAACGACAAATCCTAAAGTGTATACTCCGCCGTTGGGAGAGCGAGCAGTTGACTTTAAGTCTGAGGAGTGGGATAAAGATATTATAAGCATCAAAGTTTATGATAAAATTACGTTTCATCATAGAGGAATTAAAATGGCCAGAAGCAAGCATGGAGATTTTTTAGAGGGTGAATTAGCTTTATAGAAGGTGAAAAATGGCTGAACTGAACTTAAAACAAATCACAGATAAACTGAATGCTGAGTTCACCGGAGGGGTTCGTAAGCTTGTCTTTTGGTATGATGCCAATGGGGAGTTTGCGGAGGATGTGGATACCCTTGAGCTTGTGAATGCCAAGGTGTTACATCTTGAACCGGACAATCAGTTTTATACAAAATACTTCTTAGAATGTGTAGATCGGGTGACGAATTATCTTGTCTACGCACCTTTCGCAAAGCCGAATCTTCGTGAAAATCATCTGGCGGATACGTTGAAGTATTCAAAAGAGTTTTTTGCGGACAGAGCTTCCCTGCTGACATTGGATTTAGGCATTGATGAACGCTTCAAGCCGGTGATTCAGCATTATATCAAGTTCTTTGGGGAAAAGAAGCGCACACAGGCATTTTACGATCTTGAACTGGATACCTTTCATCGAAACACGATTGAAGTTGCTTTGATGAGCGTGATATGTAAATGCAAAACGCCCTCTTACGAGGAAGTTCTTCGTGTTGTTCTGACGGACAAGGGAAGCTTGTCAGGAGGAGAAGAAGGTCTGGGTCGGGCTGATTTTGAAGATAATCCATACCTGGAGGAATTTAAGAAGTATGACCTGTTAGATGCCTTCTGGAGGCAGGGATCCGACATTTTTGGCTATGCAGATGAAAAGCCTACTCTTGAAAAGCTTGTGATGACAATGTTTGTGACCTACACGGCTAAGGTGCTTACGGTAGATGTGCCGGCTGCATGGAAGCCTTTTGTCAGCTTTAAGTCCGGCAACGTGATCGCATTTCTTGACAATCTGATGAACAGCTGCGTTTATGGAGAGCGCTTTGATGAGATTTCAAGGATGACATATGGCAGCTTGAAAGGAGAAGACCAGTTTTCCAAGCTTCCGGTAGAATCTCTGGTCTTTTGCGGCATTTTCCCAGAGATTGACGAGATTTTGATTCGTTGGGTGACAGATCGGCTTGAGCTGGAAGATGTGGCGGCAAAGCTTGGAGACATGACGATCCCCCAGCTTTTGAAAAAGCGGCGTCAGGAACACTTTGGCAAGAAATATCGAAGTGAATATTTCGTATTGGAAAATGCCTGGCATATTATTTCCCATGCACAATATGTACCTTCCAACAGCTTGAATGAAATGGTGGAGAATTATACAGGCTCCCTTTATCAGATGGATCGGCGTTACCGTTACTTTTACTACTATCTGGATAAGGTGAATTTCAGCGAAACGAAGAGAGAGGGTGGCCCTGGCCGTAGGCTGGAGGGGAATTTCGACCGATTAAAAGAGTTGGTTGAGAATATTTATGCCAACGATTATCTGACTAAGGTCTGTACAAACTGGAATGAACTCTTTTGCACAGAGATAGATTCCCTGGCTCTCACAAAACAGATTGAATTTTATCACAAAAGCGTCCAGTATGCAAAGGAGCAGCTGGTCGTTATTATTTCGGACGCCCTGCGATATGAGGTGGGGATGACCTTGTTTGAAGTGCTGCAGTCTGATGAAAAATGTACCGCCACTATGAAAGCAATGGCAAGTACCCTTCCGTCTATTACGCAGTACGGCATGGCAGCGCTGCTCCCGCATAAAACACTGGAATTGCTGGAGGACTACTCTGTACGGATCGATGGTCAAAAAGTGGATACATTAGAGCAGCGACAGGCAATTCTACAGAAATATAAGGAGGCAAGCCGCTGTGTGCAGTATGATGAGATTAAGAACATGAGTGTGGCGGATCTTAGGAGTATCTTTACCCGTCAGGAGGTGGTGTATATTTACCATAATCAGATCGACGCCAGAGGTGATAAGGCGAATACGGAGAACGAAGTGTTTGATGCCTGTGAGGAAGCAGTGGAAGAAATCCGCACATTGATTCACCGCCTGACAACAAGTGCAAACCGTTCCCGATTCATTGTGACAGCCGACCATGGTTTCCTGTACAGAAGAAATAAGCTGACGGAGAGTGACAAGGTAAGTTTCCCCAAGGGGGAGGGAGGGCCTGGATATAAAGCTTCATCTGAAGCTGGTTCTCCAACTGTGGCAGGCCGCCGTTACCTGATGTCAGAGAATGGTATGATGTCCGAAGGAACTGCGTCTCAGGAGCTTTGCATCATGATGGGAAATCAGGATACCCGAAAAGTATCCTATCCTGTTGGGGCAGATGTTTTCAAGCTTCCGGGCTCCGGCATGAATTATGTCCATGGCGGAAGTTCCCCGCAGGAGATGCTGGTTCCGTTGATCGAGGTTAAAACAGAAAAAGGATTTAAGGAAACGACGACTGCTCAGATTGCCCTTGTAAGCCTGACTTCTAAGATCACCAACTTGATCACCTCCCTGGATTTTGTTCAGACGGAAGCGGTTAGCGATGTTGTAAAGGAGACGACTTACCGGATTTATTTTGTGGATGGAAAGGGAGAGAAGATCTCCAATGAACATCTGTATGTGGCCGATAAGAAGGATAAAGATACGGTGAAACGTGTATTCAGGCTTCGCTTCTCCTTCAAGAATAAAAAGTATGACAGAGGCCAGAAGCATTACTTAGTGGCGGTTGATGATAATCATGCGTCAGAGGTTTTCAGGCATGAGGTGGTGATGGATATTGCGTTTGCAGATGATTTTGGATTTTAAGAATGATCGTGTAAACTGGGTATTTCTGCGTATTTTGCCACAGGGCAGGGAAACTGCGTTTTGGGGGTGCTGCAACTGGGGTAGATTCGGTGTGGAAAGCTATCTGCAGATCAACTATGCGCTGATGTGCATACAGCCGGAGATCGCGGAGGCCAACGGTATCAACGCCGAGACGATGAAGGAAGAAATCATCGATTTTTATAAGACGATGAACGGTAAGGAATTGACGGCTCAGGAGGCTGCCAAGATCGACTGCCGTCGTTATCATAGGAGCAGCTCTTGCTCTTTCTGGAGCGACGTATCAAAGTATATTCAAAAATCCCATGGTTTCTCCTGATCTGCTGGGAGTTTCTTCCGGTGCATGTGTAGGAGCGGCGATCGCAATACTTCTGAGCGCAGGAAGTCTTATGGTTCAGGCTGGAGCATTTGTCGGGGGGGATCGCGGCTGTTGCGGTTACCATGTCCATACCGAAGCTGGTTCGAAACACCTCGACGACCACGCTTGTGCTGGCGGGAGTGGTGGTCGGCAGCCTGATGTCCTCCGTTATGAGCATCATCAAGGTTTTGGCCGATACGGACACACAGCTTGCCGAGATCACCTACTGGACCATGGGCTCCTTTTCGACGGTTACCTTTTCGGACATGCTGCCCGTGCTTCCCATTGTGATCGTTCCGGCAATCTTGATATTGGTGATGCGCTTCAGGCTGAATGTTTTGTCATTGGGGGACAGTGAAGCCCGTTCGCTGGGAATCGACCTTCAGAGGACGAGAGGAGTTTTTATCATATGTTCCACGCTTATTACTACGGGAAGTGTCTGTGCTGCCGGCACGGTGGGCTGGGTTGGATTGATCATACCCCATATATCCCGCATGGTGGTTGGATCAGACAACAAAAAAATGCTTCCGTTTACAGTGGTTTTGGGTTCTGTCTTTATGCTGTTTATTGACTTTCTGTGCAGAAGCCTGGCGGCGGCGGAGCTGAGACTGGGGATCCTGACGGGCATTGTGGGGGGCGCCCTTCTTTATTTTCATACTTGTAAAGCAGAATAGGAATTTAAAATGATACTTGAGGTAAAGGGATTAAGCTACTCTTATTACAACAGCAAAACGATTTTTCACGATGTGAGCTTCCAGCTTGACAGGGGCGAGGTCCTGTCGGTCTTGGGTACGAACGGGGCGGGAAAATCCACGCTTCTGAATTGCATCGCAAACCTGTTTAAGTCGAAAGCCGGGGAGATACTTTTAAACGGCAGGCCGATGTCCTCGATGACGGCTTCGGATGTGGCAAAGATCGTGGGCTATGTTCCGCAGATACACGTACCTGCATATGCTTACACCGTAAGGGAGTTTACGGTTATGGGCAGAACGCCGTACATAGGTATGTTTGCAAACCCCTCAAAGGAGGATTACAGGCTTGCGGATGAAGCCCTTGAACGCATGGGGATTTCGCACCTTAGCGGGAAGGTGTACACGGAGATATCTGGAGGCGAGCGGCAGCAGGTCACAATCGCAAGGGTTCTGACTCAGCAGCCGCAGATCATATTGCTGGACGAGCCCACGGCTCACCTGGATTACGGAAACCAGTATCGTACCGTCCAGATGGTAAAGCAGCTTTCCCAGGAGGGCTATGCCATTGTCATGACGACGCACAACCCAGATCATGCGATCATGCTGGACGGTAAGGTGGCGATGCTGAACCGGGAGGGTATTTTGAGCGTGGGTGATGCGGGAAATCTAAGCAGTGAGAGCCTGTCCAAGCTGTATGGGCTTCGCATCAAGAAAGAATATGATGAAGACGCAAAACGGGATGTATGCATCGTGTGTTGAAGGATGGCGAAGATGAGACGTATGGATGGCAGGAAGAAGATTCTGGGTGGGAAAAACATCACGGCGGGCGTGTGTGCCTGCGGCAAATACGATGTCAAAGGCGGCCAATGGAATAGCGGACAATTTGCTTACGGCAGGGATTTTATCTGCGGAGTGTCCGGTTGCCTTTGTCTTAAACTGCAACCCGTATATGTATGGAAAGCCTGCGGCGCAGAGAAACCTTGAGGGCGGACGGGATGTATCTCATGGAAAGCAGGGAAAAGCCGGGGAGATTTCCCGATACGGATAAGATCATAGAAGCGCTTGCGGAGATCATTTTCGCAGGTAAGGAGAGTGAAGTATGGCGGAGATACAGGTGGGGACGGAGATAAAGCCCAGCTTTTGGGATAGAGTGGCCCAGGGCTACAGTATGATGACTCGGATGGAGGCAAATGGCACAAATCTTCAGCTTGATGCTATGCCGCTGGAGCCCGGCATGGTTGTGCTCGACTGCGGCTGCGGCCCGGGACGGATAGCCGTTCAGGCGGCGAAGCGGGTAAAAAAGGTCATCTGCCTCGATTCCTCAAGGGAGATGCTGGAGGAGTGCATAAAAAACTGTGAGGCAGCAGGCGTAGAGAACGTTGAGTACGTATATGCCGATTGGCAGGAGGCAGAGATCGGTACCACGATCCCGGAGGTGGATGTGGTTATACAGTCCCGCGGAGGCGGAGGCCCGACTTCTCTTGAAATGCTGAAAAAAGTGGCCCGCAGGTATGCGGTAAGCGTCATGTGGTCGGACGGCGCTCCTTGTCTGCCGGAGTCCAAGAGCAGGCTTTTTGCGGGGTGCTACTCCGAGGACGTGTACAGAGAGCATCCGGAGCTGGTCAATGAAGAAAGGTTCAGAAAAAACGTTGACGCCTTCCTCACGGAGAAGGAGGGCGGGTTTTATTTCTTTTTGCCCACAAGCTCCGACGTTTCTTGGTTTCAGACTCGGTAGTGCTTGCGCAGGCACGGAAAAAACGGTATAATTCTTGCGGGAAGGGCGCTTAAGGTTCCTGATCCAAAATGATAAAACAGGGAGGATATGGAATGATAGATCTTAACGATTGGCTTGAGACTGCGAAGAAAGCCGAAAATGCGGATAAGTGCGGCATGTATCTCACCCACAACGGAGTTGTGAGGGCGGATGCGAAAGCAAGGGTCCGCGAGGGCGACGAAGACGCCGCACAGGTGGTTGGCATGGATTTTTCTTACGATGAAAAAAAGGTGAAGGCCTGTGAGGAGGAAGCTTTAAAGCTTCCTGGCATTTATTATGTCAGAACATGGCTTGCTTCAGGCAGACTCAAGGTGGGAGACGACATCATGTTTGTGCTCATAGGGGGAGATATACGCCCGCATGTCACGGACGCTCTTTCATTTCTTGTGGGGAAAATAAAGACGGAGTGCGTTCAGGAGACAGAGCTTAACTGATTTCGCAGAAATGGTTCCGTCTCGTATCTGAGCCCGCCGGTTTTGCCAGATGGGTTTCTCAGCTGATCCGGGAGAGAGAAACGGTGCGGGGCATTGCCGCCTTTCTTTGGGAGGAGGCTGCCGTTTATAAAGAAGCCAAGTGTCGCCGTGACATTAACAGAATGATTCTTGACCAAGAAAGCATCTTTGCAGCAGAAGATGCTTTTTTGCATGGTGGGAATGCTGCGTTCTGTGTCAAAATCTCCATGGGGGCAGATGGGAAAAGGATAGGGCTGTTGATTTTGATTGTATCTGATCAGAAAACGGTGCGATTGACTTTAAGGAAAATTCATGTAGAATAGGTAGCAGACACCAGGAGGCGGGATGGGGGCCTTTGGGTGGCGGCGGATCAGGGGGTGTTGTTTATGCAGACGAGGCAGGTTGATTTTTCTAAGGGAAGTGTCACACAAAATATCATCCGGGTGGCGGTGCCCATGCTGGCGGCGCAGATTTTGAATCTGATGTATAACATCGTAGATCGGATCTACATAGGGAAGATACCGGGGGAAGGGATCCTGGCGCTGGGAGGTGTCGGACTGTGTTTTCCCTTTATTTCTCTGATTACGGCCTTTACCAATCTGTACGGGGCGGGAGGCGCCCCTCTGTGCTCCATTGAGCGGGGACGGGGGGATCAGGAGGAAGCGGAGGCGATCATGAATACGTCCTTTTGGCTGCTGGTGATCACGGGAGCGGCTGTGACGGCTTTGGGAAGTGCTTTTTGCGGCCAGATCCTGATTTTGTTTGGCGCCACCGACACGTCGCTGCCTTATGCCCTGTCCTATATGCGGATCCTGCTGCTGGGGACCATTTTTTCCATGGCCGCTCTTGGTATGAACCCCTTCATCAATGCTCAGGGCTTTGCCAGCGTGGGCATGGGGACGATTTTTCTTGGTACTGCGGCGAACATTCTGCTGGATCCCATCTTTATTTTTCTTTTAGACCTTGGGGTGGAGGGGGCTGCCTGGGCGACGGTCTGCTCCCAGATCCTGTCGGCGGTATTTGCCATGAGGTTCCTGTTAAGCGGCAGGGCGGAGCTGCGCATCAGGCTGAAAGGAAGACCGTCTCTGGAAAAAAGGCGTGTCTCGAATATCATTGGACTGGGAAGCGCCAGCTTTGTGATGCAGTGTACGAATAGCCTGGTACAGATCGCCTGCAACAACATGCTGGGAAGCTTTGGGGGAGATATCTATATTTCCGCCATGACGATCATCAATTCTGTCCGTCAGATTCTAGACACCCCGGTGCTGGCGATCGCCGACGGTGCGTCCCCCATCCTAAGCTATAACTACGGGGCGAAGAGGTATGAGAACGTGAAAAAGGCGATCCGTGTGGTCACGGTGTCGGCCCTTGTCTATACGGCCATCGTCTGGGGGCTTATTTTATGGCTGCCGGAGCTGTTCATCGGAATCTTCAATGACGACCCTTCACTTTTGGCGGTTGCCGTGCCTGCCCTGCATATTTATTTTTTCGCCTTCATCTTTCAGGCGCTGCAGTACAGCGGGCAGACGGTGTTCAAGTCCCTTAACAAAAAGAGGCAGGCGATCTTCTTCTCTCTGCTGCGGAAGGTGGTGATCGTGGTGCCGCTGACCTTTATTCTGCCGCGCCTGTGGCAGCTTGGGGCAAAGGGGGTGTTCCTTGCGGAGCCCATTTCCAATGTTCTGGGCGGGACTGCCTGCTTTTTGACAATGATCTGTATGATATTTCCAGAGCTTTCCGGGAAGAAAAGCAGTTCTGTCTGAGCTTTTTGCTTTCCATCTCTTTTCCCGGAAATACGCGTTCATTTATCAAAAAATATCCGCCCTTCGGCTTGTCGAACCGGCATGGGATGGTATATAGTATAGATACCAAAGGGGACTCCCTGGTTCCCTTATTTTTTTTTGCGGAGGAGACGGTATCATGGTTGTCAATATACTGCTGTTTGATGATTTTGAAACGATGGATGCCTTTATACCGGCACAGATATTTGGGATGAAAAAGGAGTCCTTCTACATGCGCCTGCTGTCTAAGCAGGGTGGGCTTGTGACCAGCGCACAGGGCGTCAAGGTTTGGACGGAGCCTCTCAATCCTGTGGAAATCGAGGATATCCTGGTGGTGCCTGGAGGCTGCGGAGCCAAACGATTGTTTTATCTGGATAGGGAGGCGCAGTCTCTGTTCAAAAAGGCGGCGGAAAATTCGGATTATTGTCTCTCCATCGGGGAGGGCATCGGGCTTTTGGTCCAGACCGGCGTTTTGTATCACCGCATTGTGGCGGACACGCCTCTGGACGAAGACTGGAAGCGCATGTTTCATGCCGGGGTGGAGAGGGTGCCGGATGTTCGCTGGGTTGCCGATGGAAAGTTTTATTCCTGCTCCTCGGCGCTGAAAAGCGTGGACATGATCCTGGACGTGATTTCGGACTGCCTGGATGTGGAGGACGCCCGTTCGATCGCAGATAAGCTGGAATTTGTATGGGATACCTCAGAAAACGGGGTTGTTCGGTAGGGGGGCGCCGGCTTGAGGCCGCATTTTTCGGTAAAGAAGGGGACGATCCCATGAGCCCTGCCCTTTTTCGTGCATTTTCAACGAAAACTGCCTGGCAGAAATGTGCATTTTTAGGAATGCCAGATGTGATGTTCTGTGCTAAAATAGGGCTGATAAAACAGACGATCCCAGAGCGTTCTGCCTGGGATGGACTGTAAGAACACAAAACAGACAGAAAGTGAGCTGCATGAAAAAGAATAAGACATTCATAAATTACTCTGATTACTTATTTTACCTGATCCTTTTCCTGCTGCTGATCAGCGTATTTTTTGTGGCGTTTCTGTTTCCCCGGCGGAATCTGGGCTTCCGCCAGGAGAAAGCCGTGCTCCTGAAAAATACCTGGGAGATATCCTGGGATGAAACCAGCATTTCAGATACCCTTCCGGCCAGGATCACCAAGAGCGGACTCTCCCCCGTTTACATGAGTGCCGCCCTGCCTCCCATGGAGGTCGACGGAGACCACATTCTCTTTTGGTCCAGGCAGAGCCGCAGCATCGTGACGCTGGACGGGCAGGTGATCTGGGACAGCGGCGAGGCGGTGACAAGGCCCTTTGTTTTTTCTCTGGGGTCCTTTTGGAACTGTGTCAGGCTTCCTTATGGATGGGAGGGCAAAACCCTCTGCATCCAGATGATCCCGGGCATTGACGATCCCGCCGTGGTGGAGGAGCTTCCGTCGGTGTATTTTGGCACCAGGTCGGCCTTTTTGTACAAGCTTTTGGGGGAAAGCGCCTTTACGGTCACCATCTGCGTCTTCCTGTTCATCTGGGGAGTATATTATATGGCCAGCGGCCTGTACACCGCCCATGTCAAAAAGGCAAAGCAGATATTCTTTTTGGGCGCCTTCGCTTTTTGCATGGGGCTGTGGATGCTGCTGGAATGCAGGGTCATGCAGGTGTTTATCAACAATCACGTGCTCATCGCCTACCTGTCCCATATTTCCTTTGAGCTGGTTCCCATTCTTGGGGTGCGCTTTTTCCTTTCCTACGAGGGTATCGGAAAAAAGAGGTATATGCAGGCCCTTTATCTGTATGGGATCCTGCAGTTTGCCTTTATCCGGATCACCAGCTGTGCCGGTCTGTGGTATGAGCACCAGCTCCAGTTTCTCGTTCGCTTCTACATCATAGCCGCTGTTTTGGGCCTGGCCTTCACAGAGTGGTCCCTGTACCGGGAAAAGAAGCTTTTTGAGGAAAAAAGCCAGATTTACGGCCTGGGGATCCTGCTGGTCAGCACGGTGGCGGAGCTGGTGCATTTTTATGTGTTTTCCAAAGCAAAAAGCGGCACTGTCCTTCAGGCAGGCATCCTGGTCTTTGTGTGCGTTACGGGCATCCGTATCGCCATTGAAGGCCGCCATCTTCGCTCTGAGGCTCTGGAGAGGGAGACCCTGGCCAGGATCGCCTATGAGGACGGCCTGACACATCTGGGTAACCGTTTTGCCTTTGAGGAGGAGATGAGCCGTCTCCGGGAGGGCAGCGAAAGGCAGGTGGCCATTCTTCTCGCCGACATTGATGATCTTAAGTACATCAACGACAATTTTGGGCATTTGGCGGGGGATCAGGCCATTTGCACCCTGGCGGGGCTGTTGTCTGACACGGCTCATGGTTCCCTGAAAGCCTATCGCATTGGCGGAGATGAGTTCTGCGTGATCTCTCATCAGCTTTCCCAGGATCAGGTGCAGAGGCTGGTGGAGAATCTGAAAAGGAAGATCGGCAGGCAGAGGTTGGAGTATCCCTTCCGAGTTTCCATCGGCTCCTCCTTCGGGCCGACCTCAAGGATCGATCAGCTTTTCCGCATGGCGGACGAGGCCATGTACCGCTGTAAGCGACGCTCCAAGCATCCCGGCAGGGAGTCTCTCCTGGAGGGGGCCATTCCCGGGGAGCCCTTGGAATGACAGGGCCCTTTGAGCCTTGTTTTTGGCGGTGGATGGGCCAGATATGGGAAGGGCTGCTTTTTTCGCATATTTTCTGCATATTTATAAAAATATTATGATTGTTTTTGGCCAAAAGGTATGGTAGAATACCGCTGTAAACGATTATGACAGGACAGCGGAGTCCGAGATATAGATGTCCTGGACTCCGCTTTTGTGTATGTGCCAAAGAGAAATACGGACGTTGCTTTTTAGTAGGGGGGCAGACCGGTCCAGTCATAATGAGGAACAACATCAAGGAGGAGTAGAGTATGCAGATTCAAATTGTTCCATTGATCATTGTCGTTTCATATCTGGCAGGTATGATGCTGATCGGTCTTATCGTCGGTAAGCTCCATATCAAGGACAGCAAGGACTACATGCTGGCAGGAAGACGCATGGGTCTGTTCATGGTTGCTTTTTCTCTGTCTGCAAACAATGTAGGAGGAGGAAGCACCACCGGACTTGCCCAGAAGGCTTTTGGTGATTGGGGAATGAGCGCTGTGTGGTACGTGCTCGCAGCATCTGTGGCCATGATTCCCCTGGCCTACTTTGCACCGAAGATCCGGGAGACCATGGCGGTCACCATCCCCGAGGTGGTTGGAAGGAGATTTGGAAAGGGTGCGGGCACCTTTACGGCTGTTCTGAGCATCCTGTCCCTGTTCTGTCTGACGTCCTCTCAGATCGCAGCGTCCGGTTCCGTGGTATCCACCCTCACCGGCATTCCCACGAACGTTTCTCTGGTCATTGCGGGGGCGGTGGTGATCCTTTATACCACCTTTGGAGGGATGATCGCAGACCAGATTTCTGACCTGATCCAGTTTATCATCATCCTGGTTGGCCTTGCCGTTGCCACGCCCTTTGTCATCAATGGGTGCGGCGGATGGGAAGCGATCTCCGCAGCCCTTCCGCCGGTTCAGCTTGATTTTGCCAAGATCGGCTGGGTGACCATCATCGGGTACATATTCAATTATTTCTGTACCTTCCTGGCAGGTCCCGAGATGGTCTCTCGTTTTGAGACTGCAAAGGATGAGAAGACGGCCCGGAACGCTTCCCTGCTTTCCGCTGTCCTGATGGCGGCTATGTCCGTATTCCCCACACTGCTGGGTCTGGCGGCTCTTTCCATGCAGGATTCCATTCCTAATCTTGCACCCAATGGAAGCAATGCCATGATGGCTGTTGCAAGCGTGTATGCACCGGAGTTTATCGTAGGTCTTATTTCGGCGGCGATTATCTGTGCCACCATGTCCTCTGCGGATTCAAACCTGTTGTGTATGTCCACAATGGTGATGAATGACCTTTATCTTGCGTCCGGTAAAAAGAGTCTGACAGAGAAGCAGATCATCTTTTATACCCGCGCCTGCAATGTTATTTCTGCGCTGATCGCCATGGGAATCTCTATGGCGGGCGTATCCATCGTTATGATGAATACCTTCGCCTTTGGCGTCCGCTGCGCCGGACCCTTTGCGGCATACGGGCTTGGACTTGTTGTGCCGAAGGCGACGAAGCATTCAGGGATCGCATCCCTGGCCGTGGGTACGGTCAGCTTCTGCATCTGGCAGGTACTCAGCGGAGGCGGATTCCTGTTTGGGATCCTTCCCGTGGTATTCGGCTGCGGAATGGGCGTGCTGGCCTTTTTCCTGGTAAACCTGATCGAGTGGAAGGCAGGCGTGAAGCCGGCTCCGTCCGCATATAAGTAAGGAGCGCTGGGATTCGGAGACGCCTTTTGAAGGCTGGATAAGATCCAAGGCGGCTTGCCTTGGAGGAGTTTTAGGCAACGTCACGATCGTAGGGGCTTTTGCCCCCAAAAGAAAAAATCGCTGGAGCAGTGGGCTTCAGCGATTTTTTTTTCGGGGAGTCATGATTGGGGATGGCTCCCTGGCAAAGGGAAGAGGCCAAGGGCTTTTTTCTGCCGGGCCTTATATGTGGGAGACGGTGTAGAAGAGAAGCTCCATGAGGCCGCACAGCACCATGACGAGGATGGGGTTCATCTTCAGCCGTCGGAGCATGAACAGGCCTGCGGAAAAATAGGCGATCATACGGAAATTGATGTGGCTTGCGGCCAGGGAGAAGACTCCGTCCGCAAAGAAGGAGGAGACCAGGATCAGGCATCCGGCCTTCGCAATCATGGCGACGACGGCGGGGCGCAGGGCGGAGAGGCATCCCTGAAGAATGGCCATATGGTTGTACTTGGTGTAAAGGTAGGCGAGGACGGTGACAAAGATGCAGGAGGGGAGGATGCATCCCAAGGTTGCCACGACGGCTCCCAGGGGACCGGCCGTCTGTGTGCCCACAAAGGTGGCGGCGTTCACCGCAATGGGACCCGGAGTCATCTCCGCAATGGTGACCAGATTCCCAAAGGTGGTCATGTCGATCCAGGAATGTAGGGTGACCACCTGTTCCTGGATCAGAGGCATGGCGGCGTAGCCCCCGCCAAAGCTGAAGCAGCCGATCTGAAGAAAACTGAAAAATAACTGAAGGTAGATCATGATCTGCGGTTCCTCCTTTCTGTGGCCACGGTCCGCAGGGCTCCAAAGAGGGCCGTGCACAGGATGATGTAGATGACGTTTATTTTCAGGAAATAGCACAAAATAAAGCTGAGGATCATAATGAAGATCTGGACGTACTCTTTTCCCTTGACGATCTTCACGGCCATGTCAAAGACAACGGAGGTGATGACGGCTCCCACGCCGGCGGTCATACCCGAGAGAAGGGCAGACACGTAGGGATTGGTGATGAAGGCGTCGTAGATCAGGGAGATGGAGGAGAGGATGACCATGGGAGGGATGATGGCTCCCAGCACGGAAATCAGTACGCCGGGGACGCCGGCCAGCTTATAGCCGATCACGATGGCCCCATTTACGGCGATGGCCCCCGGGGAAGATTGGGCGATGGCCACAAGGTCCAGGATCTCGTCCTCCTGGATCCAGCCGTATTGGTTTACGAACTTGTCCTTCAGCAGGGTAATGATTACGTACCCTCCCCCAAAGGTAAAGGCACTTAGGTACAGGGTGGAGAGAAAAAGCTTTTTCAGGACAACGGACTTTTTTTCTGGAATGTTCATGAGATGTATCTCTTCCTTTCTACTACAATATATTTATGGCTAATCTCCCTTACAGCCAGTAAGGAATGATCCATCTTGTTGCTTAAGCTGTATAATGGTGGAGCAATCGGTATATCGGTTCCTTTCTACTTTGAAGCTTTAAGATCATGGTGGAGCTCCCCGGACAGGATGGCCGCCAGGGACTTGGGTTCTGTCTGGGAGCGGAATGATGAAAATGGGTAAGGCTGTATGCCGCAGGGCTCTGGACGCTTTGGGGCGGCAGCCGTATTTTTTTGTCCCTCATTTGTCTCTTGCAGTATAGCAGTGATCCATATATAATTCAAATAATATGTTTATATATTTAAATATAAGTAAATAATTATGTATACTGCCATCAGGCAGACGGCCGTTTTGGACGGAGAAGGATCAAGGGGGGAGACGCATGACACTTCGGCATTTATATGTATTTACCACGGTGTACCAGGAGATG
This sequence comes from Eubacteriales bacterium, assembly GCA_030533315.1. The sequence goes on from JAUNJL010000015.1 coordinate 25,125, forward strand.
AGCATTACCAGGGCAGCCCAGAAGCTTTATATTTCCCAGCCGGGAGTGAGCCTTGCCATACGGGAATTGGAGGAGTATTATCAGGTGTCCCTTTTTCACCGGATCAACCGAAAAATATTTCCCACGGAGAAGGGGGAGCTGCTGTATCAGTATGCCAGCCAGATCACGGAGCTGTCCAGGGAAACGGAACAGATGATGCGCCATCCGGAGATACCGCTGCATTTTCATATTGGGGCCAGCGTGACCATAGGAACCACGATTCTGCCCCAGGCGGTGAAGCGGTTCCAGGACCGATATGAAAACTGCGAGGTTCAGGTCACCATACAAAATTCCCGCAGCATCGAGCAGTCCGTGGTAAAAAATGAACAGGACATCGGCCTGGTGGAGGATCAGATCAAGAACAGCCAGCTGGTGGAAATCCCTTTTTGCCAGGATCCCTTTCATTTCATCTGCAGCTCCTCCCATCCTCTGGCAAAACAAAGGGAGGTGTCCCTGGAGGAGATCTGCGCCTATCCATTTTTTTCCAGAGAAATCGGAAGCGCCAGCAGGGAGGTCCAGGACAGCTTCCTGAAGCTTCGCCAGATGAATTATCGGATCATGTGGGAGAGCAGCAGCAATCAGGCGGTGATCCGCGGACTGAAGATGCTGGATGGGATCGCCGTTTTTCCGGAAAGGCTTGTGGAAAGAGAGCTCAGGGAAGGGGAGCTGGTGATCCTTCCCTGCCAGCCGGAAGAATTTGACCGTCAGTTTTCGCTGATCTATCACAAACGAAAGAATATGTCCCCTGTCTTTCAAAGCTTTATTGATATCCTGGTGGAGGAGGGCGGCCGTCCAGGTATTTGAAGGGCAGAGGGACAGGATCAAGGCTTAGCTGCGGGGAGACCCGCAGCTTTCTCTGTTTGCAAGGTGGAAGGGAAGAACAATCTTCATGGGAAGGGTGTGGCCGCCGTTGATGCGGTCGATCAGCGTTTTTGCCGCCGTTTTTCCCATTTCTTCCACTGGGACGTGTATGGTGGTCAGCATGGGAGACAGATACTGCGCGGTGTCAATGTCGTCGATGCTGATTACGGAAATGTCCTTTGGGATTTTCAGACCAAAATCCTTGACCGCCCGCAAAGCCCCGATGGCGGTGATGTCGTTGCCGCAGAAGATGGCCGTGATCTTGGGCTGCTGCTGTAAAAGCTTTTGGGCGCCCTGGTAGCCTCCGCTGGAGGAAAAATTGACGGCTGCGACGTAGGCGCTGCCACAGGGAAGGCCGTGAGCCTCCAGGGAGTCGCGGTAGCCCCGGTACCGGTTTTCCTTCGAGATCTCGCCCACATAGCCGATATGCCTGTGGCCCAGCCCTATGAGGTGCTCCATGGCATAGACGCTGGCATCGTATCCATCGCATAAAATCTGGTCATAGTTGGCGTCAATACCATTTAGCCCAGTGTAGGCCACGTAGTGAAAGTGCTGCTTCATGAATTTCAGCGTGGCCTTGTCGCATCTCCCCAGCATGACGACCCCGTTTACGTTGGTCTCCAGGATGAGACGGCAGTTTTCCGGCTTTGTAATGTCGATGGAGGTAAAAGAGGATTTCAGGATATAGTTGTTCTTGTAAGCTTCCATTTCCACACTCTTGGCAAGGGAGGAGAAAAAGGGGTCGTTGGGGGCGTCTGGGGTTCTGGCAAAGAGGCAGGCCAGGGAGTGGGTGCTTTGCGGGACACCCTGCTGCCCCTTTTTTAAGCTTTGGGCGGCGGAATTGGGCGTGTAGCCTGTTCTCCGGACAATCTCCCAGATCCTGTCCCGCACCTCCTGGCTGGCTGCCTTGGTTCCCGTATGATTGAGCACCCGGGAAACCGTGGAGATGGAGACGCCTGCTTCTGCGGCAATTTCTTTTAAAGTCATGGAAAAACCTCCTTTTGTGAATGTCTGCGAACCATAAATATAACAAAAAATGGAATGCCTTGTCTTATATTATAACACATTATCACGAAAAGGCAAACGTTTGAGTAAAAACTATGTTGATTTTTGCTGTTTAAAATGCTAGTATGATTTTACAAAAAACCAAACGGTATCGTCAATATAGACAAAAGGAAATGGAGGTATTTTTTTATGAAAAGAACAAAGGCAGCAGTCATGGGGATCGCAGCAGCGCTGTGCGTGGGGATGGCAGGACAAAGCGTGCTTGCGGCGGACTATTCTCTGACAGCATCAGGAATCGGAGGCAGCCTGAACTGGCTTCCGGTGTACATTGCTCAGGAAGAGGGATGGTTTGAGGAGGAAGGCCTGGAGATCGACGAGGTGCTGTTCACCAACGGACCTGTGCAGATGGAGTCTCTGTCCTCAGACGGATGGGATATCGGCTGTACGGGAGTGGGCGGCGTGTTTGCAGGGGTGCTGGGATATGACGCCCTGGTGCTGGGCTCCAGCAATACGGACGATGGCACCCAGTACGTGTTCGCAAGGAATGATTCGGATATCGTGGAGGCAGGACAGGGAAACAACTCCATCAGCGATGAGATCTATGGCTCCGCCGAGACCTGGAAAGGAAAATCAGTTCTCTGCAACACGGGAAGCGTGACACAGTACGTGCTGATCAAAATGCTGGAGGGCTTTGGGCTGACCCAGGACGATGTGCAGTTCATCGCCATGGACCCGGCAACCGCCTACAGTGCATTCCTGGCAGGAGAGGGAGACGCCTGTGTTCTGACGGGAGCAGGCGGAACGTTTAAGATGCTGGAGAAATCTGATGAATATACGGCTGTTGCCAGCGGCCCGCTGGTGGATTCAGGACTGATGTGCAGCTTTGTTGCAAACAAGGACAGCTACGCAGATCCGGAAAAGTATGAGGCCATGAAGGTATTTATGAAGGTTTACTTCAAGGCTCTGGATTGGATGAAGGAAAATCCCGACGCCGTTGTGCAGTATTGTGTGGATTATAACGACGAAAACGGAAGCTCCATGGAGCCGGAAACAGCAGAGAAGTACGTGAAGGCAGATACCTATTTCACGCTTCAGGAAGCCGTGGACATGATGGAGAATCAGGCAGAGGGAACAGACAGAACCGAAATGGAAGATAAGCTGATGAACGTTCTTGATTTCTTTATCGCAGTTGGAAACTATACAGAAGGGGATGACGAAAGGTTTGAGGGTCATGTGGATCCTGCGCTGCTGAAGGAAGTTCTTGAGGAATCAGCAAACTAAGACACAGAAGGAGACAGCTGATATGGATAATAAAAATCTGGAAGCTCAGCTGCAGTCCTGGCGCCAAAATCAGAAAAAGGAGAATTTCAAGTATGCCCTGCTCAGTGCAGCAGGCATACTTTCTCTTTTGGCGGTCTGGCAGCTGGCTGTGGCGACGGGGCTGGTAAATGAGAGGCTTCTGCCTGCTCCTACCAGGATCCTGGAGACATTGATCTATAAGGCGGGAAACAAGGCGCCGGACGGAAACGTGCTTTGGGTGAATATTCTGGCATCCCTGAGGGTCGCACTTTCCGGTTTTTTGATCGCCATCGTGGTAGGAGTTCCTCTAGGGCTCTTTATGGGATGGTGGACGTATGCGGACCGGTTTATCAAGCCGATCTTTGAACTGGTTCGTCCCGTACCGCCCATCGCCTGGATCCCCCTGGTGGTGGTGTGGATGGGCGTAGGCCTGAAGGCAAAGGCCCTGATCATCTTTTTTACGGCCTTTGTCCCCTGCGTGATCAATTCCTATACGGGAATCAAGCTGACCAGCAAAACCCTGATCGACGTGTCCCGAACCTTTGGAGCCCCCAATTATGAAATTTTCTGGAAGGTGGGCGTGCCCTCGTCGCTGCCCATGGTATTTGCCGGGATACGGGTCGCTCTGGGAAATTCATGGTCTACGCTGGTGGCGGCGGAAATGCTGGCGGCAAGCGCAGGACTGGGATACATGATCCAGATTGGACGCACGGTGGCAAGGCCGGATATCGTGATCGTGGGAATGGTAGTGATCGGCGCCATAGGAGCGGTGCTCTCGGCTGTGTTGTCACGTGCTGAAAAATATTTCCTTCGTTGGAAGATAAATCGTTAGGAAAGTTTGGAAGTGGACTTCCAAATCTACCATTATTGACGCGGCGAGTGCGTCAGGAAAGAGGAAAATTTGGAAGTGGACTTCCAAATCTACCATTATTGACGCAGCAAGTGCGTCAGGAAAGAGGAAAGAGGAAAAGATGGATCAGAAAAACAGTAGACAGAAAATGGTTCACAACCTTTTGTATTGGGGACTTCCCGTGCTGTCGGTGTGCATGATTGCGGTGGCATGGGTCGCCTTTTCCAAGGCGAACCCGGATCTGATGCCTGAGCCGGTGATGGTTTGGCAGAGATTTATAAAAACCTTTACAAAGCCCATTGCCAAGATCAATCTTCTGGGACATGCCTGGGCAAGTCTTCGCAGGGTGCTCCTGGCGCTTTTGGTGGCATGGGCCTTTGGTATATCCTTCGGGATCCTGATCGGATGGAACAAGAAAGCCAGGGCGTTTTTTGGAAGTATTTTTGAGATTATCCGTCCCATACCGCCCATCGCCTGGATCCCCATTATCATCATGTGGTTTGGCATAGGGGAATTTCCCAAGATCCTTCTGGTGTTCATCGGAACCTTCGTGCCCCTGGTGATCAACACCTCGGCCGGGATCGAGATGGTGGACAACATTAACCTGCAGGTTGGAAGGATCTTTGGAGGAAACAACTGGCAGATCCTGAAGGAGATCGTGATCCCCACGGCGCTGCCTTCGATCTTCGCCGGGATCCGTACATCGGTGAGCTCAGGCTGGACGACGGTTCTGGCGGCCGAGATGCTGGGGGCAAACGCCGGCCTTGGTTCTCTTGTGACAAAGGGATGGCAGGGGAGCGACCTGTCCCTCGTCATGGTAGCGGTGATCACCATTGCCATCATCGGTGCGCTTTTATCAACAATTCTGCAAAAACTGGAAAAGGTGGTATGCCCATGGAACAATTAAGGAAAAGGATGGAGGTCCGAAATATCACAAAGACCTTCTTCAGCAGCAAGGGATATTTTACGGCGATAGAGGACATTTCCCTTGACGTCTATGATGGAGAATTTCTTGTGATCCTGGGGCCTGGACGCTGTGGGAAGACGGTTCTCCTGAACATCATGTCTGGACTGGAGGAGCAGACCGGCGGTTCCATCGTATACAATGGACAGGAATGGAAGGGGCTGAACCCGGAAATCGGCATGGTGTTTCAAAAATTGGCATTGATGCCTTTCAAGACCGTTATCGAGAATGTGGAGCTGGCGCTGAAATTCAGAGGGATCGATAAGGAGGAGCGGAGGAAAACCGCAAGGTATTACATCGAGCTGGTGGGGCTGAAGGGGTTTGAGGATTACTATCCCAAGCAGCTGTCCGGAGGAATGCAGCAGAGGGTGGGGATCGCGAGAGCTTATGCGGCCGATCCCAAGCTTCTCATCATGGACGAGCCCTTTGGCAAGCTGGACGCCCAGACAAGATATCAGATGCAGGAGGACCTGCTGAAAATATGGGAAAAAGAAAAAAGAACCGTTATCTTCGTTACCAATAATATTGAGGAAGCCTGTTATCTTGGAGACCGCATCATCCTGCTGAGCGACTGTCCCGCCAGGGTGAAGGAGGTTTATCCGATTCACATGCCCCGGCCCAGAGACATGGTAAGTCAGGAATTTCTGAAGCTGCGCACCGTGATCTCTGACAACACGGATCTGTCAATTTAGGAAATGGGAGGTAGCTATGCCAGTAGAAGATAATAGGCCGATCAAGGTCGAGGTGAAAAATCTGACAAAACGTTTCGGGGATCTTTTGGTCCTCGACGATATGTCCTTTCACATCAGAAAGGGCGAGTTTGTATGTGTGGTTGGTCCTACAGGCTGTGGAAAGAGCACGTTTCTCAACTGCCTTACCAGGATCCATATGCCCTCGTCGGGGGATCTGTACATAGACGGAGTTCCGGCGGACCCCAAGAAGCACAACATATCCTTTGTGTTTCAGGAGCCCAGCGCCCTTCCGTGGCTGACCGTGGAGGAGAATATCGCATACGGGCTGAAGATCAAAAGGATGGCGAAAAAGGAGATCCAGGAGAGGGTGGATCAGATCCTGAACCTGATGGGACTCCAGGAGTTTCGCAAGGCCTATCCCGGGGAGCTGTCCGTGTCTGCGGAGCAGCGGATCATCATTGGGCGGTCTTTTGCCATGAAGCCGGATCTTCTCCTGATGGACGAGCCTTACGGACAGATGGATGTGAAGATGCGCTTTTATCTGGAGGACGAGGTCATACGCCTGTGGAAGGAGCTGGGAAGCACCGTGATATTTATCACTCATAATATCGAGGAGGCTGTTTATCTGGCCGAGAAGGTCCTGATCCTGACCAACAAGCCCGCCAAGATCAAGGAGGAGGTAAGGATCGACCTGCCCCGGCCAAGGGATATTACGGATCCCAGATTTATTGAGTACCGCAACGATATTACGGATAAGATCAAATGGTGGTAGGCGGCGCCTGCCCGGAGCTTTGGACTGTCACGGAAAGCGAACAGAAGGGACGGCGGGACGATCCGCCGGACGTGCAGGAGGACGTTTGCAAAAGGTAATACGGAGGAAAACAAAATGAAGGTATTATGTATAGACAAGCCTGGAACATTAGAGATCAAGGAGCTGGAGAAGCCGGAGCTGAAGCCGGGCTCTGCCATCGTCAGGATCGAGATGTGCGGCATCTGCGGCTCCGATGTGACCGCATACAGAGGAGTGAACCCCACCATGAAGTATCCGGTCAATGGGCTGGGCCATGAGGGCGTGGGAACGATCGTGGAGATCGGAGAAAACGAAAAAGGACTGAAGGTGGGGGACAGGGTGGCCCTGGAGCCCTACGTTCCCTGCAACACCTGTCATATGTGCAAGGAAAAAAGGTTTAACAACTGTGCGGATATCCGGGTGTGCGGAGTACATAAGGACGGGATGATGGCGGAGTATTTTCTTCATCCCGTGCAGCAGCTGTACAAGCTGCCGGATTCTCTCAGCTTTACCCATGCGGCCCTCATAGAGCCCTTTACCATCGGACTTCACGCTGCCACCAGGGCGAGGGTGAAGGAGGGAGAGCACGTGGTGGTATTCGGGGCCGGGGTGATCGGCTTGATGGCGGCTTTTTCCTGTATCAGCTACGGGGCGACTCCCATCATCATGGATGTGATCCCGGAGAGGCTGGAGTATGCCAGGGAGCTGGGGATTCCCCACACCTTCCTCTCCAAGGACGGAGGGGTGGAGGAGTACCTGAGGGAGATTACCCAGGGTAAGCTTCCGGAAGCCATGATCGACTGTACAGGAGCTCCCGTGATCCTGGAGCACATGCACGATTATGTCTGCCACGGGGGAAGGATCGCCCTGGTGGGGTGGCCGCACGGCCCGGTGTCCATCAATACGGTCCGGCTGATGCAGAAGGAGATCGACATCTGCCCGTCAAGAAATTCCAACGGAAAGTTCCCGGAGGCCATTTCCTTGATACAGGCGGGAAAAATACCGGTGGATTCCCTGATAACCAAGGTGATCTCCCTGGAGGAGACAGAGGAGACGATCCAGGACATGATGAAGTCTCCGTCCAAGTATCTGAAGGTGATTGTAAAGATCTGAGAAAAAGGAGATTGTTATGGCACTTGTATCACTGAAACCGGTTCTTGACGCAGCCGCCCGATATGGCTACGGGCAGGGTGCATTTAACGTCAATGCAGTCGCACAGGCAAAGGCGGCGATCGAGGTTCACGAGATGTTCCGCTCCCCCGTGATCCTGCAGGGGGCTGATCTGGCCAACGGGTTCATGGGAGGACGGACCGATTTTGCAAATGCCACCCTGGAGGACAAAAGGGTGGGAGCCAGGCGGATCGCGGACGCCGTAAGAAAGTACGGGGAACATGCGGCGGTGCCCGTGGTTCTCCATCTGGATCACGGGCGGGATTTTGACTCCTGCAAGGCGGCCATCGATGGGGGATATACCTCCGTCATGATCGATGGCTCCTCTCTTCCCTTTGATGAAAATGTACAGCTGACGCGGGAGGTGGTCCGATACGCCCATGACAGAGGCGTCAGCGTGGAAGGGGAGCTGGGGGTTCTCGCCGGTGTGGAGGATCATGTGTTTGCCGAAAATTCCACCTACACCAACCCGATGAAGGCCATCGAGTTTTTCAAGAAAACGGGGGTGGATGCGCTGGCGATCTCCTACGGGACCATGCACGGGGCGTCCAAAGGGAAAAACGTGAAGCTGCGCTGTCAGATCCCCCTGGCGATCCGGGAATGTATGAACCACGAGGGGATCAGCGGCGGTCTGGTGTCCCATGGATCCTCCACGGTGCCGGCCTACATCGTGGATGAGATCAACGCCCTGGGCGGAGAGTTGACAAATACGCACGGCATCGACATCTGCCAGCTTCAGAAGGCCGTTGCCTGCGGGATCAATAAGATCAACGTGGATACGGATATCCGCCTTGCGGTTACCAGGAACATGAAAGAACTGTTCCGGGACAGGGAGGATCTGCGCAGCAGCCAGTCCGTCAGGGACGTGTACAGACTGCTGGAGGAAAACAAGGACAAGTTTGACCCCAGAGTATTTCTGCCTCCCCTTATGGAGACCGTGATGTACGGGACCATTCCCGACGAGGACGTGGCAGCCGTGATGGACTGCATGGAAAGAGGGGTAAAAGAGGTGGTAGGCACCTTGATCGTTCAGTTTGGCTCTTACGGAAAGGCGCCTCTCGTAGCATGTCGGACCTTGGATGAGATGAGGGAGTTTTATAAAGCAAATGAAAGGTAATGTGTTGGTAGTCCACGGGGGCGGGCCCACGGCGGTGATGAACGCTTCTCTCTATGGGGTGATCATGGAAGCAAGGGCCAATCCCCAGGCCGGCGATGTGTATGGGGCTTTGGGCGGGATGGAAGGCATGGTAAAAGGCAGGATCATGAATCTGTCCGCATTTGACGACGATCAGCTAAGACTCCTGCTCACCACGCCGGGAAGCGCCATAGGCTCCTCCAGATATCCGGTCTCGGAGGAGGAATATGAGAAGATACCCGAAATCCTAAAAAAATATGAGATATCTTATCTGCTCCCCAACGGTGGGAACGGGACGATGGATACCTGTGGGAAGATTTATCAATATTGCAGGCGGGCCGGCTACGGCCATATCCGCGTGGTTGGCATCCCCAAGACCATTGACAACGATATCGCGGTGACGGACCACACGCCGGGATATGGCAGTGCGGCCAGATACCTTGCCGGGACGGTGAAGGAGGTGGCCGCAGATGTGAAATCCCTTCCGATCCACGTGTGCGTGATCGAAGCCCAGGGAAGAAATTCCGGGTGGATCGCAGCCTCTGCGGCCCTGGCCAGGGAGAAGAAGGGCGACGCCCCACATTTGATCTACACGCCGGAGAGGCCATTCTGCGAAGAGGAGTTTTTGGAGGATGTGAAAGAGCTTTATGATCGGCTGGGAGGCGTGGTGGTGGTGGCCAGTGAAGGCCTGAGGAAGGCGGACGGCTCCCCCATTGTGGAGCCTATTTTCCGCACGGAGAGGGCCGTGTACTATGGTGACGTGGGAACGCATCTGGCAAATCTGGTCGTAAAAAAGCTGGGGATCAAGGCCAGAGGCGAGAAGCCTGGCCTTTGCGGCAGGGCTTCCGTCCCATGGCAGTCTCCCGTGGATCAGGAGGAAGCCCGGGCAGCAGGGGCGGAGGCTTTGAAAATGGCAGTGTCAGGCTGTACAGGGGTCATGGTAGGCTTTTTCAGGGAAAAGGCCCCGGACGCTTACCGGCTGAGCATGAAGGGGATACCCATTGAACAGGTGATGATGCTGGAAAAGCCTCTTCCAAGGGAATACATAAATGACCGGGGAAATGATGTGACGGAAGACTTTGTGAGATGGTGCAGGCCGTTAATCGGTCCGGAACTGCCGAAGTTTCTCAGTTTTCAAGACTATTGGAGGGAGCCTGGAATATGAAGCACATATATCTGAACTTAAAACGGTTTGACGTCCCCAGAGAGATGGGCGGGGTAAATGGCCTGGTGTCCATGGAAGAATGGGGCGGCGCAGTGGTAAAGGGAGTACAGGAGGAGCTGAAGAAATACGACCCTCGTCAGGTGGGATTTTCCGCTTTTTTCCCGGAGCTTCACCTGTTGAATGCCTTAAAGGCAAGAAGTGAGGGCAGCCCGCTGAGGATCGGCTGTCAGGGAGTGCTTCACAAGGACGTGGCCCAGGGGAAGAATTTTGGCGCCTTTACCTGCGGGCGTCCGGCGGCGGCCATGAAGGCGGCGGGATGCGAGACGGCGCTCATCGGGCATTGTGAGGAACGCACCTTTTTATCCGACATTTTAAAACAAGCGGGCGCACACAGTCCCCAGGCGGAGTGCAGCATCCTGAACCAGGAAATCAAATGTGCGTTGGACAGAGGCATGGACGTTTTGTACTGCATCGGGGAGAAAAGCGAAGAGCAGGAGAGATGGACGGAGGTCCTGGGAATGCAGCTGGAGAAGGGGCTGGAGGGCGTGGACAAAAGCAGGGTGGTGATCGCCTATGAGCCCATCTGGTCCATAGGCCCTGGAAAGACTCCGGCGGGAAAAGAGTATATTTCCAAAATAGCCAAATTTGTCAAGGAAAAAACCGGCGGGATGGACGTGGTATATGGAGGCGGACTGAAAAAAGACAATGCCCAAATGCTGGCGTCCATACCGGAGATTGATGGGGGGCTGATCGCCCTTACCAGATTTTCCGGGGAGATCGGGTTTTATTGCGAGGAATACCTGGAGATTATACAGTGCTATATGAACGGTCAGGAGGAAACGAGATGAGATTGGAATTTGAATATGGACATGGAACCATGGCGGCAGAGCTGCCAGATACCACAGACGTGTTTATCCCAGGGGAAACCGTGGCAGATCCTCCTTACATTCCTGAGGATGAGCTGGAAAAAGCCTATTTGGAGAGCCTGGCAGATCCCATCGGTATGCCCCGGATCTCTCAGCTGGTGGGAAAAGGGAGCACGGTCACGATCATCGTTCCAGACAGGGTAAAGGGAGGCGAGCAGCCTACCAGCCATAGAAAGCTCAGCATCAAATACATTCTGCAGGAGCTGTATCAGGCCGGGGTGGAAAAGAAGGACATCCTTTTTATCATTTCCAACGGGCTTCATCCAAGAAGCACGGAGGCGGACGCAAAGGCGATCTTCGGGGAGGAGATTTTTGGGCAGTTCTGGGGTACCGGGCAGATTATCAGCCATGACAGCGAGGATGAGGAGCACATGGTGAACCTGGGGTATACCAGGAGAGGCGACCCGGTATACATGAACAAGTACGTGTACGACTGTGACCTGCCTATCTTGATCGGGCATGTGCAGGGAAACCCGTACGGGGGCTATTCCGGGGGCTACAAGCACAGCGCCACGGGGATCACCAACTGGAAAAGCATTGCCAGCCATCACGTGCCTTCCGTGATGCACAGGCCGGATTTTACACCGGTAAATGGCGGCAGCCTGATGAGGACAAAGTTTGATGAAATCAGCATGTACATGGAAGAAAAAATGGGACATCCTTTTTTCTGCTGTGATGCGGTGCTGGATACTTCCTCCAGGCAGATCGCCATTTATTCTGGATATGCCAAGGAGATGATGCCCCTGAGCTGGAAGGAGGCGGATAAAAGGACGTATGTGCATTGGGCGGAAAAGAAATATGACGTCCTGGTGTTTGGGATGCCTCAGAAATTCCATTATGGAGATGGGATGGGGACGAATCCCATCATGATGATGCAGGCGTTAAGCGCCCAGGTGCTGCGGTTTAAGCGTGTGATGAGCGACCGCTGCGTGATCCTTTGCTCCTCTCTTTGCAATGGATTTTTCCACGATGAGAAATGGCCGTACATAAGGGAGATGTATGATCTTTTCCAGCATGATTATATGAACACCCTGCCGGACATGAACCGTTATGGGGAGTATTTTGCGACAAATAAGGAGTACATCCGAAAATATCGGTTTACCAATGCATTCCATCCCTTCCATGGGTTCAGTATGATCTCCTGCGGCCACATTGCGGAGATGAACACCAGCGCCATCTATATCGTCGGAGCTCAGGAGCCAGGCTTTGCCAGAGGAATGGGATTGAAGACGAGGGCCACCTTCGAGGAGGCGCTGGAGGATGCGAAGAAGAAATTCGTGGGATCGGAGCCCAATATTCTGGCTCTTCCCATGACCTTTAAGAAGGCGGCCGTCCATCTCTGCATGAAGGATCCCAGCCAGGACTGCATGGATGCCTACGGGCATGGACACGGGGAGGCCTGATCGGCGGCGCAGCTTCGGAGATGGCTGGGATGAGCCCTGGGGAGTTCCAGGGCTGTGAGGAGGGTGGAAAGGCCGCGGAGGCAGTCGGTTTTTCGCCCAGGTGGTTTTGTGGATTTTGGCATGTAACAGTTCAGATATCTGAGCTGCTGCATGCTTTTTTATTTGCAGGCAGACTTTCGGCGATAGGGAGTTCACAGATTCTGCGTTTTCGGTTATGATAGAAGCAGACGATATAGATCAGGAGGATCCAGGATGAAAAACAAAGGAATGGCGGCCCTGCTTTTGGGTATGATATTTGTTTTTGGAGCGGCAGGGTGCGGGGAAAGCACGGAGAAGGTGCAGGAAGAAAAGGCACAGGAAGGCGGGGAGGAGAAGGAGGAAAAGACGCAGGAGGACGGAGAAGAGAAAGACGGAGCTGCCCAGGAGGACGAGGAGGTCGAGGAGGGGACGGAGGAGACGAAAGGCAGTCCCTACGGTGATCTGGGCAGCTTCCTGGCCGGTACGCTGGAGGGGGAGGAGCTTTCCCAGAGCGATCTGGCGGACAAGGATCTGACGGTGATCAATTTCTGGGCGCTGACCTGCGGCCCCTGCATCCGGGAGATGCCGGAGCTGGCCAAGCTGGAAAAGGCTTTGCCGGACAATGTACAGCTTCTCACGGTATGTCTGGACGGGGGACAGGATCCGGAAACCACGAAGACGGTTTTGGAAAAGACGGGCTATGAGGGAGTCACCATTGTGGCGGGCGACGGGGATCTGATGGAAATCTGCCGGCGGCTTCAGTACACGCCCACCACCCTGTTTTTTGACCAGGAGGGTACGGGTGTGGGGGACGCCATCATAGGGGCACAGCAGGAGCTGGAGAAGGTTTATCTGTCGGCCATCAACTGCACGCTGGAGGAACTGGGCAAGGAGGCGATCGCCCTTGAAGAATAGGGAAGGAAGATGGATGGTCATCCTGCGCATGGCGGTCCTGGGGACGGCGCTGGTCTTTATCGGGATCGGGGTCGCAGGCAAAGAGCAGTGGGAGGTTCTGGGAAAGGCGGTGAGGATATGTCTGGAGTGCATCGGGATCGGATGAGGGGCTCTTCCAGGAGGAGATGGATACAGGTGCTGGCGGCGGCTCTTTTGAACGGCTATGCCATAGGCTTTCAGAAGGGGCAGATCTTCACCGGAAAAAGCAAGGCGGTCTGTGTGCCGGTGCTGAATTGCTATTCCTGTCCGGGGGCGCTGGGCTCCTGCCCGGTGGGGGCCCTGCAGGGAGCGCTGGGAGGCCTGAAGGGACATTTTCCCTTTTATGTGCTGGGAACGGTCATGGTCTTTGGGGTCCTTCTGGGGCGGGTGGTCTGCGGATTTCTCTGTCCCTTCGGCCTTGTTCAGGATCTGCTCCACAAGCTTCCCACGGCAAAATGGAAGGTGCCTCCCGAGCTGGACAGGCCGGCCCGATGGCTGAAATACGTGGTTCTGGCGCTTTTGGTGGTACTTCTTCCGGCCATGGTAAAGCCGGATTTCGGCGTTGCGCCTCCTTATTTTTGCAAATACCTGTGTCCGGCGGGAACGCTGGAGGGGGGACTTCCCCTCATGCTGAAAAACCCACAGCTCCGTCAGGCGGCAGGGGCCCTGTTTGGCTGGAAGGCGCTTGTGCTTTTTCTGATCCTTGCCTTATCGGGAAAGGTACATCGGCCCTTCTGCAGATATCTTTGTCCCTTGGGGGCCTTTTACGCCCTGTTTAACCGCTTCAGCTTTTACCAGCTGGAGCTGGATAAAAAGAGATGCGTTGGCTGTGGGCGGTGTGAGGAGGTCTGCCCCATGGAGGTGAAGGTGATAAAGGATACGAACAGCCCTGAATGTATCCGGTGTGGAAAATGCAGGGAGGTCTGTCCCACGGGGGCGATCTCCGGCGGGCTTTGCAGAAAAAGAGAGGGCGCCAGGCCCTCGTCTTTATAGAAGATTGGTGCAGCGGCAGCTGAGCTGGCTGCGATGCAGCTGGATTTTTTCAGCCCTCGTTGGCGATGGCGTCTGCCATGGCCTTTCCCAGCTGAAAAGCCTTTTGACAGTCCAGGGGGAAGGTGTTTTTCCGGATCTCCCTGCGGGCTGCTTCGTCGATAGAGGAGAACTGGTATTGGCTGTAATCCTCATGCTGCAAGGTTTCCCCGGATGCCACCGTCCCGATGTACTGGAAGTCCCAGCCCAGGGTTTTTTCGTATTTTTTGTAGAGCTCCTCGTAGAACGGGGAAGGGGCGTTCATGGTGTAGAGGAAGGCGGCCTTTAATTTCCCTGTAAAATAGGTGGGCTGGCCGTCGAAATTGGAATACTGGAAGATCAGCCGTTCCAAAAAGGCCCTCATCATGGAGGATACCTCGCTGAGGTAGATGGAGGAGCCCAGGATCAGGCCGTCTGCCTCATCGATCCTGTCCAGGACCGGTTTTAGGTCGTCGGCGTAGGCGCAATGGCCCACCCTGGGATTTCCTTTTGCCTTACAGGCGAAGCAGCTTCTGCAGCCCTTAAAGTCCAGATCGTAAAGATGGATCAATTCTGTCTCGGCGCCCGCGGATCGTGCTCCCTCTATGGCATGGTTCAAGAGTGTATGGGTATTCCAGTTCTTTCGGGCGCTGCCATTTATGGCGATGATTTTCATTTTATGACCTCCGCTTTCATGATAACACGATTGTTTCTTATTACTAACTCATTGTACTATAAATATAGGCGGATTACAAGCCGAACCGGGGGCAAAAAGGGGAGGGATGGGGGATGGATTCGACCATCGAATATTACGATCAAAATGCGGATCCGTTTGTACAGGAGACGCTTTCGGTCGATTTTTCCGTAGTTCAGCAGCGGTTTCTTGGAAAGCTTTTTCCTGGCGCCCGTATTTTAGACTTTGGCTGCGGATCCGGGCGGGACGCAAAATATTTCCTGGACAGAGGATATCTGGTGGAGGCCACAGACGGCTCGGGGGAGCTGTGCAGGAGGGCTGGTGAGTATGCGGGGATCCAGGTAAAACAGATGCTGTTTGAGCAGCTAGATGAATTTGAAAGATATGACGGGATCTGGGCCTGCTCCTCCATTTTGCACCTTGACAAGGAGGCGCTGAGGGAGGTGCTGAGGAGGATGGGGACTGCGCTGAAGGCCGATGGGGTGGTGTATGCCTCCTTCAAATATGGGGACTTTGAAGGGCTGCGCAGGGGCAGGTTTTTCACGGATTTTACGCCGGAGTCCTTTGGAAAGTACATGGGGCAGGTGCCGGGGCTGCAGGTGGAGGAATGGTGGGTTACAGGCGACGTGAGGCCGGGGCGGGAGAAGGAGAGGTGGCTGAACCTGCTCCTGCGAAAAACGGATTCCCATCGGTCTGGGAAGGAGCGGAAAGGACTGGCGGCGGAGCCTGCGGGACAGAAAAGAATGGTTTGATCTGTTTGGTGAGAGATGTCAGGGGAAGCACTGCCAGAGCGGATGTGCATCGCCGCTTTTGGGGGTGCCACATGATCTTGAGGAGTGATACATTATTTGTCCTATCCTAAGAGATGATACCTTATGCTTTACCTGGTGTCTATCAGGAACCGTCAGACATGATGATTAATTATGGATAACATCTGAGGAAGGAAGAACACCTTCTTCTGTTATCAGATATATAGAAACTTATTAACAAAGTAGTCTTATTGACTACACCATTATTATACTAGGAGTGTTTGTGATGGATGAAAAAATGCTATGGGAAAAATGTGCCGCCTTTCACGGCCATGTCTGCGGAGGCCTGACGATCGGCTATAAGGCGGCCTTGTATGCGGTCAAGCTTCTGGATCTGAAGTTTTCTGACGATGAGCAGGTTGTCTGCATTGCCGAGAACGACGCCTGCGGCGTGGATGCCATCCAGGTGATCCTGGGATGCAGCGTAGGCAAGGGAAATCTGTTGTTCCATATGAGGGGGAAGCAGGCGTTTTCCTTTTATAACCGAAAAACCGGAAAATCTGTTCGCCTGGTGATGAGGCCAAAGCCGCAGGGCCTGACCAAGGATCAGCGTTTTGCGCTTTATCAGTCCATGGATCCGGAGCAGATGTTTGACGTGAAGGAGACCACCATCGCCCTGCCGGAGGAGGCGAGGATCTTTGAGGCCTATACCTGTGAATGCTGCGGGGAGTCCACAGGCTCCAACTGGATCCGGATCGCCGGAGGAAAAAAGCTGTGCCTGGACTGCTACAGCGCTTATGACCGCTTTTGCGTGTGAATGGCGGGATGGGTGTGAAAAGAAACCTTTTCACACCTTGTTTTCCAGAGGAAAGTACAAGCTTAACTGATAAATTCTATCTGTTTCGGCAATTTTGACCTCCCCGCCCATTCTCCTCATCATCAGCCGGATGTTTTTTACCCCGATTCCCGTTCCTGCCATGTGGGCGGCTGATGTGTCAATTCCATTTTGTATCATGACCACAGCCTGGTCTTTTTCATAGTGGATTTTTAATGTGATCTTTTGTCTTTGGTCGGCATATTTCTCAATATTGGAGGCAATATTATTCATCACCCGTCCGATCCCGTCTGCGTTGATCCTTATCCTTACCGGACGCCAGAGGATCCCTTTCGTGTCTAATACGAACCCCTTGCTTTCCAGAAAAACCAGCAATTCTGAAAGGTAATCCCCAAGGGCGCTTTCCAGAAATTCCGGTTCCTCCAGTTCGGTTTTTTCCTCCGTACTCGCTAGAAAATACTCAAACATCTGGTCGGACAGAGTTTTGATCTGCTGTGCCTTGTCAAAGGCCTTTTGGGAATACTCCTTTGCATTTTTTCCGTTTTTTTCGTATTCTCTGATGATCTCCAGATAAGAAAACAGGCCGGTCAGGGGCGTCCTCAGATCATGCGCCATTCCCAGCACCAGGTCCTCCTCCGCCTTCCGCAGTTCCAGCTCTCTCTGCTGCCGGCGGATCAGCTCCAGGCGCATCTTGTCAATCCCTGCGGCAAGCTGGGCGAGCTCATCCTTTCCGGCGATGCTTGCTTTCGCTGTCAGATCTCCGGTTGAGATCGCTTGTACGGCACATTCCAGACTGCGTATTTTGCAGATATCTTCCTGTATCTCATATGCAAATATGGACAGGCAGCAGAGGACGCCCAGAAGGATTGCCGCCCCCAAAAGGAAATCATAATAGTTATCTGCAGCGCCCTCGTAAATAGAAACATCCGCTTTCCCGTCCTCAAACCAGATTTCATAAAGAAACCCAGATGTATTCTGCTTTTTGGCCCCCGGAAGAATGACGCCGTGATAGGAAATGTCAAAGCACAGGAAACCATCCCTCGAAATCAAGAAATCCTTCAGTTTTCGTTTCTCAGCCCATTTCCTGATCTCACCGGCATCCATGGCCGTCAGCTGATTTTCCGTCACAAAATCCTGAAATTCCTCCAGACGGTCTTTTTCCTGTTCCAACAGATACCCTGTGGAATTTAAGTAATCCATTAAAATACTGCGGCTTCCGTAATACAGGATCAAAAACAGGGCGAGGCCTGTCAGAAAATCCTTTACGATTCTGCACAGCATTTTTCTCGTAAGGGTTTCCAGCTTACCTTTCACCAAAACGATATCCCTTTCCCCACACAGAAATGATTCTTTTGGGCTTCTGCGGATCCTCCTCAATCTTTTTACGAAGGCGCCGGATATGCACCATGACCGTATTCCCGGAGGAATAAATAAATGGCTCTTCCCATACAGATTCATATAAATTCTGGACGGAAAACAGCTTTTGGGGATTCTTCATCATGAGAAGCAGAAGCTTATATTCCATTTCCGTAAGCCTTACCTCATTTCCTTCCAGGTAAGCTTCATTATGCCCTGTGTTCAGGCGCAGCCCCTGCAGCTCCACCCATTTTTCCTTCAGGTGCTCCTGTGTTTCCGGCGCTTTATCATAAACCAGATGCCTGCGGAGCAGCGCCTTTATCCTTGCCAGCAGTTCCGCATAAGAAAAGGGTTTCACAAGATAGTCGTCCCCACCGGCCATAAGGCCGATCAGCTTATCGGATTCCCGGCCCTTGGCGGTCAGGAACAAAACGGGGACGTTTGATTTTTGGCGGATTTCCTCGCAGGTCTTGATCCCGGAGATCCCCGGCATCATAACGTCGAGGATCACCAGGTCAGTTTCGTCTGTTAATTTTTTTAGTCCCTCATGGCCGTTGGCAGCCTCTTCCACAGAATATCCTTCTCCGCCCAGCAATATCCGGACACCCTCCCGGATGGCAGGATCGTCCTCTATGATCAAAATGATCCCATGACCTGTCATGTATTTCCTCCTGCGCAGACCTCTGCGCCTATGAATATTTTTTGATGCCTTTGAGCCGCTTTCTGCGGTAAAGAAGCCAGGCGATCAAGCAGGCAAAGCCCAGCATTGCCGGAAGCCCCGTCTCGATATCGTCCGTTCCAGGAATCCCTGTGATCCAGCGGTATTCCTTCACAGGGACATATTTTAGAAGGGCCGCCGAATATTGTTCTGTGGAAACATGGAGGATCTGTCCATCGCCGGAGATGATATTATAGAGCCCATGGAAGGCTGCGCCAGACCAGATGGAGCCGGTTTCCAATGTGATCAGGGCAAATAGGATGCCCGGCAGCAGGGTCGCAGCGATCACGGAAATCACCAGTGATGGGGAAGAGGTATCCACGTTGGTACAATGGATCAGAGAAAAGGCAATTCCCGAGATCAGGATGGCCGGCTTTTCTCCCCAGGCGTTTTTTAGCTGTCCCAGAACCAAGCCCCGGAAAATCATCTCTTCTGTCACCGCAGCGCGCAGTCCAATGCTGAGGACGGTGTAGCAGAGCACCTCTGCGATCTGTTCTCCTGTGAGTGTTTCCCTGACAAAGCTTCCTTCTGTAAAAATAATACATGAGAAAAGGACGGCCAAGGACATCACTGCCGCCGTAAGCACCCACTTCTTCTGGGGGCCCGGTCTTTTTATATAGATTTCTCCGAATGGAAGCCTTAAAATGTAAAAGGAATATAAATAAATCAGCAGCAATTCGCTTGCAATATTCAGGGCGACGTATCCAAGGTCGTTCCAGACGGTGATCACATTCCCGAAGCTGTAAATGACAAAGCTGAAATGCTGGCATAAATACAATATCAAAAAACCGGCCAGCAGGGTTATCAGACTCTTAATCTTTATTTTTACCATTGTTCTGTATCTCCCAGCCCTATTATATCAGAGGATTTCGTTTTTTCAACCGACAAAATGTGTTTCTTCCCACGTAGATCGAGGCTATGCCGTCGTCTGCAGGAATCCTGCAGCCTCATCCTTCCGCCGAATAACGCCATATGGCGGCCATCTGGGCTGCAAGGGTGTCCGCCGGCCAGGTTTTTTCACTGTTTCTTCTGCTGTTAGGGTCGTTGACCGTGACGTTTCCTTCCTGGTCAATGCCGGTCAGTACGATGAAATGTCCCGTATATGTAAAATCTCCCGGAAGCATGGATGCGATCATCGGAGTCTGGGGTGAAAGGTTTTCTCTTATGTATTCTTCGCTGACAATTCCCCGGGAAGCCTTCAGACCGAAGGCGCTGGCGCCATCCGTCATCAACCCCCAGGCAGTTCCTGAGCCATCCACATAGTACCCCTGATCTTCCGCATATTTCGCAGTCTCGTAGGGGTTCCATGCCAGGTTGCCTGTCAGGCCGCACTCTATCATCGAAATACATGTCGGCCCGCAGCCGGTTACGCCCATACAGTCACTTCCATAGGTCTTATATCCCCATCGTTCGTCCCACTGGATAAACAGAGGTATTTCTCCTGGAACAACCTCGTTTGTCAGGTCAATTTTGACATCCAGATCCTTTTTTTGAGGATATTCCATCACAAAGGTTTTTGCTTCCGGGTATTTTTCGGAGAATCTCAGTAAGCTGGAAGGAATGGGGTCTGTGGTGCTCCAATAATCTCTCAGGTATGCCAAGGCAGCTGTTGTAAGGATCAAAAAGGTAATTTCCGCGATCCATATGATCCTTTTGTAATTGCCTCGGCTGTCTGTCTTGGAATTTTCGTAATTCATCTTTGGTTCATCCTCCATCATCTTGTATTGTTCCGCAGCTTCATCTCTATGACACCACTACTTTACCCCAAAAATCTGACAGATCGGCTTAAATGATTCTTAACAAATCTTAACTTATCATCGAAAACGAAATGGAGAGCAGCCGAAATGTTTTGATATTCCATACCGTGAGAGGGAATGTCTCTTTTTATGGAAAATTCCAGCTTTCCATTTTGAAAACGCAGCGGAACAATTTGAGGCTTTCTTGTCATGCGCATTGAAAAAAGTGGTTACTGCTCACGGGGCATAAGCAGTAACCACTTTTTGAAAATAATTTTGATTGTTTTTTGAATAATAACGGTTTGTGATGTCTCGTTTTGTCAAACCGTTAAGGGACAGGATTCCTCTGTCGTATATTTGGTGTAAACAAAAAAACTGATTTTGTATTGTCTTTCATTAGCTTTATCCTTTGTAATGTACAAGTTGGATTTACATCAAATTCTTGCTCAGAAATCCCGTCATCATATGTTGTATTCCTTAAATAATTGGTTTAGAAGCTTTTTATCAGACCAGGAGCGCTGCATGTCATCCATGCGCCCGTTTTCCTTGAGGAGCCTCATCAGGCAGCTCATGCGGTCTAAGCCTTCTTCCCTGCCTTCTTTTCTTCCCAGCTCACGCTCATTCTGGAGCAATTCTTCCATCAGCACAAATCTCGCCTCCCAAATACGGCTCCGTTTGATTGTCCTTACCTGATCCTCTGTGGACGGGACCAAGCTTCAAAACCTTATCATCATACGCCATATTCCTTAAATAATTGGTTTAGAAGCTTTTTATCAGACCAGGAGCGCTGCATGT
>JAUNJL010000077.1 GCA_030533315.1 Eubacteriales bacterium
GGTTCCCTGATCACGGCCGGCTTTGCCCTGGATCAGGGAAGAACGGTTTATGCCCTGCCGGGGCAGGTGGGAGACGCCTTGAGCAGGGGCTGCAACCGGCTGATCTTTGACGGGGCGGGGATCGCCTTCAGCCCGGAAATTCTGTTGGAAGAATGGGGGATCCGGGAAAAAGATTCAGAAAAAACAACAACAAAAAAGCAGTTAGGACTTGAAAGAGAAATGGAATTGGTGTATAGTTGTCTCAATTTACGACCTCAGAGCCTGGAGGAGATCATCCAAAAAACCGGCTTTTCCCCGGCTCTGGCCGGGAGCGTCCTTACCCGTCTTGCCCTTATGGGGCTGGCAAAGGAGACAGGCCGCCATTTCTATGTCCGGGAAAAGTTGTGAAGGAGATGAAAAACAAACCAGTATCAAGATAGACTAGGAGAGATGTCATGGCGAAATATCTGGTGATCGTAGAGTCACCTGCGAAAGTAAAGACAATAAAGAAATTCCTTGGCTCCAATTACGACGTGGAGGCCTCCAATGGACATGTGCGGGATTTCCCCAAAAGCCAGTTTGGCATTGATGTGGAAAACGATTTTGAGCCCAAGTACATTACCATCCGGGGAAAGGGAGAGCTTTTGGCGAAGCTGCGGAAGGCCGCAAAAAAGGCGGATAAGATCTACCTTGCGACGGACCCTGACCGGGAGGGAGAGGCCATTTCCTGGCATTTGACCCAGGCCTTGAAGGAGGATCCCAAGAAGATGCACAGGATCACCTTCAACGAGATCACGAAGACGGCGGTCAAGGATTCCCTGAAGCACGCCAGAGACCTGAATACCAATCTGGTGGACGCACAGCAGGCAAGACGGATGCTGGACCGCATGGTGGGGTATTCCATCAGCCCGCTTCTCTGGGCGAAGGTGAAGAGGGGTCTGAGCGCCGGAAGGGTGCAGTCTGTGGCCCTCCGTATCATTTGTGACCGGGAGGATGAAATCAATTCCTTTATTCCGGAGGAATATTGGACTCTGGACGGGGATTTTCTCGTGAATGGGGAGAAAAAGCCTCTGGAGGCGAAGTTTTACGGCACGGATAAAAAAATGACGATCTCCAGCAAAAAAGAGATGGACGACCTCCTTTCCCAGCTGGAGGGCAAGGCCTTTGAGGTGGATCAGGTCAAGACGGGAGAGCGAATCAAAAACGCTCCCTTGCCTTTTACCACCAGTACCTTGCAGCAGGAGGCCTCCAAGACGCTGAATTTTTCCACCCAGAAGACCATGCGTCTGGCCCAGCAGCTGTATGAGGGCGTGGACGTCAAGGGAAACGGGACCGTGGGTATCATCACCTACCTGCGTACCGACTCCACCCGTATATCCGAGGAAGCGGACGCCGCTGCCAGAAGCTATATCGGGGCACAGTACGGGGAGGCCTATGTTTCCACCACGGAAAAGACAGAAAAAAAGGGGCAGAAGATCCAGGATGCCCACGAGGCCATCCGGCCGACGGACATCAGCCGCACGCCCCAGCTTTTAAAGGAGTCCCTGAGCAGGGATCAGTTCCGTCTGTACCAGCTGATCTGGAAGCGCTTTACCGCCAGCCGGATGGCTCCCGCCAGGTACGAGACCACCTCGGTGAAGATCGTGGGAGGAGAGTATACCTTTACCGTGTCTGCCTCCAAGGTGGCCTTCGACGGCTTTATGTCCGTTTACACCCAGGAGGACGATGACAAAAAAAGCAACGTGCTGAGCCAGAGTCTGGAAAAGGGGATGAAGCTGACCCTGAAGGGTCTAAGGCCCCAGCAGCATTTCACCCAGCCGCCGGCCCATTACACGGAGGCCTCTCTGGTGCGTACCATGGAGGAGCTGGGGATCGGGCGGCCCAGCACCTATGCTCCCACCATCACCACCATCATCAGCCGGCGCTATGTCTCCAAGGAGCAGAAAAACCTTTATGTGACAGAGCTGGGAGAGGTGGTCAACGGGATCATGAAGCAGGCGTTTCCCAGCATTGTGGACGTTCATTTTACCGCCACCATGGAGGGCCTTTTGGACTGCGTGGAGGATGGGTCCGTTCCATGGAAGGCGGTGATCCGCAATTTTTATCCAGATCTGAAGACACATGTGGACGCTGCCCAAAAGGAGCTGGAGAAGGTGGACATTCAGGACGAGGTTACGGACGTGATCTGCGACAACTGCGGCCGAAACATGGTGATCAAGTATGGTCCCCACGGAAGGTTTCTGGCCTGTCCCGGGTTTCCGGAGTGTAAGAACACAAAGCCCTATTACGAGAAGATCGGAGTTCCCTGTCCCAAATGCGGCAAGGAGGTGGTCCTGAAAAAGACGAAGAAGGGCCGGAAGTATTATGGGTGCGAGGACAATCCTCAGTGCGATTTCATGTCCTGGCAGAAGCCCTCGGAGAAGAAGTGCCCGGTTTGCCAAAGCTACATGGTGGAAAAAGGCAGCAAGCTGGTGTGCAGCAAGGAGGACTGCGGTTACGTGGAGCAGATCAAAAAATAGCGGTCCTGCGGCGGCGTTTCCCGTATCCCAGGGCTGTCTCTCTGGCTTTTACAGAGGCGGTCCGGGCATCCTTTTTTCGGGTGCCTGGCCGCCGCAAAAGCCATGAAATATCCGTTTTGCAGTGCAGAAGGCTTGAAACCCCGTTGTTGGCAGCGGGGTTTTTCGTTGTAAAAAAACGATATCAGCTAATAAAGTTGAAAGAAATATATTTTCAGAAAAGCCGAGCAAAATGAAAAAATAGTAAAAAATGTCTTGTAAATTATCGGAAAAACGTGTAGTATTAGAGTATCAAGTGTGTGCTTATCAAAATGAAGGTGAAGGGAGGATCATATGAGCGTTCAACTGCTTGATAAAACAAGAAAAATCAATAAGCTCCTGCACAACAGCAGCTCCAGCAAGGTGGTGTTCAGCGACATCTGCCAGGTGCTGATGGAGACCTTAAATTCCAATATCCTGGTGCTCAGCAAGAAGGGCAAGGTTCTGGGAGTGAGCCTGTGTCCCGGCGTGGAGCAGATCACGGAGCTGATCGAGGACGAGGTGGGCGGACACGTGGACGTTCTTCTGAACGAGCGATTCCTGGGCGTGCTTTCCACAAAAGAAAATGTGAACCTTCAGACCCTGGGCTTTGAGCATGTTTCTGCAGGCTGCCAGGGGATCATCAATCCCATCGACATTGCGGGGGAGAGGCTTGGCACCGTGTTTATGTACCGCAACGACAAGCCCTACGATATAGAAGACATCATTGTTAGCGAGTATGGCACCACCGTGGTAGGCCTGGAGATGATGAGGGCCGTGCACGAGGAGAACGCAGAGGAAGACAGGAAGAAGCAGGTGGTGAAGTCCGCCTTTAACACCCTGTCCTTCTCCGAGCTGGAGGCCATTATCCATATTTTTGACGAGCTCAGCGGAGATGAGGGGATCCTGGTGGCCAGCAAGATCGCAGACAGGGTGGGGATCACCCGCTCCGTGATCGTGAACGCTCTGCGTAAGTTTGAGAGCGCAGGCGTCATTGAGTCCCGGTCCTCCGGCATGAAGGGGACGTATATCAAGGTCATCAACGAGGTGATTTTTGACGAGCTGGAGGAGATCAAGTCGCAGAAAAGCAAAAAGGCGTGACCTGTCAGGCCCGCTCCAGCCTGGAGACGGGCTGGGCGGCTGCAGCCGACGGTGAAAGGAACTGTGGGAAAAGTTTTCCTGCGGTTCTTTTTTTATAAAAAAATATAAAAATGAGAAAACGAGAGATTTTAAACGTATAAAAGAGATTAAAAAAGAATATAATGAAAAATAGAAGCATAAAAAGAGTTGCAGAATAAGGAGTAATTCAATAATATAAGGACAGTGATTAGCACTCGACATAAATGAGTGCTAGTAAATGAAAGCAAGAGAATAAAGGAGGAAATAGATCATGAAGTTAGTACCATTGGGTGACAGAGTTGTATTGAAGCAGGTAGAGGCAGAGGAGACCACAAAGTCTGGAATCGTTCTTCCAGGACAGGCACAGGAGAAGCCCCAGCAGGCAGAGGTAGTTGCCGTGGGACCTGGCGGCGTGGTAGATGGAAAGGAAGTAAAGATGGAGGTTGCCGTAGGCGACAAGGTCATCTATTCCAAGTACGCAGGGACAGAGGTCAAGATGGACAAGGAAGAGTACATCATCGTAAAACAGAACGATATCCTTGCCGTTGTAAAATAAATAGCAGTCCTTTGGGATGACCTGCGCATTTGCTGCGCAGGCGGAAGAGAGGGCAGAGAGGTGCAAAGGCTTTGGCGCCCCATGGGGTGTCCGCAGATGTTTGCACGGCGGTCCGGCTGGCTGGACCGTGACAGTAAATTCGGAAAAAAAGTAAGGAAAATCTATCAGGAGGATTGAAGATCATGGCAAAAGAAATCAAATATGGAGCAGAAGCAAGAGCCGCACTGGAAGCAGGCGTAAATAAATTGGCAGACACTGTCAGGGTGACACTTGGGCCCAAAGGAAGGAACGTGGTGCTGGATAAGCAGTTCGGCGCTCCCCTGATCACCAACGACGGTGTTACCATTGCCAAGGAGATCGAGCTGGAGGATTCTTTTGAGAATATGGGAGCACAGCTGATCAAGGAGGTTGCATCCAAGACCAACGACGTGGCTGGAGATGGTACCACCACCGCCACGGTCCTTGCACAGGCAATGGTGCATGAGGGAATGAGGAACCTGGCAGCAGGCGCTAATCCCATCATCCTGAGAAAGGGTATGAAGAAGGCTACGGACGTGGCTGTGGAGTCCATTCAGAAGATGAGCCAGAAGGTCAACGGCAAGTCCCAGATCGCAAACGTGGCAGCGATCTCCGCCGGAAACGAGGAAGTGGGCAAGCTGGTGGCAGACGCCATGGAGAAGGTTTCCAACGATGGCGTGATCACCGTGGAGGAGTCCAAGACCATGCACACGGAGCTGGATCTGGTAGAGGGTATGCAGTTTGACAGAGGCTACATCTCCGCTTATATGTCCACCGATATGGAAAAGATGGAGGCAAACCTGGAGGATCCGTATATCCTGATCACAGACAAGAAGATCAGCAACATCCAGGAGATCCTTCCTCTGCTGGAGCAGGTGGTACAGGCTGGTGCGAAGCTGCTCATCATCGCTGAGGATGTGGAGGGCGAGGCTCTTACCACTCTGATCGTGAACAAGCTGAGAGGAACCTTCCAGGTAGTTGCCGTTAAGGCTCCTGGCTATGGCGACAGAAGAAAAGAGATGCTTCAGGATATCGCAATCCTGACAGGCGGCCAGGTGATCTCCGAGGAGGTAGGTCTGGAGCTGAAGGACGCCACCATGGCGCAGCTGGGTCGTGCGAAGTCTGTAAAGGTTGCAAAGGAGAACACGGTGATCGTGGACGGCCTTGGTGACAAGACTGAGATCGCAAACCGTGTGGCACAGATCCGTTCTCAGATCGAGGAGACAAAGTCTGAGTTTGACAAGGAGAAGCTTCAGGAGAGACTGGCCAAGCTGGCCGGCGGCGTAGCCGTGATCCGCGTAGGTGCAGCCACAGAGACCGAGATGAAGGAAGCTAAGCTCCGCATGGAGGATGCTCTTGCAGCTACGAGAGCAGCCGTTGAGGAGGGCATCATCGCCGGCGGCGGATCCGCTTATATTCATGCAGCAAAAGAGGTTGCCGCTCTTTCCGCCACCCTGGAGGGAGATGAGAAGACCGGCGCCAACATCATTCTGAAGGCTCTGGAGTCTCCTCTGTACCGCATTGCCGCCAACGCTGGCCTGGAGGGCTCCGTTATCATCAACAAGGTAAAAGAGTCCGATCAGGGAGTCGGCTTTGACGTTCTGAAAGAGGCATATGTGGATATGGTAGGCGAAGGCATTCTGGATCCTGCAAAGGTTACGAGAAGCGCTCTTCAGAATGCCACAAGCGTTGCCTCCACCCTTCTGACCACAGAGTCCGTAGTGGCCAACATCAAAGAGGACGCTCCGGCCATGCCGGCAGGCGGACAGGGAATGGGAATGATGTAATTTCCCTCTGCACCCTTCCCTAAAAAGCCGCAGAAAAATCATCAAACGAAAATAATTGGGACCAGCGTCATAGACGCTGGTCCCTTATTATGGTATACTGTGAACACTTAGCGAAATCAAGCCGAAGGCGCAGATTGAGCTTAGTGAGAACGGTGTTACCGAGAGAACGGAGATTTTCCTCAACTACGGACAAAAAGGAGAAGATGTTATGAGTGATTTGTATCAGGAGCATTTGGTAAAGAAGGAGCAGACAGGCGGAGCGAAGGCTGGAAAATATGCCATGATAGGGCTGACGGCCCTTTTTGTGGCGGCAGGCCTTCTCCTTACTCCTCTGGCCCTTCTCATCGCCCTCGTCTTAGGGCTGGTGACCTATTTTGTGGTGATTCCCAGGACAGACCTGGAATACGAGTACCTCTTCGTAAATGGAGAACTGGACATTGACAAGATCATGGCAAAATCCAAGCGGAAAAGAGTGAAAAGCCTGAACATCCAGGAGGCAGACATCATTGCCCCGGTGACTTCCCACCGCATGGATTATTACAACAGCAATACCAAGCTGAAGGTATGGGATCTCTCCTCCGGGAATCCCCAGAACAAGCGCTACGCCATCATCATCCGTGACAACGGGGAGACCTGCAAGGTCATTGTGGAGCCAGATGAAAACATGGCAAAGGCCATGAGAAGCTCTGCGCCCAGCAAGGTGTTCCTGGATTAGCAAAAGCGCACATTTCCATTGCCGCCGAATCCATAGGGCAAAAATTGTATGCGGCAAATGGCGGCACATCTGCCAGCTGCGGAAGATGTCCGAATTTTGCCACATCGGCCATATCCGGTGATTTTTGCAGAGACTCTTTTCTCTGACGGGGCTGTTACGTATTGACAGTGGTTTTTATTTTTGCTACACTATGGGACAAACCAAAATGACAACACATTCAGACAAGGGAGGAAATGCAATGGGTACTATTATCGGGGAAGGCATTACATTTGACGACGTACTGTTGGTTCCGGCGTATTCAAACGTGATTCCGAATCAGGTTGACGTGTCAACCTATTTAACCAAGAAGATCAAGCTGAACATTCCTATGATGAGTGCGGGCATGGATACCGTTACCGAGCATCGGATGGCCATCGCCATGGCCCGTCAGGGAGGGATCGGGATCATCCACAAAAACATGTCCATTGAGGCCCAGGCGGATGAGGTGGATAAGGTAAAGCGTTCTGAAAACGGCGTCATTACGGACCCCTTCTACTTATCTGCGGAGCACACCCTGAAGGATGCCAATGACCTTATGGGGAAGTTCCGCATCTCCGGCGTTCCCATTACCGAAGGCAAAAAGCTGGTAGGCATCATTACGAACCGGGATCTGAAATTTGAGACAGATCACACAAAGAAGATCAAGGAGTGCATGACCTCCCAGGGACTGATCACCGCAAAAGAGGGGATCACCCTGGAAGAGGCAAAAGAGATCCTGGCAAAATCCCGCAAAGAGAAATTACCCATTGTAGACGATGATTTTAACCTAAAAGGACTCATCACCATCAAGGACATTGAGAAGCAGATCAAATACCCCATTGCGGCAAAGGACGTACAGGGACGCCTGCTGTGCGGGGCGGCCGTCGGCATTACCGCAAATGTGCTGGCCCGGGTGGAGGCCCTTGTGAAGGCGAATGTGGACGTGGTGGTGGTGGATTCTGCCCACGGCCATTCAGAGAACATATTGAGAGCGGTTCGGGAGATCAAGGCCGCATACCCGGAGCTCCCGGTGATTGGCGGAAACGTTGCCACGGGCGCAGCTACGAAGGCGCTGATCGACGCCGGTGTTGATGCGGTGAAGGTGGGCATCGGCCCTGGCTCCATTTGTACCACCCGGGTGGTTGCGGGGATCGGCGTGCCCCAGATCACGGCGGTCATGGACTGCTACGAGGTGGCAAACCGCTTTGACATCCCCATTATCGCAGATGGAGGCATCAAATATTCTGGTGACATTACGAAGGCCATTGCGGCCGGCGCCAATGTGTGCATGATGGGAAGCATTTTTGCGGGCTGTGACGAAAGTCCTGGAGATTTCGAGCTTTATCAGGGAAGAAAATACAAGGTATACCGGGGGATGGGCTCAATCTCCGCAATGGAAAACGGGAGCAAGGACCGTTATTTCCAGGAAGATGCCAAGAAGCTTGTCCCGGAAGGCGTGGAAGGGCGAGTGGCCTACAAGGGACATGTGGAGGACACCGTGTACCAGCTGATCGGCGGACTTCGTTCCGGCATGGGCTACTGTGGTGCGGCCACCATTGAGGAGCTGAAGACCACTGGAAAATTTGTGAAAATTTCTGCGGCTTCCCTGAAGGAGTCTCATCCTCATGACATCCACATTACCAAGGAGGCTCCCAACTACAGCATTGAGGAGTAGGAGAAGAAGGGATTTTGCAGGCCTGTGGATGGGGCTGAGTGCTGCTATCCGGGCTGATAAAGCTTAGCTCATAAGCTGGGTTCCGAAAAAACGGTTGAAAAAAGTAAGAAATTATTGTAGTATGATAAAGAGCGCTGCATGACTGGCGGAAAGTAGGGTCACCTACAGGGAGTGCAGCGGATACATGAGCCGACCGCCTGGGCAGCCTTTGCGAAAGATAGGGCTGGCCAGGCGTTTTTTATTCCCTGGGAAGGCCGCAGGTTATTTTGGCAAAGGCCTGACAGCGGCCAAGGAGTTATTTATGAAAGGAAAACAAGCTATGAAAATGTTATCACTGGAAAAAGAACTGAAAGAAAATTCCTATCCGGGCAGGGGAATCGTGATTGGACGCTCTGGAAACGGGAGATACGCAGTGACGGCTTATTTCATCATGGGCAGAAGTGAGAACAGCAGGAACCGTGTGTTTGTGGAGGAGGGAGAAGGCATCCGGACCCAGGCCTTTGATCCGTCCAAGCTGGTGGATCCAAGTCTGATCATCTACGCTCCGGTGCGGGTGATGGGAAATATGACCATTGTCACCAACGGAGATCAGACAGATACCATTTATGAGGGGATGCAGCGTCAGCTCACCTTTGAGCAAGCCCTGAGAAGCAGGGAGTTTGAACCGGACGGTCCCAATTATACTCCACGGATCTCCGGGATCCTGTACGTGGAAAAGGGCGGCTTCCGCTACGAGATGTCGATTCTGAAGAGCGACGGAGGAGATGCGTCCGCTTGCCTGCGCTATACCTTTGGGTATGATGAGGCAAGGCCGGGGGTGGGACGCTTTCTCCACACCTATCAGAAGGATGGGAATCCGCTTCCCAGCTTTGAGGGGGAGCCAAAGCCGGTGGAGATACCTGATGACATGGATGCTTTTACCAATATGCTGTGGGACAGCCTGAATCAGGAAAACAAGGTATCCCTGTTCGTGCGCTATATCGACCTGGAGACTGGCCGCTGCAGGACCAGCATCGTAAATAAAAATAAGAGGTAAGTGCGGTACGCAAAAGACGAAACAAGGAGCCCGTGTCAAAAAAGGGCTGCTATCTCATGGAAAAGGAGGAAATCTCATGAAAGAATTAGAATTGAAATATGGCTGCAATCCAAATCAAAAGCCATCCAAAATCTACATGGAGGATGGATCCCCGCTTCCGATCAAGGTATTGTCCGGAAAACCGGGCTACATCAATTTCCTGGACGCTTTTAACGGCTGGCAGCTGGTAAAAGACCTGAAAAAAGCCACAAAGCTTCCGGCGGCAGCTTCTTTCAAGCACGTTTCACCGGCGGGGGCAGCCATTGGCCTTCCCCTCACGGAAACCCTGGCAAAGATCTATTGGGTGGACGACATGGACTGGAAGGGCTTCTCTCCCTTGGCATGTGCGTATGCGAGGGCCAGGGGAGCGGATCGTATGTCCTCCTTTGGAGATTTCATTTCACTGTCGGATGTGTGTGACGAAGATACGGCGCTTCTTATCAAGAGAGAGGTTTCGGACGGGGTGATCGCTCCTGGCTACACGGAGGAGGCCCTGAAGATCCTGAAGGAAAAGAAAAAAGGAAATTACAACATTATCGAGATCGATCCCGATTACACACCGGCAGCCCTGGAATGCAAGCAGGTGTATGGGGTAACCTTTCAGCAGGGAAGGCAGGAGCTTCTCATCGACGATGAACGGATCTCCAATCTTGTGACAAAAAACAAGGATCTTTCCCCCGAAGCAAAGAGGGACATGAAGATATCCCTTATTGTCCTGAAATATACGCAGTCCAATTCTGTCTGCTATGTAAAGGACGGGCAGGCCATTGGAGTGGGAGCTGGTCAGCAGTCCCGGGTACACTGCACCCGCCTGGCCGGGCAAAAGGCGGACAATTGGTTCCTTCGTCAGAGCCCGAAGGTGTTGGAGCTTCCCTTCAAGGAGGGAATATCCAGGGCGGAAAGGGACAATGCCATTGACGTCTATATAGGAGAGGAGTATCTGGATGTGACGGGGGATGGAAACTGGCAGAGGATATTTTCCCGCCAGCCGGAAATCTTTACAAGAGAAGAGAAACGTGCCTGGTTGGATCAGATGACAGACGTCACGTTGGGTTCGGATGCATTCTTTCCCTTCAGCGACAATATTCAGCGGGCTTTCAAAAGCGGTGTAAAATACATTGCACAGCCAGGTGGATCGGTGCGGGACGAGGACGTGATCGCCACATGTGACAAATATCAGATGATCATGGCCTTTACAGGCATCCGGCTGTTCCATCACTGATCCTCGTTTTTCATTCCGGCGAGGGCGATTTTGTGTCCTGATTATAAATAAATATATCCTGATTAAAAATAATTATAATAGGAAAGGATTCCTTCTTGCCGGATCATGGGGAACCCTATTTTCGTCAGATAAAGAAAAGGTGGCCAGCAGACAGCCGCCTTTTTCTTTTGAGAAAAGGAGGGTGGTTTTCCTGAAAAAGGTCTGGGAGCCTGGAGACATCAAAGAAGATGAGAACAAAGAAGATGAGAAACAAAAAAAGACTCCGAGTAAAACTCGAAGTCCCAAGAGCGATAGACGGGGCTCGAACCCGCGGTCTCGACCTTGGCAAGGTCGCGCGTTACCAACTACGCCACTATCGCATTTCTGCTGAAGATGAATCACTACCTCAGCGACAAGACATATGATACTACAGGATGGGTGGTTTGTCAAATGTTTTTTTAAAAAAATTACAAAAAATTACATACAAATTGCAAAACCAAGATAAGTGTGCTATGATAGGTGGCGAGTAGGGAG
>JAUNJL010000168.1 GCA_030533315.1 Eubacteriales bacterium
TCTCCTGGGCCTCCTCTCCATCCGGGGAAGGCTCCGTCTCCTCAGATCCCTCTCCCTGGGGCATCACCTCCAGCCCATCATATTTTCCCAGGGAAAGGCCCTGCTGGTCCGCCATGTCGATCTGCAGGCTCACAGCCTCCACCCCCGCCTCCAGCACGATCCCCGTGATCCTCCGGTCGATCTCCTGGCTGTTCATCACAGGATAATAATCCTCATAAACCTCATCCGCCTGGGCCTTCAGCTCCTCATATTCCCCCTCCAGCATGGGATAGCCGATGATGGTCATCTCCATCTCATCCTTTTCCAGCTGGCGGTCCGTGATCTCCATATCCAGCTTCTGGTAGTTCTTTATGCCGGGAAGGATCACCAGCTTTCCGAACCCCACCGCCATCAGGAAGATGGCCAGGAACAGGAGAAGCTTTTTGTCCCGGTCGCTCAGTTTAATTTCCATCCTTTTCCACCCGCTTTCCCGCATTCGCCGCCAGATGGCAGGAGGCGTTTACCGTGTAACGCTCCAGCTCACCCTGCTGGGACAAAGTATAACCCGTGTAGGCCACGCTGTCGAACAGCCCCGTGGCCTCCAGTGCGTCGATATACTGGTTGATGATGGACACGTTGGAGGCGGAGGCCACGATCACCAGGTTGCCATCCTGGGAATTGTAGCTTGTCACCGTCACTGCCACCTGATCCCCGGACGCTCTCTCCACCGCCCCCATCACCTGGGTGCTGGCCCAGGGGTAAGAGCTTCGGATTTCATTAAAGCCCCGGATCTGGTTCAGCACCGCCGACAGCCCGTTTACCTTCTCCTCCATCTCCAAAGCCTTTTCATAGCTTAAAAGGTTGGTGGGATCCGTGCAGTACTCCTCAAGGGAGTCCAGCTCTCCCTCCTTATCCAGATTCAGCGCCACCACCGCTCCCGAGGCTCCTCCCAGTCCGATCAGAACCACCAGGGCCGGCCACACCAGCCGAAAAAAGCTCTTCGCCTTGCTGTCCTTCTTGATCCTTTCCTGGCGGCCCGCCTCCACAAAGTTGGGGCCGTCCTTTCCCATGATCAGGTCCGACACGGGGGAAACGTAATCCCCGTAGTGGGTGCCCTTGGGCATCCGCACGTAGCCCCCCTGGGTATCCACCACCGTCAGGCTGGGGTCGATCTCCTGAATCCTCCTTCGGACCTCCTCTTCCTCCTGGGGATCCAGCCCGGCGATGAACACGTTCTTCAGGCGGGAGTCGATCTTCTGCGCCATCATGAACTGCTGAATCTCGCTGGTACCCTTGGTAACCTCCGCCGCCAGCGCCTCGCTCCCCCTCTCGGAGAAGAGACGCCTCTTCGTGGCGTATGTGTATTTTCCATCCACATAAAGATTGCTTCGCAGGTCGTTTCCCTCCACCAAAAGCAGAAGGCCGGTATCCTTTCCCATTACCCTTGTCTTCCTGGTCATCTCGATCAGGGCGCACCGGGAGGGGGTCATGGAGGCGATGGAGATGCCCAGGGAGGCAAAAAGCTCCACGAAGCTCTCCACCAGCTCCTTCTCCGTCATCACCGCCATCACCTCATTCATCTTGGAGGCCTTGTCCCGGGAGATCAGCTGATAATCGAAGATCATGTCCTGAGGATTCTCCACCTCTGGAAACTCGTTCCTCACGTATTCCCGCATTTTTTTCGGCTTCATGTCCGGGATCTTGATGGTCTTCAGGGTAAAACGGGAGGACTCCGTGCTGATGCGGACGCCCTTCCTGGGAAGCTTGTTCGTCTCCCACAGCTCCTTGATCACCCTGGAAAGCTCCTGCTCCTCCGTGATCAGTCCGTTGATCAGGCACCCCTGGGGGATCTCGCAGCTGCAGATCTTGCTCACCTTCGCCTTGCTCCTCTTTGCGGTTCCCACAACCACTCTTATGTAATTGTTTGTAAAAAACACAGACGTAACCATGTCAAAACTCGCTTCCTTATGTACACGATGGTA
>JAUNJL010000078.1 GCA_030533315.1 Eubacteriales bacterium
CAAGGTTAAACGTAGTTTTAGCAACAAAAAACAAGGTAGTATTTGACACTACCGAGAGGATTGGGGAGGACGGCCTATGAAAAAGATCATTGTGTCAACGGACTGTGTGGCGGACCTGCCGGAGCAGCTCAGAAAAAAGATGGACATCCACACGATGCATTATTATATCAAGGTGGCAGGCGCCAGGTTCATGGATGGGTTTGAGATGGATTCGGCTTCCCTGCTCCGGTATATCGACACTCATGAGGATTTTCCCAAGAGCAGCTGTGCCTCCGTGGAGGAATACAGGGAATACTTTTGCAGGCTGCGGGAGGAGCCCTGTGAGGGGATCGTCCACATCAGCATGGGAAGGTATTCCTCGGACGGGTATGATACTGCAAAAAAAGCCGCAGAGGATATGCAGGAGGTCACGGTGGTGGATTCCGGCGCCCTTTCCAGCTCCATGGCCATTCTGGCCCTGTATGCGGCGGATCTGGCAAGACGAGGATGTCCCCTGGGGGTCCTCAAAAAGGCGTTGGAGCGGAAAAAGGAAAAGCTTTCCACCAGCTTTGTGGTGCGTGACACAAAGCACATGGTCTGGGGAGGAAAGATCAATGAAAGGGTAGGGACGCTTTTGGAAAGGCTGCGTCTTCACCCCTTCTGCGGGATGCGGGGCAGCAGGATCTGTCTGGTAGGCTTCTTTCTGGGAAATGAGAGAAGCTATGGGAGGCGGTACATCAACCGCGTCCTGGGAAATCCAGACACCATCGATCCCTCCCTGCTGTTTATCACCACCGCCGGCTGTACCGAGGAGATGAAGCAATGGCTGGAGCAGGAGGCCAGGAAGAGGGTGGCCTGGGAGAAGATCCTTTTCCAGGAGGCGTCTGCCACCGTCTCCTGCAACTGCGGCCCGGGAACCTTCGGGCTTTTGTTTTCCAGGAGATAGCCGGGAGAGGCGGGCATGGAAGGAATAGGAGCGAAGTGACAATGGGAAAGCGAAGAAATTATGATATTTACATCAGGAACATGTTCCTGGTGGGATGCGGGCTTCTCCTGGCCTTTTTCCTGCTTGGAGAGCTGTGCCTCCCAAAGGACGATCGTTTTTTTGTGGGGGAGGCCGAGAAATACCAGGGAGAATGGGAGATGCAGGGGAAGGACGGGGAAACCTATGCCATCCAGACGCCCTGCCACCTGGGAGGAGAAAAGGGGGAGACGGCCGTTGTGCGGACCACCCTTCCGGAGGATCTGGGGGATCACCTGGTCCTTTGCTTTTATGCGGTACATCAGGAGATGGAATTTTACGTTGACGGGCAGCTTCGCCAGACCTACAGCAACGACGACGGCATCTTTTTTACCAGGTATGCGGTGAGGGCCTATGTCCCGCTGCAGCTTTCCAGCGCAGATGCCGGCGCTCTGCTGGAGGTGCGGGTGACAGGGTGGGGCTCGGAGGGGATCGGCACCCTTCACCCGGTATACCTGGGCACCATGGATCAGGTGGTGAGCAGGATCGAGGGGCTGCACATGCCCCGGGTGATGATGGCCGTGACCCTGATCCTCATCGCCGCTATCGTTCTGATCATCTGTCTGGTGCTGGGAAGGACGCTTCACCGCAAGATCCCCATGACTTGGCTCTGCGTCAGCGTGATCATGTTCATGACATGGCTCCTGGCTGATTCTGCCATGCGCCAGTTTCTCTTGCCAAACAGCGCCGCTGCGGCCAGCATGGCATATCTGGTCATGCTGCTGGCTCCCGCTGCCTTTGGCGCTTATCTGGATCTGGTGCAAAGACAGAGATACCACAGGGCCTACCAGGGGATGGAGACCATCTCCTGCCTGGCCTTTTTTGCCTGCTTTTTCCTGAACATGGTGGGGGTCGATTTTGTGGATATGAGCGGGGTGGTGTATTATACCTTGCTGATTATGGTGGCGGTATGCGGCGTGAATCTTGTGCGGGAGGTTTGGAGCGGCCACATCAAGGAATATTGGATGGTGGCCGTGGGAGTCCTTCTTACGGTTCTCTGCGGCTTTGTGGAGATCGTGATGCTTCTCCTGCAGATGGACCGGTTTCGTCAGTTCAGCCTCTGCCTTTCCCAGCTTCTGTTTGTGATCATGGCCGGTTTTCAGACCGTGTCGGATATCCGCCAGTCCATACAGGCAGAAAAAGCAAAGGCGGAGGAGGCCATCCGGGTAAAGGAGGATCTGGCGGAAGCTCTTCCGGCGGAGCTGCTGCCCCTGATGGAGTCTCTGGACGGGGAGATCCATCAGCTGGAGGGCAGGATCGAGAGAGATCGGTCGGAAAGCCTGAAGGCGGGGATGGACAGGGCCTTGTCCTTCCTCACCTCCATCCGGGATCTGTCCAGCATCCAGCATGACACGGATTTTACGGAGCATGTCACTTATCAGCTGGATGAGTTTATCCAGAGCGCCCGGTCCTTCCTGGATGTGCGGACGAAGGGGCGCGGGCTGGAGGGCCTGCTGGTGGTGGATCCGGAGATCCCTCAGCGGCTGCGGGGAAGCCTGGAAAGCTGCAGGTATATTTTTATCAACCTGGTGGAATATGCGGTGCAGCACACCAGGGAGGGAGAGGTGATCAGCAGCATTGCCTTTGCTCCTAAGGAGGAGGGCTTCTGGCTGAAGATCTCCGTGGCCTCCACCGGCCAGGGACCACAGGAGGAATTTCGGGAAAAGCTGGAGGTCACGGATGCAGAGCTTGCCATCGGCGGAGATATCCGCCTGCTGTCCGTCCGCACCATGGCGCTTCGGATGGGCGGAAGGCTGGTAGTGGAAAGTGAGGAGAAGGAAGGCTTCCTGATCACGGTGCTTTTGCCTCACAGGGCGGCGGACCTGGAGAGCGAGGCCGGGCGTCAGCGGGAGACGCCGAAGACAGAAGAGACAGCGGTACGGGAAGAGAGGATCCAGGAAGAGAGGATTCAGGAAGAAAGCGAGGACCGGCGGGAGAGGCCGGGAGAGGAGCCAATGAAAAAGGAGGAAGGCCTGGAAGAGGAAAAGGAGCCGCAAGCCCAGGAAGAGAGTCTGATCGACAGGGAAGCGGGGATGGTATACTGCCGTGGAGATCAGCAGATGTACCAGGAAATCCTTCAGGTGTATCTGGAGGAAGGCGTGGAGCAGCAGGCCAGGCTGTCCCGATATGCAGAGGAGGGGGACTGGGAGAATTACCGCATTCTGGTCCACGGGATCAAAAGCACGTCCATGAACATTGGGGCGGAGAGCCTTGCCAGGATGGCCCGGGAGCAGGAGGCTGCGGCTAAGGATGGCCGCAGGGAGGAGCTGATGAAGGGCTGGCCGGCTCTGAAGGAGCTTCATGGACAGGTTTTAAAGGAAATTCAGGGGTTTCTTCCAGAGGAGGAAGAGGAAAAAGAGAACTGCCTTCATGGGGTGAAGGAAAGCCTGGAGGGCTACGACATGGATGCGGCTCTTCGGGAGGTCCGGCGCCTCACAGAGGAGGAGGCCGCTCCTCTGGAGTTTCTTAGGCAGCTGGAGGAGGCCATTGAGGATTTTGATTATGACAGGGCTCAGGAGCTGCTGGATGGCCAGTCCTCATGAGGCAGGCTCCTCTCTTTTCCGGGCGGGGATTCGGATCTGTACCTCGGTGCCCCTCCCTGGCTCGCTGGAGTAGGTGAGGCCGCAGTTGTCTCCGTAGAGGAGCTGGAGGCGGCGGTGGGTGTTGTAAATGGCAATGTTGGTTCCGCCGGAGGCGCTCTGCCCGTCCCCGGAGAGAATATGGGGAAGCTTTTCCTCCGGGATGCCCACGCCGTCGTCGGAGACCAGGAGAAGGATGTGGGATTCCTCCATCCATCCGGTGAGCACGATGGTCCCTGCCTTGGTATCCTTTTCCAGGATGCCATGGAGGATGGCGTTTTCCACCACGGGCTGGAGGGTCAGCTTGGGGATCTGATACTCCATCAGTTCATCGGGAACATCGGAAATGAAGGTGATCCGGTCGTGGTAGCGCATATTTTGGAGATGGATGTATATGGAAACGTGCTCCTCCTCCTGGGCGATGGTGGAGATGCCCTTTTTCCGGCTCAGGGTCAGCTTGTAAAAACGGGAAAGGCTCTGGACCGCACTGCTGATCTGGGAGGTCTGTCCCTGCTGGGCCATCCAGTTGATCATGTCCATGGTATTGTAAAGAAAATGGGGATTGATCTGGGCCTGGAGGGAATTGAACTCTGCGATCCTCAGGTCCTCCGCCGTCTGGGCCTGATCCTGGATCAGATGATTCATTTTTCGGGTCATGTAGTTGTAGGTGTCGATGAGGTCCCCCACCTCGTCGTGATAAAGGGGGCTGTCCATGGGAGTGGGCGGCCCCTGCCGCACGGTGCGCATCTGGCTGATGACGGAGGAGATGCGGCTGGTGATGGAGTGGGCCAGAAGGTTGGATAAGGCAAAGGCCAGGAGGAGGAAAAAGAGATACAACAGGATGTACTGCACCATCAGCCGATTGCTCTGGGCGATGAGAGGCTCCGAGGGAAGGACGGTCACCATGAACCAGCCGGCCTGGTTGATCCGGTAAAAGCCGGCGTAGATCTTGCGCCCTGCGACGTTCCGCTCAATAAAGCTGTTGGAGGACATAAAGGAGTCCTCGATGGTGTCGTAATTCAGCCAGTACATACCGGAGAGGGAGCCGTTGGAGGAGGCAACCAGGTTGTTGCGCTCATTCAGGATATAGGAGACGCTTCCCTCCAGGGCAAGATTGTCCTTTAGGACCTGCACCAGCTGACTGCTGGAATAATAAAGAGCCACGTAAGCGGGGACGCTTTGGCCTTCACAGGAAAGTTCCGTCCTGTGGATGTAGGCCAGGTCCCCGCATTCCTTTTTTTCCGTGGTGCCCAGATAAAAGGGCGGGCAAAAAAGATGGGAGACGGGAGAGCCCTGAAAGATCCCGTACCAGTAGGTGCCCCTGGCCCGCTCCATGGGGCAGAAAAGGGAGGCGGTGTTCTCCTGGGTGAAAAAGGGAGAGTCCTTGGGGAGGGCCGTATAAATGCGTACATGGGTGATCCGCGTATCCCGTACCAGCTCCTTTGCCTTTTGGGTCAGCTGTGCCGCCTGGGGGGAGGCAGCCAGATCTCTTAGGGATCCCTGAGAACCATAGGAAAAAAGGCTTTGATAAGAGGGCTGCTGGGCCAGATCGCGGAAGCCGTCCTGGACCTGCTGGATGGTCTTTTCGATGAGGGGAGAGGTCTTGGCTGAGGCGTCCTGTTCCTGGCGGATGGTGTAGGAGACCACCATCTCGTACAACCGTCCGTAGAAGAAGAGGGCCAGCAGCAGCATGGGGATGGTTACCATGAGCATGAGGGAGAAGGTGATCTTGGACTGCAGCTTCATGTCCCCGTAATGCTGCTGCAGCCTTTTAAGGATTCTTTTCATGGGTGCTTCCTCCTGGGGCGTTTTTCTCCCGGTATTCCGAGGGGGAGAGGCCGGTGTGCTTTTTGAAGCTTTTGCCAAAATAGTTGCCGTCGCTGTAGCCCACCCGGGAGGAGATCTCCGAGATCTTGTGTCTGGGGTCGCAGAGAAGCTGCCGGGCCTTCTCCATCCGATATTCGGTGAGGTACTGGTTCAGGGTCCTGCCGGTCTCGTTTTTGAAAAAGGTGCATACATAGGAGGGAGACAAAAACACGTGGCTGCTGATGTCCTTCACGGAGAGGGACTCGTTCATGTAGTTTTTGCTGATGTAGTCCTTGATGTGAAAAATGGTGGAGTTCTCCTGCACCCGCCCCCGGGCCTCCTGGAAAAAACGGGCCGTCCGCCGGGAAAGGACGTTGTGGAGCTCCTGAAAGGAGAAGCAGGCTTCCAGGGTATCCACGATGTTTTCGCCGCCAGGAAGGGGCAGGAGGAGCTGCCTGGCTCCCTGGTTCAGGCTTCGGAAGAGCTTGTAATAAAGATCCTTGGCCTCGTTGGGGAGCACCCCGGGGTTTTCCCGGTAATAGGCGCACAGCTCATCCAGAAGGGCCAGGCAGGCCTCCTCCTTTTCGTCCAAAAGAAGCTCCAAAAACCGGTTCTCCGGCTCTAAGGGCAGACTTTTTCGGGGCTTACTGGGCTGTTGGGACAAAGTGGCGGGGGACAAAAAGGTGCCGTTTGGAAAGAAGAAGCTGCTCTGCAGCTGGATCACCGCCGAGGTGTAGGATTGGCAGGCCTTGGAGAGGTTGCTCACGGTCTCCCCGGCACTGACGTAGAACCGGCGGAACACCTGGTAGCTGCTGACAAACAGCTTTTTCAGCTCTTTTTTCACGGAGGGGGAGGGCTCTTTGGGGCTGAAAATAAAATGGATCAGGTATTGTACCCGCTTTTCCGCATAAATACACTCCATGTGGTGGAGCGAGAGGAAATCTCGGATCTGCTGGAAGGTCTCGTCCACGGAGGGGATGTAGGGCTCCATGTCCACGGCCGCCCGAACCACGATGCAGGTTGTGGAGAAGCCGGGGGCCAGGCCGGGAAAAAGCTCCTGGAACAGGCGGCCGATCTCCATTGCCCTGGGCTGGTAGGGGGCAGACAGCAGAAGGGAAAGGCGGGAGGCCTTTTCCTGGCTCTGGGCAGACTCTCCCCGGCGGCTGCTCTGCTTCTGACGGTAAAGGTTGGCCGCCTCCAGGACGGCCTCCTGGATCTCCCGGGGATCCAGGGGCTTTTCGATGTAGCTCACCGCCTTTAGGCGGATGGCGGCCTTCAAGTATTCCTTGTCCGAATAGCCGCTCATAAAAATGGGGATGGTGTCTGGCAGGAGCTTTTCCAGCTGCTCCAGCATGGCGATCCCGGTCATCCGGGGCATCCGCACGTCGCATAAGACGATCTCAGGCTTGTGGATCCTGGCCGCCTCCAGTCCGTTTATCCCGTCATCTGCCTGAAGCACCTCGTCGATGCCAAGGGAATGCCAGTCTATGGAGGAGATCACGCCGGTGCGGGTCAGCTCCTCATCGTCTACGATCAATAGCTTCATATCATGTACTCCGTCTCTTTGTCCGTTTTTTCCAGTATACCACAAGCCTCCCCAAAATACGAGGGAGGAAAACTGTACGAAAATGGAGAAAATATTACCCCGTTTCAAAAGATATTCCCATT
Source organism: Eubacteriales bacterium (assembly GCA_030533315.1). Next base: position 7,054 of record JAUNJL010000078.1, read on the forward strand.
TTCGGAACCGGGACAGAATGGTATAATGTGAGCACTTAAGGAGGACGGAGCGAAGCCGGATCTGGCGGCTGCGGCGTGAACGCTTCAGGAGGACTGGCCGGGAGCGAGGGCCGGACTTTGCGGCCGTGGTGGAAATAGAGGCAGATGACAAGAGGGGGGAAGAGCCGTGTCGGATTATGTTCTTGAGTTAAAAGGCATTACCAAGATCTTTCCGGGTGTGAAGGCGCTGGACAATGTGCAGTTCCAGCTAAAGCCCGGAGAGGTCCATGCATTGATGGGTGAGAACGGCGCCGGGAAGTCCACCTTTATCAAGGTGATCACCGGGGTACATAAGGCGGAGGAGGGCGAGATGTTCCTCTATGGCCGGAAGGTTGACTTTAAGGGGCCGAGGGACGCCCAGGCAGCAGGGATCGCAGCCGTTTACCAGCACCCTACGTCCTATCCCGATTTGACCGTGGCGGAAAATATTTTCATGGGCCACGAGATCATCAGGCATCATATGGTGCAGTGGAAGGCCATGAACGGTGAGGCAAACAAGCTTCTCTCCAGGCTGAATGCGGATTTTGACGCCACGGCGGAGATGGGTACCCTGAGCGTGGCACAGCAGCAGATGGTGGAGATCGCCAAGGCTCTTTCCACCAATGCGAAGATCGTCATTTTGGACGAGCCCACCGCATCCCTCACCAAGAGGGAGTCCGAGGAGCTTTACCGCATTGTGGACCAGCTTCGGGAAAACGGGGTTTCCATCATTTTTATCTCCCACCGTTTTGAGGATATGTACCGCCTGGCAAGCAGGGTGACCGTGTTTCGGGATTCCCAGTACATCGGCACTTACGACGTGGACAAGATCACAAATGCGGATTTGATCAAGGCCATGGTGGGCCGGGAGATCAAGGATCTTTTTCCCAAGCCGGAGGTGAAGCTGGGCCGGGAGATGCTGCGGGTGGAGGGACTTTCCCGTACGGGATTTTTCAAGAATGTTTCCTTTGACGTGAGGGCTGGGGAGATCGTGGGCCTTACCGGTCTGGTGGGGGCGGGCCGCACCGAGGTGATGGAGGCCGTCTGCGGGATCACCAGTCCAGACGAGGGCCGGGTTTATCTGGAGGAGCAGGAGATCCACATCAAGCAGCCCTCCGACGCCATGGAGAAGGGCATCGTCCTTCTTCCAGAGGACCGTCAGAGGCAGGGCCTGATCATGAGCTGGGGGCTGGGAAGGAACGTGACGCTTCCCACCATCGGCAAGTACGCAAAGCACGGGATGAACGACGAAAGGAAGGAGAGGGAGCTTTCCAAGGAGCTTCTGGAGGAGGTGGACACCAAGGCGGTGGACATCTTCCAGCCTGCCAGCTCTCTGTCCGGCGGCAACCAGCAGAAGGTGGTGGTCGCCAAGGCTTTGAGCCAGGAGATGAAGGTTGTGATCATGGACGAGCCTACCAAGGGCGTGGACGTGGGCGCAAAGGCAGAGATCTACTCCATCATGGGAGAGCTTGCACAGAAGGGATACGCCATTGTCCTGATCTCCTCGGAAATGCCGGAGATCCTAGGTATGTCGGACAGAATCATCGTGATGTGCGCCGGGAGGAAGACCGGGGAGCTGACCAGGGAGGAAGCATCCCAGGAAAGGATCCTTGAGCTTGCCATGGAGAAGGGTCCGTCAGGAAAGGAGGCCGCCAAATAATGGAAAAGAGATCGTTTTTCAAAAGGATCACCGATTCCCGTGAAGCGTTGCTGCTGATCATCCTGATCCTTCTGTTTATCGCCATCGGGATCAAGAGTCCATCCTTTTTGACGCTGAAATCCATGATGGATATGCTGAAAAACAATGCGGTGACCATGGTCATGTCCTTGGGAATGCTCTGTGTCATGCTGATCGGAGGCATTGACATTTCCATCATGTCCACATTGGCCCTGTCTGGGATGTCCATTGGTATGCTCCTGAAATACGGACACATATCCAGCACCCTTTTGGTGTTTGTCATTGCCCTTGCCATCGGTACGGCCTGCGGCTTTCTGGTGGGGCTGGTGATCTCCAGGGCCAACGTGCCGCCTATCATCGCCACCATGGGCTTTATGTATGTGTTCCGGGCCATGGGCTATCTGGTCTCCAACAATGGAGAGTGGGCCGGGGCCGCCGCACTGGGCGATTTTAAGAATTTTGCAACCACGAAGATCCTTGGCATGAGCACCGTGATCTGGATCATCATCGTCTGCTACGTCCTTTTCTTCTTTTTCATGAAGTGGACCAGGCTGGGCAGGAAGATCTATGCGGTGGGCAGTAACCCGGCGGCCGCAGAGGTTTCCGGTATCAACGTGAAAAACATAAAGCTGATGGTCTACATGATCATGGGCTTTCTGGCTGGGCTGGGGGGAGCCCTTCAGGTTTCCATCTATGCTTCCGCCATGCCGGATATGCAGCAGGGCGGCGAGATGGATGTGATCGCGGCCTGCGTAATCGGCGGCGTCAGCATGAGCGGCGGCCGGGGCACCGTGATCGGAGCACTTCTGGGCTCCCTGATCCTGGCCACCATCGCAAAGGCGCTTCCGCTGGTGGGCTTCGATGCCCTGTGGCAGAATACCATCAAGGGTGTCATGATCCTGGTGGTGGTGGTATTTAACGTGATCCTCCAGCGTATGGCTGACAAGAATGCACGAAAGGGAAGGGAGATGTGACCATGGCCGGAAAATCTGGAAGAAGCATTAACAACGTGCCGGAAAATCCGGTGAAGAAGATCCTGCTCAGCTGGGAAGGCATCTTGGTGATCCTGTTCCTTCTGATCAATGTTTTTTGTTCCTTTTATTCCGAGTATTACAACGTGAGCAACCTGCTCCGTCAGATGCCGGTTTACTTGGCGGAGGTGTTCCTCATGCTCCCCATGGCCTACATCCTGGTTCTGGGGGAGATCGACATCTCCGTGGGCTCCATCGTCTGCTTATCCGCCACCATGAGCGTGATCGTGTGCAATACCGGGGCGCCCTTTTGGGTGGTGGTGCTGGCGGCCCTTCTGGTGGGTACGGCCTGCGGCGGGGTGAACGGCTTCATTCTCACTCGTTTTCCAGAGCTGCCGCCTATGATCGTCACGTTGTCCACGCAGATCATTTTCCGGGGGATCGCGGAGATCGTCCTTGGCAGCGGGGGAACCATCAACGCCTCCAATACGGATGGCTTCCGCCTCATAGGAGGCAAGGTTGGAAAGGTACCTTACATCCTGTTCCTGGTGCTGATCCTCGGTGTGGTTATGGCTGTCATCCTTGGCAGGAGTACCTTCGGACGCCGGGTGTACGCCATCGGGATCAACCGTACCACGGCCTACTATTCCGGGATCCATGTGCAGAAGATCCGAATGGTCATCTACACCATCATGGGTACTTTTTCCGGGCTCTGCGCCCTGTTTCTTCTGGCCACCTCCTATGGCGCCAACACCACCACGGGAAATGGCTACGAGATGGACGCCATCGCCATGGCGGTCTTTGGAGGCATCTCCTCCACCGGAGGCAAGGGGAACCTGGCAGGAGGTATTATTTCCGCTTTTATCATCGTGTGCCTTCGGGTAGGCCTGGGCCAAAAAAACGTGCATCCCCAGGTGATCCTTCTGATCCTGGGACTGCTTCTCATCGGAGCCGTTGCCCTGCCCAGCGTGGTGAGCAGCGTGAAGCGGGCGATCAAGAAGAAATAAGGCGGGACTGCCATTTTCAAGGGATCCGTGGCGGCCGGAAGGTCTGGCCGCTTCTGATAAATTTTTATTCACCGTCCCTCAGGGGAACGGGGGAGCAGCAAAAAACCACACTATATTTCATCCAAGGGAGGAAAAAAACATGAACAAAAAGTTAGTAAGCACAGTTCTTTGCGGCGCAATGGTACTTGCATCTGCCACTCCAGCCTTCGCAGGAAGCGCTGACGGCAAGAAGATCGCTCTGGTTGGAAAATCTGCAGGAAACGCTTTCTTCGAGATCGCTGCGGCTTCCTTCAAGGA
>JAUNJL010000079.1 GCA_030533315.1 Eubacteriales bacterium
TGATCCGAAGGGTCCTTCGTATCTCCTTGGGGATCACCACGCGCCCCAGATCGTCGATTCTGCGGACAATTCCCGTTGCTTTCATAAAGCCTCCTTATCTGGAAGAAGGAAAAATCTTCCATTTTTCAGTGTTAGAAGTTGTACTGTTGTGGTCCACTCCATGACGCAAAGCAGGCTCTTGCCTCCGCTTTTCTCCATGTCCATGGGCCCTTTTGTTATGCAGCCATCCCGCTCCCGGACAAGGCCGGGATTTTTCGGGCAGTCATACCTTTTCAGTACTTCTAGTATCTGTAAAATGAAAGATTGTATTCACAAAAAGTGACGATAATTCTCTTTCCTCTGCCTATGCCTTTTCTTCTTTTTGTCCGTTTTTTTCCTCTTCATGGATTTTTTTCCGCTGTTTCGTCAGATCGCAGTACTGTTCCGTGAGAAAGCCGTAGGAAACCAGCATGTGGTAAACGGACCTTTGAGCCGGCGTCATGGCCATTCCCACCGTGGAATTATAATCTGTCAGCACGCAGCCCGTCTTTTCGATGAGCCAAAACAAAGGAGAGTCATCCTCCGGGATCCTTTTCCAAATGTCGTCCTCCGTACAGGAGTCACTCTCCTTTAGTATCTCCATCAATGTTTCCAGATGTCCCTCATTTTCGATCAGCCGATAATCTCCGTCCGGCATAATGACTCCGTCGGAAAAATTCGGATCCTTTATTTTCATTTCTTCCAAAAGCTTCCTGGTCAGCTCCATAAAACCTCCCGCCTTTTGCAGATTCCCCTGCCTTTTTTATAACTGCCTCCACTGTCACACATTTTATCATCTATTTTCTAAAAAATCTATAAAATCCCTTGCATTTTAGAATAATCGTGTTATAGTATTCATATACTTTATATGTAGTTTTCATTACTATGTTATTCGGTTTTCAACAACCATACAGGAGGATGTCTGATATGAAACTAAAATTAAAAGATCCCGGAAGCGCCATCACACATGGCATTGCTCTTCTTCTCGCCGCGGCGGGGGCGGCTCCCCTGCTGATCCGCTCTGCCGGCTGGACCGACCATCTGCACACAGCCGCCCTGAGCATCTTTATTCTGACCATGATCCTGCTTTATGCGGCCAGCACCATCTATCATTCCGTGGATTCCACGGAGAAGGTGAACCGGCGTCTGCGAAAGATCGACCATATGATGATCTTTATCATGATCGCCGGCAGCTACACCCCCGTGTGCCTGATCGTTCTCCACAACACCATCGGATATGCCCTCTGCGCCCTTGTGTGGGCCACCGCCATCCTGGGGATCGTCTTCAAGGCCTTCTGGGTAACGTGCCCCAAATGGGTCTCCTCCCTCCTTTACATTGGGATGGGATGGCTCTGTGTGCTGGCCTTCGTCCCCATTTTTCACTCTCTTCCCAGAGCCGGTTTTGGGTGGCTTCTGGCCGGGGGCATCATTTACACCATTGGCGGCGTGATCTATGCCCTGAAGCTTCCCATTTTTAATTCCCGCCATAAAAACTTCGGCTCCCATGAGGTTTTCCATGTTTTCGTCATGCTGGGAAGCATTTGTCATTTCATTGTGATGTACTTCTTCGTGGCCAATATGCCCGTATAACGATCTTCATCTCAGGACCGGGACCTCTCGTCTCCCGGTCCTGTTTTTGTCCTCCAAGCCTCCCATGGATCAAGCCTTCATGTACCAAAATCCTCCGCAGCCAAAATACCGGCACCGTCGCCAAAGTCCATCAGCGACAGCTTTTCCTTCCTGGTCAGCTGCTTGATGGCGTATTCCCGGCGCATGGCCTCCTCCTTCGTCCGGTAACCCTCATAGTATACCAGCTTCACCGGGCGCTTCGTCCTGGTGTACCTGGCCCCGCCCTTTCCCCCGTTATGTGCCCGCAAACGCTTTTCCAGACAGTTTGTCCACCCTGTATACAGCGTTTTATCCGCACACTGTACCATGTAAGTGTAATTCATTTCATTCCTTCTCCTTTGTGCCCATCTATGTAAAGGAACACTACGCCTGCGGCACAGCATCCCTTATCTCTATTAAAAAGCAACCGGCCAAAACAGGTACCTCGTCAGAAGAAAAAAGCAGGAATGGAACGCCGGCTGCGTGTTTTTCTCTTTTACCTAAAAGAGTCTGCCAATCCTCCACCTGCTTTATTATACGTGCCGATCTGATTTTTGTGAATCCTGTTTGTGACTTCTCTTTTTGTCTGCTGCCTCACCTCTGCCTTTTTGTAAGCCTCATGGGAGCCATCTCCCACACATTTCCCTCATATCCCTCTGCCTCTATCTGGATCATGCGCTCCGCAGCCTTCGGATAATACCTTGTGGAAAAAACAACCTCCCCATGGTTCAGATAAATCTCCGCAGCCGAGGTATCTGCCAGAATGCGCACACTGTCCACGCAGCCGGAGGGTATCCGGGCCTTTCTCCTTTTCCGCCCTCCTCCGGCCTCCTGGGAAAGCCTCAGAACCGCCACATCATCCTGGTAATCCAAAAACAGCTCCTCCCCTATGGAGATCCCCCCGCAGCCTCCCTTTAAGGAAAGCTCCAGGTCAAAGGGGCCTCTCACCCTCGCTGGGCGATCCCTTAGCCCCGTCCCCTTCCTCCGAAGCTTCTCCAGCTCTCTTACCGGATACTGGCAGATCCCACTCTTTCCAAGCCTCAGCTCTCTGGGAACCGTCATACAATGCTGCCAGCCCTCCTCCAGGGTAGGATTCTGATACTCCTCCTCCTCGGCCGGCATCCCCATCCATGCCATCAGAAGCCGCCTGCCCTTTTTATCCTGGAAGGTCTGGGGCGCATAAAAATCAAACCCCATGTCCCACTCCTGAAAATTCCAGGGGATCTCCTCCCTGGCCTCCCAGTCCTTTTCCAGAAAAAAATAACCGGACTGATAAAGATTCTGAAAGCGAAATTCCTCACGGGAAAGTCCCTGAGGGGAAACAGACAGCACGGCCTGTCCTTCCAAAACGAAAAAATCCGGGCATTCCCACATGTACCCAAAAGGCTCCCTCGTAGTCATTTCCCGCCGAAACCGCCAGCTCACGGGGCTTTCCCCCTCGTACAAAAGAGCGGCTCCCCGATCCTCCGCTGTCCTTCCCCCCAGGAGCATCCTCCAGCGCCCGTCCTCTCTCCAAACCTTGGGATCCCGGATATGGCACGTATAGCCCTCTGGATAATCCTTCGCCTGAAGAACGGCCCTTTTGGGGCCAAACCGGATCCCGTCCTGGCTTTTCACATAAATGGTGCTGCTCTTTCTGCCCTCATGGACATAGTCATAATTCCCGTCCTCCAGCTTCACGTTCCCCGTATAAAATACGTGAAGCTCTCCTTCCCATTCCAAGGCGGAGCCGGAGTAGGTCCCGTGACAGTCCATGGGTCCGTCTGGAAACAGGGCCACTCCCTCATAACGCCAGTCCAACTGGTCCTCACTGCTGTAATGACCCCAAAACTTCAGACCTCCCTTTGCCGTAAGGGGAGAATATTGGAAAAACACATGATACCTTCCCTCATAAAAGCAGAGCCCGTTGGGGTCGTTCATCCACCCCGACGGCGGCATCAGATGGTGGGTGAGGCGATAGCCGCTAAGGACAGGCTCCGCTGAGAAAAACAGGTCCTCCCTTTTTTGGATCTCCTCCTGAAAAGCCATACGAAGTACATTCATCCTTCTTTCATCTCCAATATCAGATCTTCAAAGTTCACCGGCCCTTCCCTGACCGGCTCCACCCCCGCAAAGGTGGAGGAATTGGTCACGATGCAGGGGGTAACCGGGTCGTAGCCCTTTTCCCGGATCTTCTCCAGGTCAAAGACGGCCAGAAGCTGTCCCGTCTTTATCCGCTCCCCATCGTCCACGTGAATGGTAAAACAGCTTCCCTTCAGCTCCACCGTGTTCAGCCCGACGTGGATCAAAAGCTCCGCCCCATTGTCCGCCAAAATGGCAATGGCGTGCTTTGTGTCAAACACGTTTTCCACCACCCCGTCACAGGGCGCCCTGACCTCTCCCAGCTCTGGAATGACTGCAATCCCCTTTCCCAACACCTCCGAGGCAAAGGTCTCATCTCTCACTCTCTTCAAAGGAATGGCCTCCCCCTTGAGAGGACTGTTGAAAAACCAGGTCCTGCCAGGCCTGTCTGACCGGAGCACGTCCTCCATGCTCTCTGCCTCCGGTCCCTTTTTCCTGTCCTTATTCTTTTTCTCGTTCTTCTCCGGCCTGTAGCCCAAAAGCCAGGTCAGGACAAAGGCCGTTCCAAAAGAAATCGCAAACATCAGGATGTAGGTGATGGGAGTGTTCAGGCATAAAAGGATCCCAAAAATTCCCGTCACCCCTGTTCCCGTCGCCCCAAGCCCCGTGACGGAGGCAAAAAGGGCTCCTGCTGCCCCGCCGGCACAGGCCGTGACAAAGGGCTTTCCAAACCGCAGGTTCACTGCGAAAATAGCCGGCTCCGTAATACCAAGGCAGGCGCTCAGAGCCGAGGGCACCGCCATGGAGCGCACCTTTGGATCCCTCGTCTTAAATGCCACCGCAAAGGCGGCCCCTCCCTGGGCCACGTTTGATGCGGAAGCCAAAGGCAGCCAATAGGTTGCACCAAATTTTGCAATCTGTCCAAGGTCGATGATGGTATACATGTGATGGACACCCGCCACCACCGTGGGTGCGTAAAAAGCGCCCATCAAAAAGCTGCCGATACCAAAGGGCAGGGCAATGAGCCACTGGATCCCGTCCAAGATCCCATTTTCCACCGTGACGAACACCGGGCCGATGATGGACAGAGTCAGATATCCCGTGACAAACACACTGACCAGCGGAGTCACGAACAGATCCAGCATGGCGGGAACCACCTTGTGCAGAAGCTTTTCCAGCTTTGCCAGCACCCACACCGCAATGATCACGGGGATCACATGGCCCTGGTAGCCCACCATGTCAATGGAATACAGTCCGAACCACACCTTCTGGGTGGCCTGTACCCCCTCCGTGGCCACCGTCCACGCATTCTGCAGGCTGGGATGTATCATGATCATACCGATCACGGCTCCCAGATAGGGGTTCGCCCCAAATACCTTTGCCCCGCTGTAGGCGATGAGGATGGGGAGAAAGGTGTAGGCCGTGTTGCTGAAGATCTGAGAGAATGTATAGATAGAGCTGCTGGTATCCAGGCTTACAAACCCGTTGTTCACCATGAAATTCAGAGCCTCCATAATTCCCATAAGGAAGCCGCTGGCCACGATGGCGGGAATGATGGGCACGAAAATATCTCCCAAAACCTTGATCAGCCGCTTCAGGGGATTGGCCCTGGAAACAGCCTGGGCCTTCAGCTCCTCCTTCGTGCTCTCCGTGATCCCGGCAAGCTTGATAAATTCCTCGCAAACCTTATTCACCACACCGGTTCCCAAGACGATCTGCATCTGTCCCTGGGCGAAAAAAACACCGCTGACCCCCGGGATATTTTCCACGTATTCCCTGTCCGCCTTTTCATTATCCGCAATGACAAGCCGCAGACGGGTGGCACAGTGGGCCGCGGAAATGATATTCTCCTTTTTTCCCACGTGCTCATATATTTCCTTCGCTGTCTTTTTATAGTCCATAGTCCTGTTCTCCATTTCTCCAGCCTTCTGCCGTTCCTGGAAGGCTTTTTGCAGCTGCAGAGGCAAAACGCTCCTCTTGAGATGTCTCCTTATTCTCTCCAATGGGGCGGATTTTATTCCTGCCATCTTCTTTTTTCATCCATCCCCGTACACAAAAAAACCGGAAAACACTTTTGAAAATGCGCTTTCCGGTCATGCCTTCACAGAAGCTGAGGACTAAAAGACCATCTCCCTATTCCGCTCCTTTTTCCCTGTGTGAGCCTCGAAGAACAAGCTCGCAGCCCATCTTGATCTCCTTATGAACTCCCTCTGGGTAAGCGATCAGCTCCGCCAAAAGCTTTGCCGCTTCAATCCCGCTGATCCTGTAGGAGAAGCGAATCGTGGAAAGCTTCGGCTCCACGATGCTGCCCAGATTTCCGTCGCCCATGCCCGCCACCTGCACATCCCTGGGGATCTCAAGGCCTATCTCCTTGATGTAGGCCATAGCGCCCACAGCCATGGTGTCTGTGGCACACATGAGGGTATCTATGTCCGGCGTTCTCTCGAACAGCCTTTTTGCCGCATCGTAGCCGGCCTGTATGGAAAAATCTCCCTCCTCCACACAGCCCTTTGGCAGAGAGATCCGACGCTCTGCAAAAGCGGCCTCCACACCCTTTTTCCTCTGTATCCCCACGGCCTCGTCCTTGCAGGTGATCCCGATGTAGGCAGCCTTGCGGCCTGTCTCCAAAAGGGTTTCCATCATCATTTGAGCCGCCTGGAAATCATCCTGATAAATGCAGGGGTAGCCCGAAAGCCTTTGTCCCAATATCACGATGGGAACCTTATACTCCTTCAGCATCTGCTTATGCTTTTTCGTGAACATGGTGGCAAGAAAGATTACGCCGTCCACCTGGTTGTCCTTAAACAGGGAAAGATACTTCAGCTCCTCCTCCAGGGAATTGCTGGTGTTTGCAAGGATCATCTGGTAGCCCTGGGCCGTCAGCACGCTGCTGATCCCCTCCACCTCCCGGCTGATGGTATCCGAATTGATCTTCGGAAGGATCACGCCTACCAGCTTCGTCTTTTTCGTCCTTAACGTCTGTGCCTGGGAGGAAGGCTGATAACCGGTCTCCTCGATCACCTGACGGATCACAGCCTTTTTTTCCTCGCTGACATAACCATTGTTCAGATAACGGGAAACCGTAGCCCTGGATACTCCCGACAATCTGGCAATTTCATTAATATTCATTTTCCGACTCTCCTCAAAAGAACATGACAGACTTCAGCCACTTTTTACTGCCTTCTTTTTTCCTTTTATGTTTTTTATCATACTAAACTTTGACCATTATGTCAAAATAAAAACGAGTATTGACGCAAAAATCCGGTCCCTCAGCCTGAGCGGCTTTCGTTGGACCGGATTCGGATTCTGCTCCCGTCAAGGAAGATATAAGATTGGATCGATGGGCTTCCCATCCTTCCTCATGGCAAAGTAAAGGTTGCTCCCTTCCTTGCTGTAATATTTCGTAGGGGTGTTCACGTAGCCGATGGTGGTCCCCTTTGTCACCGTGTCTCCTGCCGCCACAGACAGGTCCTTCAGCTGTCCATACACGGCCTGGTACCCGTTTCCCAGCTCCATGGTCACCGTCGTTCCCGTTTCCGCTGTTTCCTCAATGGAAAAAACGGTTCCATTTACCGCAGACACCACCGGCGCACCATCCACGGCCTGTACGGAAATAGCCGGACTCAGCTTATACTGATCCAAGGTGGGAAAATATGTGGTCTGATCCATGCTATAATCCACCAGGATGTTCCCATTTACCGGCCACTCCATAAATGTATTTTCTGAAAAATTCAGCTCCGGCCCTGTGTACGCCGTCTCCGTCAGGTCTGCCGCCATGTCTGCAAAGCCTTCCGTCTCTGCCAGAACATCCACCCCGGAAGCCTCCGTCAGTTCCCTTTCAGGACTGGGAAGCATCTCCTCCTGGGAAGGCTGTATGGTCAAGGGCTCCTCCATGTCCGCCTTTACCAGAGTTGTGTCTGCCATTTCCGCAGGACTTTCTTCCTCCCTCTCATTGGAAATACTTTCCAGGGGAAGCACCTCCTGGCTGTCCTTATCTGCGGTTCCAAACTGGAATGCGGCAATTCCCAGAGCTGCCAGAGCCGCCAGACTGACGCCATTGATCAACATCCTGAATACTTTGTTTTTCCTCATATTCTTTTCACCTCTATATTCGTAATCTGTCGGGATAACCAGACGGGCTCTTCCCAGCCATCTGGTCTGTCCTCCTGTATTCATAGGGTGTCCAGAATATAGCCATCTATTCACGCATTCCAAAAATATTGCCTCTCTTTTTCCTCCCGCTCTCCCACGCTCTCCCTTCCTTTCTGAAAATGGAGGAATTGCCGGGAACAAAACCCCCAGAAAATGCCTTTTATCCAGCCCTTCGTTCTATCTGCTCCAGACCCACCAGCTCCATTTTGGGAAAATAAGCTGTCAGGATTTCTTTCCATGTTTTCCCCGCCTTTGCCATCTCATTTCCCCCGTGCTGGGAAAAACCCAGGCCGTGTCCCCTTCCCCTGCACAAAAAGCGGACTTTGTCCTCCAGTCTTTGTATGGTAAAATTGGAGGAGGCCAGTCCCATCCCCTGTGCAAATGTCTCCCCCTCCAGAAGATATCCATTTGCCTCCAGCACGGTCACGTATCCTGAGGAATCCTTCTCCCGGATCTTCAGCTGCTTTGGCAGCTGTTCTGCCGGCTTGTATCGGCTGGAAAGAAGATCTCCCGCTCTTTTATCCTCCAGGCTCTCCACAGAAGTCAGATAGGCATATTCCTGGCTGCGAAAGACCTCCTCCCCGTTTCTCGTCCGTCCGCCGCTGATCTCGTGATATGGAACCAAACGCAGCTTTCCCTCATAGGCCAGAACCCAACCGGCAGTCTCCCCCACGGCCTCCTCATACAGGCCTTCTCTCTTCTCAAGACTTTTCAGCACAGAAAAAATGGTTTTTCCCCTTATTTTTTCTCCTGTTTCTCTCAAAATATTCCCCAAAGTCTCCCCCTCCTGCAGCCTTCTGTAAAAATTGGAGCGAGCGATCACGGCCTGGGCCTTCACCGCCTCTGGCTCATAGTCCGGGCCGATCTCCAGAAAAAGGATTGCCGGAAGGCACATTTCTCCATCAAGACCTCTCAGCTCCAACGCCCGTTCTCCCCCATTGACGACGGCAGTGGTGACATAAGAAAAAAGAAGGAGCACAGGAACCGCCCAAAGCCAGGTCCAAAAAAATCCCTTCATTTGCAGCCTTCCTCTTTTTTCTTAATATATGGAAGATTGCATAATTCTATGATTTGGATTATAATGGTTGCACTTGGCAAAATTTTTTGACCATCTCGCCACATACCCATTATTTCCAACCATGGGAGGTTTTTTATGGCTGCTCTTTTTTTAGCACCCTTATATATTTTGATCAACGCATATATTCTCCGCTGGATGTGCCGCTGGATGGGCGCCTGCCATTATCTTTTTCAGACGCCCGCCTTCCGTATTCTGTACATTGGATTTTACGCTTTTCTCTCCAGCACCTTGCTCACCGGTTTTCTCATCAAGAAGCCGGCAGCTCTCCACCGCATCCTAAAGCACATCAGCAACTATTTTCTTGGAACGTTTCTTTACATATTGCTCACGATCCTCCTGGTAGATCTGGGAAGGCTGGGATTAAAGCTTACCCTTCACCCAAAGCTTCTCTACACCAGGCGCTCCTTTGTCATTACCGGCGGTATCTGCATTCTGGTGATCACCTTCATTAGTATTTATGGCATTCTCCATGTAAAACATGTCAAGACCACTCCTTATCAGGTGAAAATACACAAGTCTGCCGGCGGCCTGGATTCCCTGAAGATCGTTCTCTTGGCGGACACCCATTTCGGCTACAGCGTGGGCGCCCGCCATGGAAAGACCATTGTGGAAAGGATCAACCACGAAAATCCAGATCTTGTGTGTATTGCTGGAGACATCTTCGACAACGATTATGATGCGCTCCGCTCTCCTGACAAAATCCAGAAGCTGCTGGCCTCCATAAAATCCACCTACGGCGTCTACGCCTGCTGGGGAAACCATGATATAAACGAGCCTATCCTTGCCGGATTTACCTTCGGAGGCTCCCAGGGCCGATATCAGGATCCCCGCATGGAGCAGCTTCTGACCGGCGCCGGCATTCGTCTTCTTCAGGATGAAGCCGTTCTGGTGGATGACAAATTCTATGTAGTGGGAAGGCAGGATCCTTCCCGTTCCCAAAAGCTGGACAGCAAAAGGCTTACCCCCGCCCAGCTCACCAAGGATCTGGACAAGAGCAAGCCTGTTATATTTTTGGATCACCAGCCAAGGGAGCTATCGGAAATCGCCCAGGCTGGGGCAGATTTGGATCTATGCGGCCATACCCATGACGGCCAGATGTTTCCCGGAAATCTGATCGTCCGGTCATTCTGGGAAAATTCCTGCGGTTACCTGAAAAAAGGCAATCTCCACAGCATTGTTACCTCCGGGGCGGGCATCTGGGGACCTTCCATGCGTATCGGAACAGACTGCGAGATCTGCGCTGTCCACGTAGATTTTCGTTGATATCCCTTATTCACAAAGGCGGGATCATCCCGCCTTTTTCCATTGCTCGTCCGTGCGGGGCCTGTCGCCCGGACCATTGAGCCTGCGAAAGACCTGATATCTTCCCAGCTTCCATCCTTTCCTTTTTGAGGAATCTATGCTCTTACGGGTTCTCCCGGCGTCAGCGCCCTCTCCAGATGCTTCTGCGTCATCACTGCATCCCGACATGCCCCGGGTCTCGCCGCAGCAGCCTGCCCCGGAAAGCGCCGCCGTCAACTGATTTTTCCCTTCTTTTTTTGATCTTATACTCACCCAAAAGCAGATCACTGCCGTCATGATCACATGAAAAAACTGTTTCAAATTCTTCATAAAGGCTCTCCTTTCCTAATCAGCCAATGGATTTTAGCCTGTCCACTCTTCGGAAATGCGCATTTTCCAAAATCATGCAGGTAGTATAGTCTATGTCTCTGGGTTCCCTTTTCAGAACCAGATTTTTTATCAAAAAAATAAATTTAGTTACTCAACCTGTATATTCCCGTTTTCTTCCCCTCTCCTTAGAAAATATTCTAAAGTACCTAAACAATAGATTGAACTGAAAACTCCCATATTACACACGGATTCCTTTGTATAATACTGTGTAATTATAAAAAATATCATCGTAATGCTGTAAAACATATATGATGAAA
>JAUNJL010000016.1 GCA_030533315.1 Eubacteriales bacterium
TGGCAGCATTTTTGGCAAATAAAAATGTTGGATTGTTTGGCGAAAAGCCAGAATGATAAGTGCGGGCGTCCGCAGATGGGAGCCCGGATAGCACAGGACTGAAATGCTCGAAAGCCCTTGCTGTAGGATCAGGATTCTTTGTATCCCTGCTGATTGTATTTTACTACATTTTGGGCTGAAATGCAAGAGCAACCAAAAAAATTGTAACGATTGATGCGAAGCCCTGCTGGCTCCGGGGACATGTTTCTATTTTGTTAAGCATTTGTGTATTTTCTATGAAATCTTTACTTTCTTTGTGCTTTTTTGATTTCCTTGTGATAAAATTGGAGAAAACGGCAGGTTCTGTCAGCTGCTCCAAAAAGCATAAAAGAAAGACAAAAATCATACAGAGAAGAATACTAAAACGAGAGGAAACACGTAAAGTGTACCATGATGTCCAGGTACACTGGACGAAGCAGAGGAAACACGTAAAGTGTACCATGATGTCCAGGTACACTGGACAAGCGGCAGTAATTGGTATGGCTGTTGTTGATACGAGGAGGTAAGGCATGAGGAAGCATAGGAAGAGGGTTTTGTCCGGGGTGGCTTTTCTGTTGGCGGTGGTGATGACGGCGGGGGCGATCCTTCATACGGAGGTGACGGTGGAGGCATCTTATGCGATGATGCCCGGGATCGAAAACATTGTCAGTGAAAATTCTCAGGAGGAGCCTTTTCGGATTTTGGAGATCGTGGATGAAAAAACGGAGGCGGAGATCGGGTACTATGTTTCCGGTCAGGAGCCTTATGTGAAATTGTATACATACCGAGATTCCAACGGTGAGAGAACATTTTCTACGGTGGAGGAGGCTCTTTCTGTCCTTCCGACCAAGGAACTGCGGGAAGGGTTTATGATCCGGTACCAGAGAGAGGATGGTAAGCTGGTTGCTGACGTCGACGGGAAACCGAAGCTTGAGCAGGTGAGCGGATCCAGGGGTCTGACAAACCTGACAGATCTGACATACCGGATGAAGACAGATGGGACGGACCATAAGGAAGAAAGCTACGAGGAGAAATATCCCCTTTCCTATACGGAGGAGTATCAAGAAACCTACTTTCCACCAGAAGAATCGGAGGGGTGGAAGCAGGTGCAATTATCCCAGGTCAGGATGGATGAGGTGAGGGGTCACTACGAGTACCGATCTGACGGAACGGGGGATTACACCAAAGAAGAACAGGAGTATATGCCCATTCGGGAAAATAAACGGGAGGAGGCAAATGGAAAAACGCAGTACCGGGAGAATATCCGAGGGTTTTATTACGATGAAGGGGAGGGGGCTCCCTATAGTCTGACGTTTGAAGAGGTGGATAATTCTAAGGTAAATGAGGCCTTTTCTAAAAATGATCTCACGGAGCTCCAAAAGGACTACGATCCTGCCCAGGGAGGGTATGGTTATTACGAGAATGTTTATGGAGGTCTCACAAAAGATATTGCAGATGATCTGGAAAAGAGCATTTTTACTTTTCCGGGGGAATACGAAACTGTGGTGACCGTCCGGCAATCAGACGACACGGCCAAAGGAACCTATCAGAGTGTGCCGGGCGATGAGGAAGGAGCTGGGGAAGAGATACAGGAGGTGACAGGAGAAGAGGATTCGGGGAAAGAAACGAAGATTCCTTCTGCCACCGATGGAGGTACTTCCAGCGAGCCTTTCACAGACACGCCCTTTTCCTCCAGAGAGGGAGCCAGTGACGGATTTTTGGGGGATGCCTTTACGGATCATGGGCAGGAACAGGACATGGAGGCCTTTGGAGAGGGGGTTTCCCAGGTTTCCTATTCCCATAATCTTCTCGAGGCTGACGTTATAGCCGCAGATGCTTTTGGTTCAGGTGAGGGAGAAATCTCTGTGGAGGAGGATCCTTTTGCCGCCCAGACGGAGGGGGGCGGTCAGGGGACCGCAGGTGCCGTCCAGGGTGAAAAAGAGAATGGCCAGATATCCGAAAATGGCATCCAGGACGGAGAAGGGAGCAGCCAGGGGTCCGCAGGCGATGCCCAGGATGGAGGAGAGAACGATCAGATGCCTGCAAATGGCATCCAGGACGGAGAAGAGAGCGGCCAGGGGTCTGCAAATGGCGCTCAGGATGGAGAAGAAGGCGGTCAAGGATCTGCAAATGGATTCCAGGACGGGGGAGACGGCCAGGCGGCCGGGGATCATTCTCAGGATGGGGAGCCGGAAGAGGGTGCGAGCTTTTCAGAGAATCCGCTCGCCTTGGGACTTTCTGCAGGCGTGAATGGGACTCCGAACATCGGAAACCCGGACACGGCGGGTTCTCAGGCGAATCCTTACATTTATCTAGGAAAGAACATAAAGGAATTTCCCTATTACAAATATGAGAAGATCGGAGATCTGAATTACGTAAAGGCAAAAGCGCAGGAAGCCTCGGCGTCTGAAGGGGGCGCTCAGGGAAGGACGGGTCATGAGATTACCCTGGAGACGGACGGTAAATATTATATTTGGAGGAGTGATGAGGAAGGGAAACTGCAAAAATATCCATTGTCTTTGGTCAAAGGCCGTCAGATGGTTGAGAAAAAGGATGTGAAGTCTATCCCGGATGCACTGGGGTACAATTACTACTACCGAATAAAGGAAGCTTCTTTTTGCTGCAAGGCAGAAGGGAATACAGATGAGACTGTTTATGATGGCTGGTACCATTCTAAGATCAATGAAGATAATCCTTATTTGGAGGTGAAGAGTGGAGAAACTGCCACGCATTATATTACGGATGCAAAATATACGCTGACGCCGGGGCAAGGGGATTACGATTTCAAGGCAAACGAGAATGAGGCTTCGGTAGAGGTGCAGGTGGCCTCTCTCTATTATAAGGGCGGCCTGGTAAACCACGACTGGCTGAAGCGGTATGTCTTTCATTTGGATCCTGAAAAGGAAGAATTTGAAAGGTTTGCTGTTTCTGTGGATACGCTGACGGTGGGTGAACTTTCCGGGACCGCAGGGAGAATCGCCACCAATACGGGTGGGCAGCTGTCTGCGGAGGAGATTTTTGCAGCTGCGCCTGACGGCTTTTCTGATGCGGTGAGCGCTTCCCCGGAGATACTGGGGGATGGGACAAGGTCCGTGGAGGATGCGGATCTGAGCACCTTCTCGGGAGAACCCTTTTGGGAGGGCGTCCCTGCGGAGAGCTCCTTTACGGAGAGTGTCTCTGCCGAGGAGCCTTTTGTGGAGGGGGTCCCTGCAGAGAACTCCGTTACAGGGAGTGTCTCTGCGGAGGAGTTCTTGATGGAGGGTGCTTCTGGGAAGGGGGCCTTCACGGAGGAGAGCTCTGGGGAAGAACCCTTTACGGAGGAGTCCGCTGGGGAGGAATCCTTTACGGAGGATGTCTCCGCAGAGGAGGATTTCATGGATGTGGAGATCCAGCCGGTGCGGGCGGAGGGCTCACAGGAAAGCGTCCAGGGGATGGGGCTAGATAAGACCTTTGCCGATGGAGAGACGACAGGCGGGACTGAGGTAACTCAGGTACCTGCCCTGGAGGATTATGATCTGATCTATGTGAATGGCAGCCTTTCTAAGGACTCTGCAGAAAAAGTGTTGAGCCTGGGGCTGAGTTTGGAAAACCCCATTCCCGTCATTCTGAATCGGGATAAGGTCAAGGAGGGCAGTGATCTTTACAATACCTTTTCCCCTTATATGAGGGAGGATAAGACCCATTTTGTAAACCGAAATTTTTATTTTTTCAGTAATGCTTGGGAACCTGGAGGGACTGCCCACCTAGTCAACACTCATTTTCATATGGAATTTGGTGGGGTTCAGGAGGCTGAAGACGGTACGACAGCTGCAGCCAAGGGAAGTCAGGCAGACGGCTTTTCGGAGATTCTGGAGTACATTGACAGCGAAAATGAGTACCGCAAGCTGGCCTATGGGGAATTGGGAGACGGGGAGGACTTCCGATTACCCACCACCTTATCCCAGGCCCGGGTGGTGGAATATATCATCAACTACCGGTATCGGAGGAACGTGCTGAAGAAGGATGTGATCCGGGTTCTGGACATTGAGCCGGCAAAAACGACTGCTGGAGGGAATATCGTGAAAGGAGTCATCAATAAGGATGACATTGCCGACAGCCTGGGAATGAGGGTGCCAATATCCAACTTGGAGATAGAGGATTGTTGTCATAGCAATTCAGGTTTGCCACAATATGTGATTGATGGAGAGAAAGGTGAGACGGCAAATAACTGGCACAGCTATTATGGGTCCGGTCGACACGAAGTACACTGGTTGACCATTACACTAAAGTCACCAGGGTGTGTCGGTGGATTTGTATACACCCCTCGGATTTATAGTACGACTAATTCTGGGCATAAAAACGGATTGTTCCTGTCCTTTACAGTTGTGTTGGAGAATATTAAGGGTGAGGTGCTTTATACTGAAGATTACGAAAAAAACGAGTCTGAGTATACCAATGAGAGGGAGGATCACTGGTATCGTTTTGATAAGGTGTATACAGATGTGGCTTGTGTAAAATTTCAGAAAATTAAGGGATATGGCGGTCATGCGTCCTGTCGGGAGATCGGTCTCTTGGCCTCTCCGCTTTCTGTGGAGATCACAACCATGACCTCCTCGGAGTTCGTGGGAAACATCCAGGATCTGAATAAAGAGTATGACATGATCTGCTGGGGGGGAAGGGGGAGAGCAGCGGATGCGGATGTTGCAAAGTTTTCCAATGGCGGCGATGAGAACTCCCAGATGCTGTACTCTCACATTGGGAGCGCAATGGTGATCGCTGGCAGCGATCGAAATAAAGCTCAAGGGATTCTGGATTCAGATTATGACAAGAATGGCAAGGTGATCACGACGGAGCTGAAGGCGGGGGGCGTGGGCTCCGTCCGGGGCTCTGGAAACGATATCACCGGTCAGCAGGTGAGGGCCCTCTTGGAATTTGCCAAGAGCGGTTATCCCCTGATCGTGGATGACAGTCTCTACAAGGATGAGGATTCCATGGGCGAGGGCTCCATAGACGAGAGTAAAGTGGACAATTCCTCCTATGTCTACAGGTTTCTGACAGAGCTGGGGAAGCTGAGGGCGCTTTATCCCAACGTCTGCAGGTTGTCAGAATTTGAGAAGGGCAACCGGGATTTCTATGTGAATCTTCCAAAGCCGGTGATCCGCTTTATAGAAAAGCCGGTGAGCGCTGTGAAAGACGTAACGGGACACTCTGGAGAGTACATCGAGGGTCATCAGCTGAAATACGTGTTTCAGATCGAGGATGAGGCACAGACCTCCTCCGCAAATGCCAGATACCACTGTGAGCTATTTTTGGATCTGAACAGTGACGGCAATTTTTCCGTGACGGAACGGCTGGATGATATCCAGGTTTCCGGGGCGGATGGTATTGTACTGACAAAAAATGCGCAGGGCAGATATGAACTGAAGCTGGGAGAGACCTACCGCCTGACAAGGGAGATCCCGGAGAATTACGGCAAGCTGATCACCTGGAAATTAAAGGTGTCCAACAATGAAAGGAATCAGATTTGGACCACTGAGCAGGGCTATACCAGGAGCCGTCCCACAAAGACGCCCGAAATCAAGGTGCTGCAGATCAGCCCTAATAAAGGAGGAAATTGGAAACTGAATGAACCCAATGGGGCTTTCCAAGAGCTTTTGAAGGAGGTGGAGGAATATGATATCAAAATTGTGAGGATGGGGACGGAAGCGTATGCAAATGCTTATGTGAAGAATAAAAACCTTCTGGATGACTACCATATGCTGATCATTGGTTTTGCTGATATGTATGAAAATATTCCCAACAAAAAGCCAACGAATGAGCCTCTGGGTGCGGTGGATGCCATCCTGCAATTTATCCAGGATGGAAAAAGCGTTCTGTTTTCCCACGATACTACGTCTTATTTCTGTAATAGGAACAATGCTGCATCATGGGGACATGGCTTTAACTATATTTTGCGGCCCCTTTTGGGGATGGATCGGTACGGCGTGATCGCCGAGGACACGAAGTCCATTATCGGAAAAGGATTTAATCCTGCATTGGAGGATCCTGGATTGAGGCTTGGCAGCCCGGATTGGGAAACGGTTTACCAGGCCCAGGGTCAAAATGTTCTTCAGGAGGGGGAAGACTCTTATCTTTACTCAAATGGAGACATGGCCTACAAGAATGGAAGTGCCTGTAAAGAGACCTGTTGGGAGACCCAGGGATTTACGCCCCACGTTATGACGACTACGTTTGACACAACAACGAAAGCCAGGCAGGTAAACGAAGGTGCGATCACGGAATACCCGTACAAGATACCGAAGGAGCTCAAGGTGGAAACGACACATAGTCAGTATTACCAGCTGGCCATGGAGGAGGATGCAGATAGGGATGGGACCAACGACATCATCGTGTGGTATTGCCTGGGAGATAAGAAGTACGATCAATCGCCCAAGGACGTGCGGAACTATTATTATCTTTACAGCAAGGGGAATGTGATGTACACCGGAGTGGGGCATCAAGGGGTTACGGGCGAGGCGGAGATGAAGCTTTTCATCAACACCATCGTGGCCTCCTATCGGGCTTCTGCCGTGGAGCCAGAGATCAAGTTTGTCAATGGCTTTTCCAGGACGGCGGAGAAGATCACCTCGGACTACTACATGACGGATCAGTACCTGGGTACCGGAGAGACCAATGTGGTGGATAACGAGAAACAGATCTCCTTTACGGTGGACGACTACAACCTGGTGGCCGCCAGCAGCTTTGCGGACAACGCCAGATCCATGGATCTCCGGCTGTTTATAGAAAGTGACAGCGAGGATGCCAAGGAGGGCAGTGAGTACGGCGTTCCCAAAATAAAGGAGAAGGTAGTTCCCTTGGATGTGTCCCTTTTTCAGGACACACCGGATCATAAAATCCCCTGTGACAGCAGCGGCGTCTACAAGGTCCACAGCGGAAGCGTCTACAGCTTTTCCATAGATGACCTGGAAAGGTACGTGATGGAGAATTGGTCGAAAGAGGATAACATGGAGAAGAGATATAAGAAAGCCGTCAACATATATGCCCATGTTTCCGTCAGCTTTAGGATGTACGGGGAGGATGTGGAGGGTGAAAACCTTGCCCAGCTCACCCTGCGCCAGCGTCAGCTTTTTGACCTGGATTAAATGCCTGGTTATGCGTTTTCCAGGAAATGCTTGCCAGGCAGCTTCCCGGTGGTGAGAAGATATGTCCAGGATTCCTTTTTTGTGGTAAAATGTTCCTGTGCTGCAGGGAAGATGACGGCGGTGATGCAAAAGGAGGAGAGGGAGTCAGTGGCGAAGGAAGCAAAGACAAACGCCATGCGGATGCTAGAGCGGCAGAAGATAAGCTATGAGGCTTTTACTTATGAGTGCGATCAGTTTATTGACGGTCAGCACAGTGCGGACAAGATCGGGGCGCCCCATCAGCAGTCCTACAAGACTCTTGTGATGGAAGGAAAGAGCGGCGGCTATTATGTTTACGTGATCCCCATCGACAGGGAGGTGGACAAGAAGGCGGCGGCCCGGGCCGTGGGAGAGAAGGCCGTGGACATGATCCATGTGAAGGACATTACCAGGGTCACCGGCTACGTCCGGGGCGGCTGTAGCCCCATCGGCATGAAGAAAAGCTACCCCGTGGTGTTTGACAGCTCCGCAGGAGCTTTTGAGGAGATTTATGTCAGCGGCGGAAGGATCGGCCTCACCTTGAAGGTTTCCGTGAAGGGACTTCTGGAGGCATCCAATGGGCGGCTGGCAGATGTTACAATGAAGTAAAGAGAAGATTACAAAAGTTTTTTCAAAAGGTATATAATACCAGCAGGCGGCTGTTCACACAGGGGCTATATGCAGGACTTACATGGGAGTGTGGACCGTTGTACGAATAAAAGAACAAGGAGGTCTTCCATGAAGGAGAGAAAAATTATGAAAAAGCTTGCGGCGTGTCTGTTGGCCATGGTCATGGCGCTGGGAGGAACGGTTCCGGTTTCCGCCGCAGTGGTGGGAAAACGGGCCCAGAAGGTCATTACCGCAGGTCAGAGCTATCACATCATGAACACGGCGATCGGGGCGAACAATATCAGCAGCTACACCATCTACATTACCCCCAGGACCTCCCGTACCAGGTTTGATCTTGCGGCGGCAGCCTGCTACAAGGACAGTTCGGGCAATTATCAGCCTACGGAGACAGTGATGAAGAACTGCAATAAGGCGATTTCCGTGAACAATACGGCAGGAACCTTCGTGAAGAGCAGCAGCGGAAGCAATGTGGGGATGCTGGCTTGCCTGAGGGTGAGGAGGGGCAGCGTCCATGTAAGGGTAGACTACAAGACTACGAACCGGGGGATGTCTTTAAGCTTTCAGCAGCAGAAGAAAAACCACAAGACCCTCCGCTATAAAAGAGTTCCCGTTGGGAAGCAGGCCCTCTTTACCATGACCCGGGGCAATCTTTCCGGCACGCCGCTGATCATGTCAGGAGTGTCCGGATCTGTCACCAGGCGTACCCTTGGGGCCGTAAATTCTTTTGAGAACTATTCTTTTGGGCCAAGCAAGCTGAATTACAGCGTTTATTACAAAGGGACCCTTCTTAGCAAGTATACGAAGGAGCGCAGCTATGACACCACCTACTCCAAGTGGAGGTATATCATGCTGCGTACCAAGAGCCGCAATTCCAGCTGGCTGACCAGCACGGCAGGCTCCCTGGTCTACTATTATCCGGCGGATTACGTGGGAATGTCAGTCCAGGTTCGATAGGGTTCGTTTATGAGATCCATACCATAAGGCTCGCAGAGAAGGCCTCTCCCCTGGGGAGAGGCCTTCTCTGCGGGCACAAAAAAGGACAGGCTGCCGGGAAGCTTCCGGCAGCCTGTCCTTCGTGGTGGGCGTCCTGTTCTGGGACGCCCTTGCCGTTCTGCAGACTTTCTTCCGGTGGGGGGAAGGAGCCGCAGAGGCTTCCCTTCCTCGGCACCGGCGGAGGGCTCCGTCGTCCCGCAGGGCTTCACACACCCAATGGGAGCAGGTTAATTGTCCTGTGAGTCCTCCTCGCCCAGGGTATAGACATGGCGCTTCTTGGCCATCTCGTCGCTGGCCAGGTATTCGTCGTAGGTGGTGATCTTGTCAATGAGGGTTCCGTTTGGCAGGATCTCCATGATGCGGTTGGCGGTGGTCTCCACAAACTGATGGTCGTGGGAGGTGAAAAGGATCACTCCCGGGAATTTGATGAGGCCATTGTTCAGGGCGGTGATGGACTCCATGTCCAGATGGTTGGTGGGCTCGTCCAGAAGCAGGATGTTTGCCCCGGAGATCATCATCTTGGAGAGGAGACAGCGCACCTTCTCTCCACCGGAGAGCACCCGCACCCGCTTGACCCCGTCCTCCCCGGGAAAGAGCATACGGCCAAGGAAGCCTCGAACGTAGGTGGCATCCTTGATCTCGGAGTACTGTGTCAGCCAGTCGGTGATGGTGAGATCCGAGTCAAACTCTTTGGTGCTGTCCTTGGGGAAGTAGGCCTGAGAGGTGGTGACTCCCCACTTGTAATGGCCCTCGTCCGGCTCCACCTCACCCATGAGGATGCGGAAAAGGAGGGTGATGGCCTGTTCGTTTGCTCCCACGAAAGCCACCTTGTCGTCATGTCCCAGGGTGAAGGAGATGTCGTCCAGCACCTTCACTCCGTCCACGGTCTTGGAAAGGTTCTCCACCATCAGGACCTCGTTGCCGATCTCCCGGTTGGGGCGGAAATCCACGTAGGGATATTTGCGGCTGGAGGGGCGCATCTCCTCCAGCTGGATCTTTTCCAGGGCCCTTTTTCGGGATGTGGCCTGCTTGGATTTGGAGGCGTTGGCGCTGAATCGGGAGATGAACTCCTGGAGCTCCTTGATCTTCTCTTCCTTCTTTTTGTTGGCCTCCTTCATCTGCTTGATGAGGAGCTGGCTGGACTCATACCAGAAATCGTAATTTCCGGCGTAGAGCTGGATCTTGCCATAGTCGATGTCCGCCGTGTGGGTGCAGACCTTGTTCAGGAAATAGCGGTCGTGGGAGACCACGATCACCGTGTTGTCAAAGTTGATGAGGAACTCCTCCAGCCATTCGATGGCGGGGAGGTCCAGGTGGTTGGTGGGCTCGTCCAGCAGAAGGATGTCCGGGTTCCCGAAGAGGGCCTGGGCCAGGAGGACCTTCACCTTCTGGCTTCCGGTCAGGTCGCCCACGAGAGTGTCGTGGAGCTCGGTTTCGATCCCAAGTCCATTCAGCAGGGTGGCTGCGTCGGCCTCGGCCTCCCAGCCGTTCATCTCGGCAAACTCTCCTTCCAGCTCGCTGGCCCGGATGCCGTCCTCATCGCTGAAGTCCGGCTTTGCGTAAAGGGCGTCCTTCTCCTTCATGATCTCATAAAGGCGGGCGTTTCCCATGATGACGGTGTCAAGGACGTTGTAAGCGTCATATTTGAAGTGATCCTGGGCCAGGAAGGAAAGCCGCTGCCCTGGGGTGATGGTGACGTCTCCCTTGGTGGGCTCCAGCCGTCCGGAAAGGATCTTTAGAAAGGTGGACTTACCGGCTCCATTGGCTCCGATGAGGCCGTAGCAGTTGCCCTCGGTAAATTTGATGTTTACCTCCTCAAAAAGCGCCTTTTTCCCGACGCGCAGGGTAATGTTGTTTGCTGCGATCATAGTGGTTCATACCTCTTTTTTCTTGAAATTCCTGTTCGTTTGCATTTGGTTCTAGTATAGCCTATTTCCTCTGCGGCGTAAACTGTGCAATATGCAAAAATATGACCCGGTTTTTCTTTGTTTTTCGGGCAGTTAGCCCGCAGCAGTCCCGGCGGGACCGGGGGCAGTGGGCGTTGGCCGGCCACAAAAAACAGGTGTGCAGGACAAAAAAAGACACTGGGAAGGGCGGTTTTGGGGGATCCTGGCCAGCCCTTTTCAGGCCCTGAGACCGCCGCCCTGTCCTGGAAAGGAGAGACGTCCGGTCCATAATCTTTCCTTTACAAGACGGTGACTTCCTGCTATAATTTGCTATCATAGGGGAAAAAGGACACGGGCATATTCAGGAAGGAAGAGGGTAAGGGCAGACTTTATGAAGGAAAAAACACAGATTTATCTCACTGGCTTCATGGGAGTTGGAAAGAGTGCGGTGTCCCATGAGCTGTGCCGGTCGTGGGGCATGAGGGAGGTGGAGATGGACGGCGTGATCCAGGAGGAACAGCAGATGGCCATTTCCCAGATCTTTCAGGAGAAGGGGGAGGCCTATTTTCGGGAGCTGGAGACTGCCCTTCTTAGGCGGCTGAAGGAGGCTGAGGAGCCGCTGGTGGTGTCCTGCGGAGGCGGGGCCGTGATGCGCCGGGAGAACGTGGCACTGATGAAGGAGCGGGGGGTGGTCGTCCTTTTGACCGCGGAGGCGGAGACGATTTACCAGCGTGTCAAGGACAGCAGGGAACGCCCCCTGCTGAACGGGAACATGAACCCGGGCTATATCCGGAAGCTGATGGAGGAGAGACGGCCCAAATACGAGGCGGCGGCCGATATTCAGGTGGCTACGGACGGCAGAACGACGGAGGATATCTGCCGGGAAATCCTGGATTTGTGGAAAAAAAGGTAACTGACATTGAGAAAAAAATTCGTTCATGAGGAAAGTAAAAGGTCAGTTTTAGACTATATAAAATTTCTATATTTGGTTATATAATTTTCTATAACCTATTGAAATTCCCATTGGGTTCTGTTATAATTTCTATATGGGGGCAAGGAAAATAAGATAATTACAACTCCAAGTGAGTAGATCGAGAGGTTATAGGTATGTTTATTACGAGAGAATGTGATTATGCGGTTCGCGTACTTCGGGCACTGGCAGGGGAAAAGAGGCTGAGCGTCAACGAGATTTGTGAAAAAGAGGTCATCACAGCTCCCTTTGCCTACAAGATTTTGAAGAAGCTTCAGAAGGCCAAGATGGTCAGAGGCTATCGGGGAGTGCACGGAGG
Source organism: Eubacteriales bacterium (assembly GCA_030533315.1). Next base: position 11,956 of record JAUNJL010000016.1, read on the forward strand.
ATATACCCTCAACAAAAGCATGGGAGATATGACACTGTTTGACGTGTACAGCGCCATTTCCCCGGATATGTTTATCATTGAATGTATGAATCCTAAGAAGCAGTGCGTCAGGGACGGACAGAATGGACAGCCCTGTCTGATGCACGCGGAGCTTGTGTCCATTCAGGACGAGCTCTGGAGAATGCTGAAGAGAAAATCTTTGAAGGAGATCCTGGAGTTATCCGACGACGGGGAGCCCCAGGTAAAATCTGCATAGTGTATGGTTTCAGAAAAAAGGAGGACGGCATCGGCGCCTTGACCGATGGATCGGCCTCTTTTTTTGTGGGATTCTGGGGACCGCCGTATTTTTCGCACTTTTTGGAGGAAAAAGGGAAAAAGAAGGATTCTTTCCTCTTTGTATGCGATTAGATACAAAAAAAAGTGTAAACCAAATAGAAAAACAGGAAAAAGTGTGGTATAATATCAAGTAGAGTTTTGTAACAGTTCAGGCGGGGCCGTGCGTTTGCCGCACTGGCCGCAGGAAAATGACGGGAATGTGCAGGGATCCCATGACGCAGACGTTTTTCATAGGTCCTTGCAGGTAACAGTTTGGCGATCTGAGCTATTACGGAATCTTAGACACGCGGTGTCTAGAAATAATTTTCAGCATACCTTGAAGGAGGAAAAACAAACTATGGCAAGAAAGATGAAAACCATGGATGGTAACCATGCGGCCGCACATGCGTCATACGCATTTTCCGACGTTGCTGCAATTTACCCGATCACCCCTTCATCTGTGATGGCAGAGGCTACAGATGAGTGGGCTACCCAGGGAAGGAAGAACATCTTCGGACAGGAGGTACAGGTTACGGAGATGCAGTCTGAGGCCGGCGCAGCAGGCGCTGTACACGGTTCCCTGGCAGCGGGCGCACTTACCACCACTTATACCGCATCTCAGGGTCTTCTTCTGATGATCCCGAATCTTTACAAGATCGCCGGCGAGCAGCTTCCGGGTGTGTTCAACGTGTCTGCCCGCGCTCTTGCTTCCCACGCTCTTTCTATCTTCGGCGACCACTCCGACGTTATGGCGTGCCGCCAGACAGGATGCGCCATGCTGTGTGAGTCTTCCGTACAGGAGGTTATGGACCTGACGCCGGTTGCCCATCTTGCGGCGATCAAGGGTAAGGTTCCCTTCATCAATTTCTTCGACGGTTTCCGTACCTCCCACGAGATCCAGAAGATTGAGACATGGGATTATGAGGATCTGAAGGATATGGCGGATATGGATGCCATCGCCGCATTCCGAAACAACGCCTTAAATCCCAACCATCCATGCCAGAGAGGCTCCGCTCAGAACCCGGACATCTTCTTCCAGGCAAGAGAGGCCTGCAATCCTTATTATGACCAGCTTCCTGAGATCGTCCAGATGTACATGGACAAGGTAAACGAGAAGATCGGTACCGATTACAAGCTGTTCAACTACTATGGAGCCGAGGACGCAGAGCACGTGATCGTGGCTATGGGCTCCGTGAACGATACCATCGAGGAGACCATCGATTATCTGAGGGCTGCCGGCAAGAAGGTGGGCGTGGTGAAGGTTCGCCTTTACAGGCCATTCTGCGCAGACGCCCTGGTTGCAGCCATTCCCGAGACCGTGAAGCAGATCTCCGTTCTTGACAGAACCAAGGAGCCGGGCGCACTGGGCGAGCCTTTGTACCTGGACGTTGTCGCAGCGCTGAAGGACAGCAAGCTTGCAGGCGTGAAGGTATTCTCCGGACGCTATGGCCTTGGCTCTAAGGACACCACTCCCGCTCAGATCGTGGCTGTTTATGAGAACACGGAGAAGGCAAGATTTACCATCGGCATCGTGGACGACGTGACGAACCTTTCCCTTGAGACGGGCGCTCCGCTGGTTACCACTCCCGAGGGAACCACGAACTGCAAGTTCTGGGGTCTTGGTGCAGACGGTACCGTAGGTGCGAACAAGAACTCCATCAAGATCATCGGCGACAACACCGATATGTATGCGCAGGCATACTTTGACTACGACTCCAAGAAGTCCGGCGGTGTGACCATGTCCCACTTACGTTTCGGCAAGAAGCCCATCAAGTCCACCTACCTGATCCACAAGGCGAATTTCGTGGCCTGCCACAATCCGTCCTATGTGAACAAGTACAACATGGTACAGGAGCTGGTAGACGGCGGTACCTTCCTTCTGAACTGTGCATGGGATATGGAGGGCCTTGAGAAGCATCTTCCGGGACAGGTGAAGGCTTTCATCGCCAACCATGGCATCAAGTTCTACACCATCGACGGCGTGAAGATCGGTATCGAGACCGGCATGGGACCCACCCGTATCAACACCATTCTTCAGTCCGCATTCTTCAAGCTGACGGGCATCATCCCCGAGGAGCAGGCCATCGACCTGATGAAGGCTGCCGCAAAGGCCACCTACGGACGTAAGGGTGACGACGTGGTTCAGAAGAACTGGGCTGCCATCGACGAGGGCGCTCGCCAGGTGGTTGAGATCCAGGTACCGGAGAGCTGGAAGAACGCAGCAGACGAAGGCCTCCATATGACCCATGCCACCGAGGGACGCCAGGACGTGGTGGATTTTGTAAACAATATCCAGTCAAAGGTGAACGCTCAGGAGGGCAATTCTCTTCCTGTTTCCGCATTTAAGCCTTATGTGGACGGCACCACGCCTTCCGGAGCAGCCGCTTACGAGAAGAGAGGCATTGCCGTGAATGTTCCGGTATGGAACCCGGACAACTGTATCCAGTGTAACCGTTGTGCTTACGTGTGCCCGCATGCGGTGATCCGCCCCGTTGCCCTGACGGAGGCTGAGGCAGCCGCTGCACCGGAGGGAATGAAGACTCTTCCCATGACGGGTATGAAGGACTACCAGTTCACCATGACGGTTTCCGTTCTTGACTGTACAGGCTGCGGCTCCTGCGCCAATGTATGCCCAGGCAAGAAGGGTGCCAAGGCTCTTGCAATGGAGAACCTGGAGGCAAACGCCGGTTCCCAGAAATACTTTGACTATGGCGTGCAGCTTCCCATCAAGGAGGACGTGGTTGCCAAATTTAAAGAGACGACCGTGAAGGGCAGCCAGTTCAAGCAGCCGCTTCTTGAGTTCTCAGGAGCCTGCGCAGGCTGCGGCGAGACACCTTATGCCAAGCTGATCACCCAGCTCTTCGGAGACAGGATGTACATCGCAAATGCGACGGGATGCTCCTCCATCTGGGGCAACTCCTCACCGTCCACTCCTTACACCGTGAACGCAAAGGGACAGGGTCCTGCATGGGCAAACTCTCTCTTTGAGGACAATGCGGAGTTCGGTTATGGTATGCTTCTTGCACAGAACGCTATCCGCGACGGCCTGAAGGCAAAGGTTGAGGCTGTTGTTGCCGGAGGCAAGAACGAGGATGTGAAGGCTGCCGGACAGGAATGGCTGGATACCTTCTCCTGCGGAGCTACCAACGGGGCTGCCACGGACAAGCTGATCGCCGCTCTTGAGGCCTGTGGCTGCGATACGGCGAAAGAGATCCTTGCACAGAAGGATTACCTCTCCAAGAAGTCCCAGTGGATCTTCGGCGGTGACGGATGGGCTTACGATATCGGATTCGGCGGCGTTGACCATGTTCTGGCAAGCGGCCGTGACATCAACGTGATGGTATTTGATACCGAGGTTTACTCCAATACCGGCGGACAGTCCTCCAAGTCCACCCCCACCGGCGCCATCGCTCAGTTTGCTGCCGGCGGAAAAGAGACGAAGAAGAAGGATATGGCATCCATCGCCATGAGCTATGGTTATGTGTACGTTGCCCAGATTTCCATGGGCGCTGACTTCAACCAGGCCATCAAGGCCATTGCCGAGGCGGAGGCTTATCCGGGACCGTCCCTCATCATCGCTTATGCTCCATGTATCAACCACGGTATCAAGAAGGGCATGTCCAAGGCCCAGACCGAGGAGGAGCTGGCTGTGAAGTGCGGATATTGGCACAACTTCCGCTTCAACCCGGCCGCAGAAGGAAACAAGTTCACCCTTGATTCCAAGGCTCCGGACATGACGGATTATCAGGAGTTCCTGAATGGCGAGGTTCGTTACAACTCCTTGAAGCGTCAGAATCCTGAGAAGGCTGCCAGACTGTTTGACAAGAACCAGGCTGAGGCCAAGGCAAGGTTTGAGTATCTTCAGAAGCTGGTTACTCTCCACAGCACGGAGGAGTAAAAAAGAGACACCTTCAGAGGATGAGGTCATTTAGAATATGAGAAGGGCTGCCGCCTGTGCGGCAGCTCTTTTTTTAGTTCATGGGAAGTCATCTCCCTGCCATAGGGCATGGGCTCTGTGAGGGAAAAGCAGGGCGTCTTTCCTTTAGGGGCGGGCTTTTGTGAGGGAGGGGCGGGCTTTTCTTGGCTGGAAAAGGCAAAATTGCGGTCCTTAAGGCCAGACGGCGGGAGGGGAGGGCAGACCCGGCGTATTTTCTCTTGTATATGGCGATGGTAAACGTTATAATGGGATTACGGCTGTTGTTGTCTGTAGAAAGGAAAGGAGAAAAAAGTATGAAGAGAAGGATCGCATTGTGGATGGCCGTGGTGATGCTCTTTTGTGCGGCGGTTCCCCAGGGAGTTTTGGCGGGAGAGTATGCAGGCGGCAGAAATGCTGTAGGTTCCTCCCTGGAGATGGATCCCGGTGGAGAAAGCGCCGGGGACGGCCTGGGGCGGATGGACGTGCAGTTTGGGAAGGATTTTTATGTCCTGGATCCGGTGGCTGCCCGCGGCGGGGTCTCATTTACCGAGGATCAGCTGCTCAGGTTCCTAAAGAAGTATGACCGGGACGGCCATTATATTTTGGACAAGCAGAGAAGGAGGGGCGGTCGGATTCTTTCCTGGTTCTCGCCGGGGAGCAAGATGGTCTCCGAAGGATTGGAGGTAGCGGTCCACGAGGAGACTCATGGGTACAGCTTCCAGGATTATCCCTGGTGGAGCGGCGCCCAGGGGGAGTCCATCTACACGGGAAATCAGAAGAAGATCGACGTGCGGTACACGAAGGTATACAGGAGCCGGGAAATGGCCAGGACCATACCGGCCTCCCTGCGCACGGAGCGGTATGATCTCTACGTGGGAAACCCCACGGCGAACCTGGCGTCGGATGTGAACGGGGCTTATGGCCTTTTGAATGAGTTTACGGCTTATTATTGGGGAATGCACACCATCATGTCCCTGAAGCCCTACTTTGAAAAGAACGCAAGGAAGCCCAGTGATTGGAACGTTTACCTGCATTCCGGCTCCAACGACCGGATGGCTTATGCGGAGTTCCGTTTTTATATCCTGGAGTATCTGTATTATGCAAAAAAGCATTACCCCCAGATATACAATGGGATTATGAACAACAAAAATTTTGTGAAGGCCTTCCAGACCATTGACAAAAAGTTTATCCGGCAGAACAAGGCCTATGAGAGGCAGCTGAAAAGGCTGGTGAAGTATTACAACAAAAAGGGGATCTGGTCGGAGATCCGGGGAGATTTTATTTTCCTGGGTGGTTCCGGCGTGGGTATCAGGACTTCCAGCTACAACAAGCTTATGAAGGAAATGAAGAAAAAGAAATATCAGCCGATCCTGAAAATACTGAAGGGATGAGCCTGAAGGGCGGGCCGCAGAGCTGAGGGGCAGCCTTTTGGGAATGATGTGGAGGTTACGGAAAATGGGTATGGAAGTATGAGCAGATTGTCTGTGGTTCTGCCGGCGTACAATGAGGAGCTGATGGTGGGACGGGCCTGCCGGGAGGTGGGGGAGTCCCTGAAAAGGGCGGGGATCCTCTATGAGCTGGTGGTGGTGAACGATGGTTCCACCGATGGGACCTGGGAGGAGATCATAAAGGCCGGGGAGAGGGATCCCAATATCCTTGGGGTCTGCTTTTCCAGGAATTTCGGCAAGGAGGCCGCCATCTATGCGGGGATCGCCCAGGCCTCGGGAGACGCGGTGGCGGTGATGGACTGCGACCTGCAGCATCCCCCGGAGACGCTTCTTGAGATGTACCGCCTGTGGCAGGAGGGCTACGAGGTGGTGGAGGGGATCAAGGCCAGCCGGGGGAAGGAGACGGCCGCCCACAGGGTATGTGCCGGTTTTTTCTATGAGATCATGTCAAAGGTCTCGGGGATCCCCATGGAAAACGCCTCCGACTTTAAGCTGATGGATAAAAGGGCGGCCAGGAGTATCCTGGCCATGCCGGAGAGGAGCCTGTTCTTTCGGGCGGCCTCCTCCTGGGTGGGCTATCGCACCGCCAGGGTGGAGTTTCAGGTGCAGGAGCGGCCGGCCGGAACCACCAAGTGGTCCACGAAGGCCCTGGTGCGCTATGCCTTCACCAACATCGTGGCCTTTACCACCCTGCCCCTCCAGATGATCACAGGCGCGGGCTTTGTCTGCTTTCTGGGCTCCATGCTCCTGCTGATCTATTCCCTGGCTCAGTTTTTTCGGGGAAAAGCGGTGGAGGGGTACACCACCACCATCATCGTCCTTTTGCTCATCGGGAGCGCCGTGATGGTGAGCCTGGGGATCATGGGATATTACATTGGAAAAATTTACGAGGAGGTGAAGCGCCGTCCCCGGTACCTGGTGTCCAGGATCATACGGGGAAGGGTGGGGGCGGATGAGGAGATCCGCCATGACAGACCCTAGGCGTTCAGAGATCGATGAAGAAGCTGATCGGCCGGCTGTATGCCAACGACAAAGTCCGATACGTGTTTTTCGGCGGCTGTACCACACTGGTAAACATGATCTGTTTTTACCTGCTGCGAAGCTGGGGCGTGAGATTGAACCTGGCAAACCTGATCTCCATCCTGACGGCGATCATCTTTGCTTACGTGGTTAATTCCCGGTTTGTGTTTGAGGACAAGTGCCAGGGGCTGTGGGAGCATGGAAAAACCTTTTTGCGTTTTTTTGCCGCCCGGATGGCCACCATGGCCGTTGAGCTGGGGGGAGTGTGGCTTTTGGTGGAATGGCTGAGGCTGCCGGACATGCTGGGAAAATTTATCACCCAGTTTGTGGTGATGGTCTTGAATTACCTGTTCAGCAGGTTCCTGGTCTTTACCAGCAGGGGCGGATGAGGGAGCCGTCCTTGCCGGCGGGGAAGGATCAACAAGCGGCAGGCTGTAGTATATATGAAAGGACAAAGGTAGGAAGCTATGACATTAGTAGAAGCGATGGACAGGATCAGGCCCTTGGACAGGGAGCTGATGGAGCAGGCGAGGAGACGGTGGGACAGTATTGCGAAGCCGCTTCATTCCCTGGGAAAGATGGAGGATCTCATCACCCAGATCGTGGGGATCACGGGGGAGCTGAAGGTGGACATCAAGAACAAGGCCTTGGTGGCCATGTGTGCGGACAACGGGGTGGTGGAGGAGGGAGTCACCCAGACGGGCCAGGAGGTGACGGCCATCGTGGCAGATAACTTTGTCAGGGAGACCACCACGGCCTGCGTCATGTGCCATGAATGCGGGGTGGATATCCGGCCCGTGGACGTGGGAATGGCCAGGGATACTGCGGTGAGGACGGACCTGAAGGTGTCTTACGGCACCAGGAACATGACAAAGGGCCCGGCCATGACCATGAGCGAGGCGATCAAGGGGATCGAGGCGGGCATCACTGTGGCCGAGGAGCTGAGGGATTCGGGCTGCCGTGTGCTGCTCACCGGGGAGATGGGGATTGGAAACACCACCACCAGCAGCGCCATGGCTTCCGTTCTTTTGGACCAGCCGGTGGAGACCATGACGGGACGGGGGGCCGGTCTGAGCAGTGAGGGCCTTTCCCGGAAGATCGATGCCATCAAGCGGGCCATTCGGGTCAACAGGCCGAACCCGGAGGATCCCCTGGACGTTTTAGCGAAGGTGGGGGGACTGGATATTGCCGGCATGGTGGGAGTTTTCCTAGGGGGAGCGGCCCTTGGGATGCCGGTGATCATGGACGGCTTTATCTCCTGCGTGGCGGCGCTGACGGCCAAGAGGATCTGCCCGCAGGCGGGGGATTACATGCTGGCCAGCCATGTTTCCAAGGAGCCGGCCTCCCGTCTCGTGTTGGAGTCTCTTGGCAAGGAGGCGGTGATCCACGGAGACATGTGCCTGGGAGAGGGAACGGGGGCCGTGGCTCTCTGTCCGTTCCTGGACATGGGGGCCGTCCTTTACAATACCCTGAGCACCTTCGGGGATATCTGCGTGGAGCAGTATGAGGAGCTGGAGTAATGCTGATCCTGGTGACGGGGGGCAGCGGCAGCGGCAAGTCCGCCTACGGGGAAGGGCGGGTTCTCTCCCTGGGAGAGGGGCGGAGGATCTACATCGCTACCATGAACCCCTACGACATAGAAAGCAAAAAGAGGGTGGAGCGCCACCGCAGGCTGCGGGCGGGAAAGGGCTTCGAGACGGTGGAGCGCTATACAGGGCTTCAGGATTTGATCTTGCCGTCGGGGGCAGTGGGCCTTTTGGAATGCCTGTCCAACCTGACGGCAAATGAGATGTTTTCCCCGGAGGGAGCGGGGGAGGAGACGGTGGAGGCGGTCCTTTCGGGGGTTGAGAGCCTGAAAAGGCAGCTGTCCCACCTGGTAATCGTCACCAACGAGATCTTTTCCGACGGGGAGGTTTACACGGAGGATACCCTGCGTTACCAGAAATATCTGGGGGAGCTGAACCGCCGTCTGGCGGCTGCGGCGGACGAGGTGACGGAGGTGGTGTGCGGGATCCCCATTCACCGCAAGGGAGGAGGGGACGGGCTGTGAAGAAGCTTTTCAACAGCTTTCGGGCTGCCTTTGCCATGTATTCCAGGATCCCTATGCCCCTGACGGACTGGAGCCAGGAAAACCTGAAATATATGTTTGTCTTTTTTCCCTTCGTGGGTGCGGTGATCGGCCTGCTCTCCTGTCTGGCTGCCTTTGGAGGGCGGCGTCTGGGGCTTTTGCCCTCCTTCGGCTGTGCGGTTCTGACCGTCCTTCCCATCCTGGTCACGGGGGGCATCCATGTGGACGGGCTTTTGGACACGGCGGATGCCCTGAGCTCCTGGAGAGAGCGGGAGAGGAGGCTGGAGATTCTGAAGGATCCCCATATGGGAGCCTTTGGGGTGATCACGGCCGGAGTGTATTTTCTTCTCACCTACGGCGCCTTCCGGCAGATCTGGGATCGCCAGGATCTGCTGACGGTCATGGGAGTGGGCTACGTTCTTTCCAGATGCCTGTCGGGCATCAGCGTCATGTCCTTTCCCAAGGCAAAAAAGGAGGGGACGGTGGCGGAGTTTTCCCTTAAGGCGGAGGAGGTGCTGGTGCGCAGGATCCTGGCGGCTTTTGCCTTTCTTTGCGGTGCGGGGATGGTGGCCGTTCACCCGGCGGCGGGGGGCGGCGCCTTCGTCTTCGCCCTTCTGGTCTTTGCCTATTATGGCCGCATGTCAAAAAAATATTTTGGAGGCATCACCGGAGATCTGGCCGGCTTTTTCCTGTGTATCTGTGAGACGGGAATGACGGTGGTTTTAGGGGTGCTGTCCGCGTTCGTTTAAGGAGGAAAGAGGAAGATGGAGCTGATCGTGGGAGGGGCTTTTCAGGGGAAGAGCGCCTGTGCAAGGGAGCGGCATCCAGAGCTTTCCTGGCAGGAGGGGGCGTCCCTTTCCCGGGAGGAGCTTTTGAGGGCCGGGGGGATCTTGAACCTTCAGGACTATATCAGGAAGGAGATGGCCCAGGGCCGGGAGGTATCCCGGCTGGGCCGGGAGCTTTTGGAAAAAAATCCCGATGCGGTGGTGACCTGCCGGGAGGTGGGCTGCGGGATCGTCCCCGTGGAGGCCTTTGACCGCAAATGGCGGGAGGCCGTGGGGCGGGTCTGCACGGAGCTGGCGGAGGGAAGCTGCCGGGTGGTCCGCGTCTGCTGCGGGATCGGGACGGTGCTGAAGGATGCTTAGGCTGTGGCTGCTGCGCCACGGGGAGACCATGGGAAACCGTGAAAGGCGGTATATCGGGGTGACGGACGAGCCTCTTTCCGTCCAGGGGGAGCAGGCTCTAAGGGGTCTGTCCATCCCCCAGCCGGAGGCGGTGTACACCAGTCCCATGCTGCGGTGCGTCCAGACGGCCAGGCTTCTTTTTCCGGGGCAGAGGCTTCACATCCTGGAGGAGCTTTCGGAGTGTGACTTTGGGGAATTTGAGAACAAAAATCATCTGGAGCTTTCCGGGGATCCCCGCTACCAGGCGTGGATCGACTCCCAGGGAAGGATGGCCTTTCCGGGGGGAGAGAGCAGGGAGGCCTTTCGGGAGCGCAGCCGCAGGGGATTTCAAAAGGCCGTGGCCGGCTGCATTCGGAAGGGAGTCACCTACGGGGCCGTGGTGGCCCACGGGGGGACCATCATGAACCTGATGGAGGAATTTGCCCAGGAGCCGGGAGATTTTTATCATTGGCACGTGGGAAACGGCGGGGGCTATCTGGTGGCCCTGGAGGAGGCTCTGTGGGAAAAGGGCCGGAGAAGCTTTCGGATCCTGGAAGAGAGAAGAAAAATATGAGAGAGGAGACCTGGGGGAGCGGCCCGCAGGTCTTCTTTTTCGTTTTGGGGAGGCTTACCAGGTCAAAGAATGTTAAAGAATATCCAAAAAGTTTGTAAATACCAAATTTTTTTTGAGATTTACTATTGAAATCTGAGAGGAGGTATGGTACATTAATGGTATAAAATACCGAAAGATAGAGAAAATTACTTTCTGCTTTTGGCAAATGTAACAGTAGGATGAGAGAAAGCGTAAGTTCAATAAAAAAAGAAAAGGGGGAAACAATTTATGCTTATCATTGGAAACGGAAGGATGGTCACGAGAGACGATGCCGGCACATTTTATGAGAATGGTGCGGTAGCCATGGATGGCGATACCATCGTCATGACCGGTACGACCCAGGAAGTAAAAGCGGCTTATCCGGAGGCAGAGTTCCTGGATGCAAAGGGCGGTTTGATTATGCCTGCATTCATCAACACCCATGAGCACATCTACAGCGCTTTTGCAAGAGGCCTGAGTATCAAAGGCTATGATCCGAAAGGCTTTTTGGAGATCCTGGACGGACAGTGGTGGACCATCGACCGTCACCTCACCTTGGAGCAGACGAAGCTGTCTGCCTATGCTACCTACATTGACTGCATCCGCAACGGTGTGACCACGGTGTTTGACCACCATGCAAGCTTCGGCCACATCACCGGCTCCCTGGATGCCATCGCCGAGGCTGCGAAGGATCTTGGGATCCGTACCTGTCTCTGCTATGAGATCTCCGACCGTGACGGCATGGACAAGTCCAAAGAGTCCGTGATGGAGAATGTGAACTTCATCAAGAAGGCTCAGGCAGACGAGAGCGGTATGCTGGCCGGTATGATGGGAATGCACGCATCCTTTACCATCTCTGATGAGACCATGGCTCTTTGCAACGAGCTGAAGCCAGAGGGAGTAGGCTACCACATCCACGTGGCTGAGGGAATCGAGGATCTGCATCAGTGCCTGAGAGAGCACAGCAAGAGGATCGTGGACCGTCTCTATGACTGGAACATCCTGGGACCGAAGACTCTTCTGGGCCACTGCATCTACATCAACGAGCATGAGATGGATCTGATCAAGGAGACAGATACCATGGTGGTACATAATCCAGAGTCCAACATGGGAAATGCCTGCGGATGTCCTCCCACCATGGCACTGGTACACAAGGACATTGTGACAGGTCTGGGTACCGACGGTTACACCCATGACATGCTGGAGTCCTGGAAGGTGGCAAACATCCTTCACAAGCATCATCTCTGCGATCCCAACGCAGCATGGGGCGAGGTTCCCAAGATGCTCTTCGAGAATAACCGGATCATCGCAGGACGTTACTTCGAGAAGCCTCTGGGCGTGCTGAAGGCCGGAGCTTCCGCTGACGTGATCGTGATGGATTATGATCCTCTCACCCCAATGAGAGGCGACAATGTAAACGGACATCTTCTGTTCGGTACCACGGGAAGAGACGTGGTGACCACCGTCTGCGCCGGAAAGGTCATGATGAAGGACAGAGAGATCCTGGTATGCGATGCCGCAAAGATGATGGCAGACTGCCGTCAGTCCGCACAGGAGCTTGCAGACGACATCAACGCCGGAAAGTAAGCTTGCCCGCTGCAGCCCGGAAGGAGGCTGCGCCTGTACAGTAGAATGGAAGGCGGGGGAAGGGCTTTTCGGCCCTTCCGCCTGCGTTTCAGATATGATAAAAGGAGAATAAACACATGAGCGATATTATGACTTGTATGTCCTTTGAGCAGATGATGAACTGGATCTTGGAGGAGAAAAAGACAAAGGGGACGGTTTTCGGTCTCCACAGAGCATGGAAGGCAGAGGAGAATCCTCTGACGATTTTTGGACGTAAGCTGGAGACCCCCATCGGACCGGCTGCCGGCCCCCACACACAGCTGACCCAGAACATCGTGGCTTCCTATTATGCCGGAGCTCGTTTCTTTGAGCTGAAGACCGTACAGAAGATGGACGGCGCTGAGCTTTCCGCCTGTGTAAACAAGCCCTGTATCCGGGCTGAGGACGAGTGCTACAACTGTGAGTGGTCCACGGAGCTGACCGTTCCCGATGCCATGAACGAGTACATCAAGGCTTGGTTCCTGCTTCACGTGATGGCAAAGGAATTTGACCTGGGCTCCGCTGACGGCTTCCAGTTCAATATTTCCGTAGGCTATGACCTGGCAGGCATCAAGGAGGATAAGGTGAACACCTTCGTGGATTCCATGAAGGACGCAAAGGACACCGCCATCTTCCAGGAGTGCAGACAGTGGCTGCTGGATCACATTGACATCTTCGAGAAGGTGACAAAGGAAGACGTCCTTGCCATCCCATCCGAGATCTGTAATTCCGCTACCATCTCCACTCTGCATGGATGTCCTCCATCTGAGATCGAGAGCATTGCAAACCACCTTCTGAAGGAAAAACATTATCACACCTTCATTAAGTGCAACCCCACCCTTCTTGGCTATGAGTTCGCAAGAAAGACCATGGACGAGATGGGATATGACTATATGGCATTTGGAGATTTCCACTTCAAGGACGATCTTCAGTATGAGGACGCTGTTCCCATGTTTACCCGCCTGATGGCTCTTTCCAAGGAGCTGGGTCTGGAGTTCGGCGTGAAGCTGACCAACACCTTCCCTGTGGACGTGACGAGACAGGAGCTTCCCAGCGAGGAGATGTACATGTCCGGAAAATCTCTGTTCCCACTGTCCATCGCACTGGCAGCAAGGCTTTCCAAGGAGTTTGACGGCAAGCTGCGTATCGCATATTCCGGCGGTGCAGAGTATTACAACATTGACAAGATCGTGGGCTGCGGCATCTGGCCTGTAACGGTTGCCACCACCCTGCTGAAGCCGGGCGGATATCAGAGATTTTCTCAGATGGCAGACAAGGCTCTGGCAGCAACCGCCCGTGAGTGGAAGGGTGTCTGTGTAGAGTCCGCAGAGGCTCTTGCCAAGGCTGCAAGAACGGATGCCCGCCATGTGAAGAACATCAAGCCCCTTCCCAGCAGGAAGACGGATCAGGATGTTCCCCTTCTGGACTGCTACTTTGCACCCTGCAGCCAGCAGTGCCCCATCCATCAGGATATTCCTCAGTATGTGCGCCTGACCGGCGAGGGCAAGTTCGGAGAGGCTCTTTCCGTGATCATGGAGAAGAACGCCCTTCCCTTCATCACCGGTACTCTCTGTGCACATACCTGTATGAATAAATGTACCCGTACCTTCTATGAGGAGTCCGTGAACATCCGCGGCACGAAGCTGACCGCCGCTGAGAATGGCTACGACCAGGTGATCGGCTCCGTGAAGGCTGGCGAGCCCGTGAATGTGAAGGCTGCCATCGTAGGCGGAGGTCCGGCTGGTATTTCTGCCGCTTACTTCCTGGCCAGAGCCGGCGCAAAGGTGACCGTGTTCGAGAAGGAGGAGAAGCTGGGTGGTACCATCCGTTACGTGATCCCGAGCTTCCGTATCGGAGACGAGGCAATTGACAAAGATGTTTCCTTCATCGAGAAGATGGGTGTTACCGTGAAGACGGGCTGCGCCGTTACCGATGCTGCCGCTCTTCTGAAGGATGGCTTTGACGCAGTGGTTCTCTGCGTTGGTGCAAACGAGCCTGGCACCCTTTCCCTGGAGAAGGGCGAGGCCCTCAATGCCATCGAGTTCCTGCGCAGCTTCAAGGAGAAGAACGGAGATGTGGATCTGGGCGAGAACGTGGTCGTGATCGGCGGTGGAAACACGGCTATGGATACCGCCAGAGCTGCGAAGCGCACAAAGGGCGTGAAGAAGGTTTCCCTGGTTTACAGAAGAACAAGACGTTATATGCCGGCTGAAGAGGATGAGCTGTTGGAGGTTCTGGGAGACGGCGTTGAGTTCTGCGAGCTTCTTGCTCCCGTAAGCCTGGAGAACGGAAAGCTTCTCTGCAAGAAGATGGAGCTGTCCGCTATGGACGCATCTGGCAGAGCTTCCGTGACCGAGACTGGCGAGACGGCCTATGTGGACGCAGATACGGTGATCGTGGCTGTAGGTGAGAAGGTTCCCGCAGGCTTCTACAAGGCGAATGGTATGGACGTGACGGAGAGAGGCAAGGCTCTTCTGGACAAGAAGACTCTGATGAGCAGCGTTCCTGGCCTTTATGTAGCTGGTGACGGTGCAGGCGGAGCAGCTACCATCGTAGAGGCGATCCGCGACGCACAGCTGGTGGCTGAGGCGATCCTGAAGCAGGCTGTGACAAAGGACGCACCTCTCATGGCATCCAGAGAAGACTGTGTAGATAAGAAGGGTATCCTTGTTTCTGAGAGTGAGGCAGAGACAGAGAAGGATCGCTGCCTGAGCTGCAGCACCGTTTGCGAGAACTGTGCGGACGTATGCCCCAACCGTGCCAATATTTCCATCAAGGTTCCTGGCATGGAGATGAACCAGATCATCCATGTGGACTATATGTGTAACGAGTGCGGCAACTGTGCGACCTTCTGTCCTTACGCCAGCGCACCCTACAAGGATAAATTCACCTTGTTCGCAAACAAGAAGGATATGGAAGACAGCACCAACGACGGCTTTGCCGTACTGGACAAGGAGTCCGGCCTTTGCTTCATCCGTCTTGGCGGAGAAGGAAAAGAGGCTTCCGTATTTGATGAGAACAGCGGCGTATTCGACGGGCTTCGTCGCCTGATGGCAGCTGTGATCCGCGATTATGGATATCTGATTCCTTAAGTACAATGAAATAACGGTTCTTTTCCTGCCGTCAGGCAGGTGAACAAAGATACATGAAGGGTTTAGCCCCGGGCACAGTGTCTGCCCGGGGCTAGGCCACACTAAGCGTAAAAGAAAAAGATGTCTGGAGGTTAGCCTATGTATTGTTTTTATGTCAATGGAAAAGAGTATCGGGAGGAGAAGGATGGCCGTCTTTTGCCGTTCCTCCGAAACGTGTGCGGCCTGAAGTCCGTGAAGGACGGCTGCAGTGAGGGTGCCTGCGGTACCTGTCACGTTCTGGTGGACGGAAAGGCCGTGAAGGCCTGCGTACAGAAGCTGTCCAAGCTGGATGGCTGCCACATCCTTACCGTGGAAGGCTTTGAGAAGGAGGAGCAGGAGATCTTTGTCCGTGCCTTCGGTGAGGCGGGGGCTGTGCAGTGTGGATTCTGTATCCCAGGCATGGTCATCAGCGCAAAGGCGCTCCTGGACAAAAATCCGGATCCCACAAGGGCGGATGCGGCAGATGCCATCAAAAACAACATCTGCCGGTGTACCGGCTACAAGAAGATCATCGATGGAATCCTTCTTGCCGCAAAATACAAAAAAGAGGGGCTTCCTCCAGAACAGGAGCATTCCTGGAAGCTGGGCGACCGCGTTCCCCGTCTGGATGTACGGGAGAAGGTGCTGGGCTATGGAGAGTTTGCAGATGACATAGAGATGGAAGGTATGATTTATGGAAGCGCCGTCCGCTCAGAGTACCCGAGAGCCAGGGTGCTGGCCATCCACACGGAGGAGGCGAAGGCCCTTCCTGGAGTGGTGGCAGTGTACACGGCGGAGGACGTGCCGGGTAAGGTGAAGATCGGTCATTTGAAGGAGGACTGGGACGGTCTGGTACCGGTGGGCAGTCTTGTTCATTTCCTTGGCGACGCCATCGCACTGGTGGCTGCAGAGACTCCGGAGATCCTGGAGGAGGCCAAGAAGCTGGTGAAGGTGGAATATGAGGTACTTCCTATGGTGAGGGATTACCACGAGGCTATGAAGGAGGATGCTCCCAGGGTGCATGAGTCTGAGGAAAGCAATCTTCTGGCACACTGGAAGGTGAGCCGGGGAGATGCGGCGGCTGCCATTGGAAAGTCCGACTATGTGCTGACGGAGACCTTCCACACCCCATGGAACGAGCACGCCTTCCTGGAGCCGGAGTGCTCGGTGGCTGTACCGGATGGGGACGGTGTGCTGATCTACTCCTCCGACCAGAGCGTTTATGATACCCAGAAGGAGTGCATGGCTTTCCTTGGCCTGCCTGCTGACAAGGTAAAAGTAAAGAATAAGCTGGTGGGAGGCGGCTTCGGAGGCAAGGAGGATGTGATCCTTCAGCACCATGCGGCCATGATCGCCTACCTTACCAAGCGCCCGGCGAAGGTTCGTCTCACCAGGGCGGAGAGCCTGCTGATCCATCCCAAGCGTCACTCCATGGATATGAAGTTTACCATGGGCTGTGACAAGAACGGTATCATCCAGGGCGTGATCGCAGAGGTTGTCACCGATACAGGTGCTTATGCTTCCCTGGGAGGACCAGTGCTCCAGAGAGCCTGCACCCATGCCTCTGGACCATACAACTACCAGAACTTCTCCATCGATGGAAAGGCTTACTATACGAACAATCCTCCCGCCGGAGCTTTCCGAGGATTCGGCGTGACCCAGACCTGCTTCGGCGTGGAGATGCTCCTCACCAAGATGGCAAATGAGGTGGGCATCTCTCCCTGGGAGATCCGTTACCGGAACGCAATACGTCCGGGCCAGGAGCTTCCCAACGGTCAGATCGTGGATGAGAGCACCGGCCTTGTGGAGACCCTGGAGGCGGTGAAGGAAGACTTCGAGAACAATCCCAGAGCCGGTATTGCCTGCGCTATGAAGAACGCCGGCGTGGGCGTGGGACTTCCCGACTGGGGACGTTGCCGCCTGCTTGTGAATGATGGCCGGGTGGAGATACACACGGCAGCCTCCTGTATGGGACAGGGTGTCGGTACGGTAATGGTACAGATGGTGAGGGAGATGACAGATCTTCCGAGAGAGCAGATCTATTACAACGGCTCCAACACCTACGACTCTCCGGAGACTGGAACGAGCTCCGGCTCCCGTCAGACGCTGGTTACCGGTGAGGCTGTGCGGAGAGCCTGCGAGAAGCTGGTTTCCGCTCTTCAGGGAAAAACCCTTCAGGATCTGGAGGGCCAGGAGTTCTACGGAGAGTATTTGGCAAAGACGGATCCTATGGGCTCCGATCTGAAGAACCCGGTTTCCCACGTGGCCTATGGCTATGCCACCCATGTGTGCATCCTGAACGAGGACGGCACCGTGCAGAAGATCGTGGCTGCCCATGACGTAGGAAAGGCTGTGAACCCGCTTTCCATCGAGGGTCAGATCGAGGGCGGCGTGGTCATGTCCTGCGGCTACACCCTTACAGAAAAATATCCACTTAAAGATTGCAAACCTACCGCAAAATATGGTACACTTGGTTTAATGAAAGCCAATAAGATTCCTGACGTTAAGAGCGTGATCGTGGAAAAGGCAGGCTTGAATGTGGCTGGCGGAGCCATCGGTATCGGAGAGATTACCTCCATTCCCACATCTCCCGCCATCGCCGGCGCTTATTATAAGATGGACGGCGAGTTCAGGACTTCCCTGCCTCTGGTGCACACGCCTTATGAGAAAAAGGCAAAGGGCTGATCTGCGGAAGGAGCGTACCTTGTAGTTTCCTCCTGACGAGTTGTCCGGGGGATCGGTAGACGGCATAGTTTGGAGCCGGACAGTCCTTTCGGGAAGCTCAGCTTCCCGAGGGCCTGTCCGGCTCTTTTTGCTTTTCGGGAAGGTCATGGACTTCCAAATCTGCAATAGACGGCGCAGCCGCTGCGCCAGGAAAGGGGAAAAAATGATCGGTAAAAGTGTTCCAAGAGTAGACGCATATGAGAAGGTGACGGGGCGGGCCAAGTTCACCGACGACATGATCCTGGATCGGTGTCTGGTGGCAAAGGTGTACCATGCTTCCATTGGAAATGGAAGAGTGAAGTCCATTGACACCACCAGGGCAGAGGCACTGGAGGGAGTGGTAAAGGTGGTGACCTTTCGTGACGTGCCGGCCCACACCTATCCCACCCCCGGCCATCCCTGGTCCGTGGAGACGGCCCACCAGGACGTGGCGGACCGAAATCTCCTCACGGGCCGCATCCGGTATTACGGGGACGATATTGCCGCCGTGGTGGCGAAGGACGAGGTGACGGCCGCAAAGGCCCTGAAGCTGATCCAGGTGGAGTACGAGGAGTATCCCGTAGAGATCCATCCCAGGGAATCCATGAAGGGCACCGTGCCGCCCATCCATGAGGAAAGGCCGGACAACATCCTGGCCAGCTCCCGGTTTTCCATTGGGGATGGGGAGGAGGGGATGAGGAGGGCGGCCTACGTGGTAAAGAAAAGCTACAAGACCTCCATCGTCCAGCATTGTCACATCGAGAACAACATTTCCTACGCCTACATGGAAAAAGGCCGGGTGGTGGTGGTGTCCTCCACCCAGATCCCTCATATCGTCCGCCGGGTGATCGGCCAGGCCCTGGGGATCGGCTGGGGCCAGGTGCGGGTGATCAAGCCCTATGTGGGAGGCGGCTTCGGCAATAAGCAGGAGGTCCTTTATGAGCCTCTGAACGCCTTTCTCACCATGGCGGTGGGGGGAAGGCCGGTGAAGCTGGAGCTGAGCCGGGAGGAGACCTTCTGCAATACAAGGACCCGCCATTCCATCGAGTACGACATGGAGGCGGGGGCGGATGAGGAGGGGCGCCTGACGGCAAAGCGGATGCGGGCCTATTCCAACCAGGGAGCCTACGCCTCCCACGGCCACGCCATCGCCGCCAATGGACTGACCTCCTTCCGTCTGCAGTATGCCTGCCCCAACATCCAGGGGGAAGCCTTTACCATCTATACCAACTGCCCCACGGCCGGCGCCATGCGGGCCTACGGCATTCCGCAGGCAGCCTTCGTGGGGGAATGCCTTATGGAGGATCTGGCCTATGCCTGTGGGATGGATCCGCTGGAGTTTCGGCGGAAAAACCTGATCAAGGGCTTTTATGCGGACGAGTATCTGAAGCCCATCGCAGCCAACACCAACGGCATTTTTGAGTGCCTGGAGAAGGGGGCTGATTACATCCATTGGGAAGAAAAACGAAAGGCCTACGCCCATCAGAGCGGCACCCTGCGGCGGGGAGTGGGGATGGCTCTGTTTTCTTATAAGACGGGCGTGTGGCCCATCTCCCTGGAGATCTCGGGAGCCAGGATTTCCCTGAATCAGGACGGGAGCGTCCAGCTGATGGTGGGGGCCACGGAGATCGGCCAGGGTGCGGACACCGTGTTTTCGCAGATGGCTGCGGAGACCCTGGGGCTGGATCTTTCCATGGTACATATTGTTTCCACTCAGGATACGGACGTGACGCCCTTTGACACGGGGGCCTACGCTTCCCGCCAGTCCTTTGTCACCGGCACGGTGGTGAAGGAATGCGCCCAGCTTCTGAGAGATAAGATTCTGTCCTATGCCGGGATTCTCCTGAAGGAGGAGAAGGATTCCCTCAACCTTTCTGATGGATGGATCTGGAAGGGGGAGGAGAGAAGGATGAGCCTGTCGGACCTTGCCCTTGAGAGCTATTACAGCCTGACCGATTCCTCGGCCCTGACGGCGGAGGTCTCCCGCCAGGTCAAGAAAAATACCATAGCCACCGGCTGCTCCTTTGTGGAGATCCAGGTGGATATGGCCCTTGGGAAGATCCAGGTGCTGGATATGATCAATGTCCATGACAGCGGGCGGCTGCTCAATCCCCAGCTTGCCCGGATGCAGGTTCACGGGGGAATGTCCATGGGCCTTGGCTACGGCCTTTCGGAGCAGCTGATCCTGGATGAAAAAACAGGGCGTCCTCTGAACGGCACTCTGCTGGATTATAAGATTATGACCACCATGGACACCCCTGAGCTTTCGGCCGCCTTCATAGAGCTGGAGGATCCGGAGGGTCCCTATGGAAATAAGGCTCTGGGAGAGCCTCCGGCCATTCCCGGAGCGCCGGCCATCCGAAACGCCCTGCTTCATGCCACCGGCGTGGCCTTTGACGAGATCCCGCTGACGCCTCAGAGACTGATTGAGGGTTTCCGGGCCGCCGGATTGATTTAAAAAGGGGGAGATTGTCCATGTACGATATTGGAGCTTATTACAATGCAAAAACCATAGAGGAGGCTGTTTCTCTTCTGGAGCAGCATCCGAAGGCCAGGATCATCTGCGGGGGCAGCGACATGCTGGTGAAGATCCGGGAAGGCCGGATGGCCGGGACGGATCTGGTGTGTATCCGGGAGATTCCCCAGCTTTACGGCGTGACCATGAACGATCAGGGGGAGATTCTGGTGGGAGCGGCCACCACCTTTTCCCATTTGGCGGCGGACGGCCTGATCCGCCGGCACGTTCCCGTGCTGGGGGAGGCCGTGGATCAGGTGGGCGGGCCACAGGTGAGGAATATAGGTACCATCGGGGGAAACGTCTGCAACGGAGCGGTGAGCGCGGACAGCGCCCCGGCCCTCTTTTCCCTGAATGCCATTCTGGAGACGGCCAGCCCTCAGGGGAATAGGCGGATCCCCATCGGAGAGTTTTATGAGGGGCCAGGCCGGGTGAGGCTATCTCAGGGGGAGGTGTTGACCAGGCTGGTGATTCCCAGGGAGGGATATGAGGGCTGCTCTGGCCACTATATCAAATATGCCATGCGGGACGCCATGGACATCGCCACCCTGAGCTGCTGCGCAGTCTGCCGGGTGGAGGATGGGATTCTTTCGGAGGTGCGGATCACCTTCGGAGTGGCCGCCCCGGTTCCCCTGCGTCTCACCAGGACGGAGGAGGCGCTGAGGGGAAAGCCGGTGTCGGAGGAGCTTTATGACCAGGTTCGGGATCTGGTGCGCCAGGAGATCACCCCCAGGGATTCCTGGAGGGCATCCAGGGCCTTCCGCCTGCAGGTGGGAGGAGAGATCGCCGCCAGAGCCCTGAAGGAGGCGGTGGAGAAGGCAGGAGGTGAGAGGGCATGAAAAAGGATATGCGTCTTGTGGAATGTGTGGTAAATGATGAGGAGGTAAGCCTTTACGTGGACGTGAGGGAGTCCCTTCTGGACATGCTGCGGAACCGCCTGGGCCTGACCTCCGTAAAAAGGGGATGCGAGGTGGGAGAGTGCGGCGCCTGCACGGTGATCCTGGACGGGGAGACCATCGACTCCTGCATCTACCTGGCGGTGTGGGCCAACGGCAAACGGATCCGCACGGTGGAGGGCCTGGAGAAGGACGGTAAGCTGTCCCGCATCCAGGAGGCCTTCATCCAGGAGGGGGCCGTTCAGTGCGGTTTTTGCACCCCAGGCTTTCTTCTGTCCGCTACCGTGCTTTTGGAGCGGGGGGAGAGCCTGAGCCGTGAGGCGATCCGCCGTCACATGGCCGGAAATCTGTGCCGCTGCACCGGCTATGAGAATATTGTAAACGCAGTGGAAAAGGTGAATAAGGAGAATTTGGATAAAAAATGAGTGAGAAAAAAATTGTGGTGGTAAGAGGGGGCGGCGACCTGGCCAGCGGTGTGATCCACCGCCTGTACCGGTGCGGTTACCGCGTCCTGGTGCTGGAATCCCCGAATCCCAGCGCCATCCGTCGTATGGTTTCCTTCTGTGAGGCGGTTTATGACGGGGAGGCTTTTGTGGAGGGCGTTTTGAGCTGCCTGGCAAAGGATCTCTCCCAGTGCCAGGAGATCTGGGAGAGGAGAGAGATCCCGGTCCTGGTGGATCCAGAGGGAAAGTCCATCGATACATTGAAAAAAGAGGGACGCTTGCTGGCTTTGGTGGACGCCATTCTTGCCAAGAAAAACCTGGGTACCCGTAGGGACATGGCGCCCTTTACCATCGCCCTTGGACCAGGGTTCTGTGCCGGGGACGATGTGGACGTGGTTATTGAGACCATGCGGGGACACGACCTGGGCCGGATCATTGAGGAGGGCTGGGCCGTTCCCAACACGGGCATTCCAGGCATTGTGGGAGGCGTGGGAAGTGAAAGGGTGATCCATTCTCCCTGTGCCGGAACCATCAAAAATGAGGCGAAGATCGCAGACCTGGTGACGGAGGGGCAGGTGATCGCGAAGGTGGGGGACACGCCCATTCCTGCATCCCTGACCGGCGTGCTCCGTGGACTGATCCGGGATGGGTATGCGGTATACGAAGGAATGAAGATCGCAGATATCGATCCCAGGAAAGAGGAGAAGGAGAACTGCTACACCATCTCTGACAAGGCAAGGTGCATTGGCGGAGGTGTGCTGGAGGCACTTCTGTCCCAGGGACTTTTGCCCTGAAAGGAGGGGGCTCATGCGTCATTCCGAATATTTTCTGGACCTTCTGGAGCTGGATACGGAGGCCTACCAGGTGATCGCCGTGGTGGGAGGTGGGGGAAAGACCAGCCTGATCTACCGCCTGTGCCAGGAGCTCCAGGCGCTGAAAAAGAGGGTGGTCATCGCCACGACCACCCACATGGCCATGGACCCTGAGCGCCCTTTTGCCAGGGACGGAAAGAGGGAGGAGGTGCTCTCTCTGATGGAGGAGTATGGCTATGTGATCGCCGCCGGCCTTGACCAGGAGAAGGGAAAGTACACCGCCCTTCCCATGGAGGAGCTTCGGGGTCTTACAGAGCTTTGTGACGTGATGCTGATCGAGGCGGACGGGGCGAAGCACCAGCCTTTGAAGGTGCCGGAGGCCTGGGAGCCGGTGATCCCGGATTTTGCCCAGGCGGTGATCAGCGTGGTGGGACTGGACTGTCTGGGAAAGCCCATCCGGGAGACGACTCACCGGATGGAAAGAACCTGCGAGTTTTTACAAAAAAGCCTGGACGCCCCTGTAACTTTTGAGGACGTGGTAAAGATCGCTTCCTCCTTTCATGGACTTCTTAAGGACGTGGAGGACCGTCTCTATCGGGTCTATCTGAACAAAACCGACGTTCTGGACAATCCTCTGACAGCGGAGAGGCTGGTGGAGGAGCTGAGGGAAAGGGGGACCTTCGCAGCCAGCGGAAGTCTTCTAAAGGAGGCACAGAGGGGCCGGAGGGCCGGTGAGGAGGGAGAAGATTGAAGATTGGGATGATCATGCTGGCGGCTGGAAACAGCCGCCGTTTTGGGTCAAATAAGCTGCTTTACCAGGTGGAGGGAGTTCCCCTGTACGTCCGTACTTTGCAGAGATTGATGAGAGCGAAGGAGAGACTGGAAAATAGGAAGGAGGAACTCTTGGCAGAGGGCGGCCTTCGGAAGGGGGAGGAGCTGTGTCTTTCGGTGACGGTGGTCACCCAGTATCAGGAGATTTATGAGGCGGCGAAGAGGGCCGGGGCCAGGGCTTTTTACAATCCAAGGCCTCAGGACGGGATTTCCTCCTCACTAAAAATCGGCCTCAAGGAGAACCTGGAAGCCGATGCCTGCCTTTTTGCCGTGTCAGACCAGCCTTGGGTAAGGGAGGAAACCCTGGAGGCGCTGCTTCGCCTCTTTTTGATCTCTGGGAAGGGAATGGCAAGCCTCTCCCACAAGGGAACACCAGGAAATCCCTGCGTTTTCTCTTCGGCTTACTATCCGGAGCTCATGGCTCTTTTGGGGGACGCAGGAGGCAAGAGAGTGCTCATGGGTCACCTGGAGGACGCCGATTTTCTGGAGGTGGAAGAGGGGCAGGAGCTGACGGATCTGGATGTCCGTCCCCAGGAAGAGGCAAAAAATGGACTGGTCTGACCGTATTTTTTGTGCCCGCCCTCCAGAGGGTGCCACCTGGAGAAATGGGACGCCGCAGGAGATGTGCTGCCGCCATAGGCGGTAAAACATTAAAACCCCGCTGTCATAAGACAGCGGGGTCTTTTTATCTTTTGATGATAGATTATAAACGAATCTTCGTTCCGGTCTTGCCCTGAATACCATCTCTGGCTTTCTCCAGGAGGGTGATCATGGCAGTACGCTCCGGTGAGGAGGAAGCAAAGTCGATAGCCGCCTGCACCTTGGGAAGCATGGAGCCTGCTGCAAAGTGGCCTTCCTCGATGTAACGCTGTGCCTCTTCAACGGTAAGATCCTCCAGCCATTTCTCATTCTCTTTGCCGAAGTTGATGGCAACCTTCTCTACGGCAGTCAGGATGATGAGCATGTCAGCATCGATCTGCTTTGCAAGAAGACAGCTGGCGAAGTCCTTGTCGATCACGGCGGAAGCGCCTTTCAGGTGATCGCCATCCAGGGTAACGGGGATTCCGCCGCCGCCGCAGCAAATCACGATCTTGTTTGCGTCTACAAGGCTGTTGATGGCATCCTGCTCTACGATTTCAACTGGCTTCGGGGAAGCAACCACGCGGCGATAGCCTCGTCCAGCATCCTCCTTCATGATGTGGCCATATGCGGCAGCCTGACGGTCTGCCTCTTCCTTTGAGAGGAAACGGCCGATGGGCTTGCTGGGATTCTCAAATGCAGGATCGTTGGGATCCACGCGAACCTGGGTCACCACGGTAACCACGGGGGTACGCATGAAGCCGCGCTTGCGCAGCTCTTCTCTGAGTGCGTTCTGAAGGTCATAGCCGATATAAGCCTGGCTCATGGCAACAGCCACGGACAACGGGGTGTTGGGCTGATTCTCATCCTCGCGGGAGAGGGCAGCCATGGCATTGTTGATCATACCAACCTGAGGTCCGTTTCCGTGTACCACTACGATCTGATGTCCCTCTTCGATCAGGTCACAGAGAGCCTTCGCGGTCGTCTTTACGGCGATCATCTGCTCCGGCAGGGTGTTGCCCAGGGCGTTTCCGCCCAGAGCAATAACGATTCTTTTACGCTTATACATAATTTCTAAACCCCTTTAATTTTTCTTATGCAAGGATCCTTGGAGCGGATTTTACTTCCAGCTTCTTCAAAAGCTCCTGTGGCTTCTCATATTTGGAGAGAAGGATCATAGCAGCGATCACGTATGGCTTGAAGCTTGCCTCTTTGTACAGCGGGATTCTGTAGCGATCGAATACGCTGGCGTCAACCTCACCGGCCTCACAGCTTACGCCTGTGATGTCAGCGGGCAGGCAGTGGAGATACAGAGCCTTTCCGTCCTTGGTGGTCTTCATCAGCTCCTCGCTGCAGGTCCAATCCTTGTACTGTGCGTTCTGCTCAAGCAGCTCTTTCTCCAGCTTGTCGATTCCGTCGAAGTCACCCTTTCCGTAAAGGTCGGTACGCTTCTCCATAGCTGCGAAGGGAGCCCAGCTCTTGGGATATACGATGTCTGCGTCCTTGAAGGCCTCAGCCATGTTGTTGGTCTTTGTGAAGCTTCCGCCGGTAGCAGCTGCGTTCTTCTTAGCAACCTCCTCAACCTCAGGCATTACGTCATATCCTTCGGGATGAGCCAGAACAACGTCCATACCGAAACGTGTCATCAGGCCGATTACACCCTGGGGAACGGAGAGGGGCTTACCATAGGAAGGAGAGTATGCCCAAGTCATAGCCAGCTTCTTGCCTTTCAGGTTCTCTACACCGCCGAACTCATGGATGATGTGGAGCATATCAGCCATACACTGGGTAGGATGATCCACGTCGCACTGAAGGTTTACAAGAGTCGGGCGCTGCTCCAGGATTCCGTCCTTATTTCCCTCAGCAACTGCATCCATGAACTCTTTCTGATATGCATGGCCTTTTCCGATGTACATATCATCACGGATACCGATCACGTCTGCCATGAAGGATACCATGTTTGCAGTCTCACGTACAGTCTCACCATGAGCGATCTGAGATTTTTTCTCATCCAGATCCTGAACAGTCAGGCCCAGAAGGTTGCAGGCAGAAGCAAAGGAGAAACGAGTACGGGTGGAGTTGTCACGGAAGATGGAGATTCCAAGGCCGCTCTCGAATACCTTTGTGGAAATGTTGTTCTCTCTCATGAAACGAAGAGCGTCAGCAACGGTGAATACGGCCTCAAGCTCATCCTCGGTCTTGTCCCAGGTCCAGAAGAAATCGTTGTTGTACATTTCCTTGAAGTTC
The DNA here is from genome assembly GCA_030533315.1 of Eubacteriales bacterium. The sequence goes on from JAUNJL010000016.1 coordinate 38,219, forward strand.
AGGCTGTTCAGTTTGTCGATGTAATCCTGTAATGTTTTCATAATGAGGTATGCTCCTTTTCTTTTTTTTGTTTTTTATGATATGGGTTACCCTTTATGAGATCCGCCCCGCCCTTTTGGGGAAGGGCAGGATCCCTTGTTTCTTAGTTGATCGCTGTCTGTGCGATTATTTGCAGTATGCGTCGGGAAGAGCGGCGTAAACAGCTGCGCATCTTACCAGATCGTCTTTCCAGGTCTTCTCGTTGGGAGCGTGTGCCTGAGCCTCTGCGCCAGGTCCGAAGCCGATGCAGGGGATGCCGTTTCTTCCCATGATGGCTACGCCGTTGGTGGAGAAGGTCCACTTATCGGTGAGAGGACGCTCTTTTCTGGTGGGCAGGGTCTCGTCGTTTCCTAAACGCTCCTCGCCGTACAGTCCCTTGTATGCTTCCTCCATAGCCTTTGTCACCTTGTGATCCTTGGAGATTACCCAGGTGGGGAAGTAGCACTCGATGGGATATACCAGGTCGGTCCAGGAAGGACGGGAATACTCATACATGGATACGGTCACGTCGTCGCCGTACTTCTGCACGGAAGGAAGTGCACGGATCTCATCCAGGCAGCTCTCCCAGGTCTCACCAGCAGTCATGCGGCGGTCAAGGGAAACGGCACAGGAGTCAGCAACAGCACAACGGCTGGGGGAGGTGAAGAAGATCTCGGAGGTGGTAACAGTACCTCTTCCAAGGAAACGAGCCTCCTCCCACTGGGGATTGTACTTCTCGTCCAGCATCTTCACAAGGCCCTTTACAACGGTGCCTTCCTCAGCGTCGTTCTCGTTCAGTGCGCGAACGTCCTGAAGGATGTCAGCCATCTTGTAGATTGCGTTGTCACCGCGCTCCGGAGCGGAACCATGGCAGGAAACGCCCTTCACGTCGATGCGGATCTCCATACGTCCTCTCTGTCCGCGGTAGATACCACCGTCGGTAGGCTCTGTGGAAACCACGAACTCAGGACGAACATTGTCCTCGCGGATGATGTACTGCCAGCAAAGTCCGTCGCAGTCCTCCTCCTGAACGGTACCGGTAACAACTACCTGATAACGGTCATCCAGAAGTCCAAGATCCTTCATGATCTTTGCGCCGTATACAGCGGATACGATACCGCCCATCTGGTCAGAGGTTCCGCGGCCGCCGATCTCGGTCTCGGTCTCAAAGCCTTCGTAGGGATCGAATTTCCAGTTCTCACGGTTTCCGATACCAACGGTGTCGATGTGTGCGTCGTAGCCGATAAGAGTTTTTCCGGTTCCCATGAATCCGAGAACATTTCCCATGGGGTCGATCTCAACCTTGTCGAAACCTACCTTCTCCATCTCTTCCTTAATGCGAAGGATGTGTCCCTTCTCTCCGCAGCTCTCGCCTGGGATGCGTACCAGGTCCCGAAGAAAACGGGTCATGTCTGCCTCGTATGCCTTTGCAGCTTCGTTGATCTTGTTGTAGTCCATCTTTCTTTTCCTCCATTTAGTATGATGTATGTGGATATGGTGAATGGGTTCTTATTTGCTCAGGGACTTGTCTGTGCCATACAGTCCGTCCCAGAGGATCTCGCGGTAGCGAACCGGATCGGTATCTCCCTCTGTGGAGATCACCAGGATGTTGGAGTTCTCATCCAGCTTCAGGGCTTCCTTCAGATCCTTTGCGTCCTCGTCATGAAGAGCCGTGTAAGCAAGTCCCAGAGGAACGGAGCCTGACTCACCGGAGATGATTCTGGGATCATCCTCCAGAGGATTTGCATAGATCCTGGTAGCCTTTGCGCTCATCCAGTCCGGGCAGGAAGCAAATACGGACACGTGGTTTCTCAGGATATCCCAGCCGATGGTGTTGCCCTCGCCGCAGGCAAGGCCGGCCATGATGGTTTCCAGATCTCCGCCCACGTTCACAAGGTTTCCGGTCTTGTCCATAGCGGAACGATAGAGACAATCAGCAGCGCTGGCTTCGCACACTACCATCACCGGAGGATTCTCACGGTACTTGTTTGCGAAGTATCCAACCACAGCTCCTGCAAGGGAACCAACGCCTGCCTGTACGAACACATGGGTGGGACGGCCGATGCCGGACTCCTGAAGCTGTCTGTCTGCCTCATAAACCATGGTGCCGTAGCCCTGCATGATCCAGGAGGGGATCTCCTCGTAGCCTTCCCAAGCGGTATCCTGTACCATGATGCCGTGCTCGGTCTTTGCTGCCTCGGCAGCTGCCATTCTCACGCAGTCGTCGTAGTTGACCTCCTCGATGGTAACAACGGCGCCTTCCTTAGCGATGTTGTCGAAGCGGGTCTTCGTGGTGCCCTTCGGCATACGAACAACGGCCTTCTGTCCAAGACGGTTTGCAGCCCAGGCAACTCCGCGGCCATGGTTTCCGTCTGTTGCGGTGAAGAAGGTAGCCTGTCCAAACTCTTCTCTTAATTTGTCAGAGGAGAGAACGTTGTAGGGAAGCTCGCTGACGTCGCGGCCCAGCTCCTTTGCAATGTAGCGTCCCATGGCGTAGGAACCGCCCAGTACCTTAAAGGCGTTCAGGCCGAAGCGATAGGACTCGTCCTTGCAGCAGATGCTGTTGACACCCAGATACCGTGCCAGAGCGTCAAGCTTCTGGAGCGGTGTCACGGTGTACTGTGGAAAGCTCTTGTGAAACTCGTTTGCTTTTTTTACGTTTTCCTCGGACATGAGCTCGAGATAAGCGTCATCCGATTTTGGGACCTGATTGACGGTCCATTTCAGTCCTTCTGTCATGGCTGGATCCTCCTATAAAACATTTTTTTACAGTAGCTTTGGTGTTGATGATTGTCAGTCTTAACTGCCATGCGAACCCCGCCCCACCCGGGGTGGAACTCGTTTTCTTTACGTATATAATAACACAAAAATCGAATTTTGCAAGAGGAAATACAAAAAAAATTAGGAAAATACAAAAAAATTTAGGTGCATTGCAGGAGGGCGGATTTTGTGATAAAATGTAGAAGATTTTAGGTGATGTTTTCCCTCCATATTTTGGCTGTGACGGGACAAAAAGGCGAGAATCCGGCGCGGCGTTTTGGGCGAGGGGGAACCATGGACGTCTTAGGAATACGGCAGAAAAATACAAACGGGAGGAGAAGAAGCATGGCAGTATTTCGAGCGTTTCGAGCGCTGCGCCCCAAAAGGGAAAAGGCGGCCGCCGTGGCGGCCCTGCCCTATGATGTGGTGGACAGGGAGGAGGCAAAGGAGATCGGAGAGAGGAATCCAGATTCCTTCCTTCATGTGGACCGGGCGGAGATGGATCTGGAACCGGAGATTAGTCTGTACAATCCAAGAGTATACCAGAAGGCAAGGGAGAATCTTGACCGGATGGAGAGAGAGGGCATTCTTTTTATGGAAGAAAAGCCCTGCTACTATATTTATGAGCTGGTGCGAGGGGGCAGGAGCCAGACTGGTCTGGTGGGCTGCTCTTCCATTGACGATTATCTAAACGGCACGATCAAAAAACATGAGCTTACCCGGGAGGAGAAGGAGGTGGACCGGATCCGTCACGTGGATGCCTGCGACGCAAACACCGGCCCCATTTATCTGGCCTGCCGGTATCCCAAGGCTCTGCTTTCCCTCATGGAGGACTGGAAAAAAAGCAATCCTCCGGAGTATGATTTTGTTGCGGAGGATGGGGTCATCCATCGGGCATGGGTGATCCATGAGGAGGAGACCAAGGAGAGGATCGAAAGAGAGTTCTCCGGGATTTCTTCTATATATATAGCGGATGGACATCACCGGGCGGCCTCGGCGGTGAAGGTGGGATTGAAGAGGAGGAGGGAGCATCCCGGCTGCACCGGGGAGGAGGCCTTTCATTACTTCCTGTCGGTGGTGTTTCCCGCCGACCAGCTGACCATCCTTCCCTACAACCGTCTCGTGAACGATCTGAACGGCCTGACCCTGAGAGCCTTTTTGGGAAGTCTGAAGTTCCACTTTGAGCTGATGGCCATGTCAGGCTTTCCATGCCGGCCGGTGGAGAAGCACTGCATGGGCGTCTACGTGGAGGGCGCCTGGTATCATCTGCGGGCATGGCCGGACGTATACGAAGGAAAAAGCCGGAAGGAGCAGCTGGACGTGTCGATCCTACAAAGAAAAGTTCTTGCCCCCATTTTGGGGATCAAGGATCCCAGGACGGACGAGAGGATCCAGTTCGTGGGAGGCAGTCACAGCCTAAGGGAGCTGGAGACCATGGCCGACGGAGCGGGAGGCGTCGCCTTCGTGATGTATCCCACATCCATGGAGGACCTGATGGCCATCGCAGACGAGGGCGACCTTATGCCTCCCAAGTCCACCTGGTTTGAACCAAAACTGCGAAGCGGACTGTTCATCCACAAGCTTTCCTGAGAGACGGGCCCTTTTCCCATATTTTAACCAAGAAAGCCTGTCTTACACCATGAATGGTGCAAATCATTGCCGGAGCCCTGGTTCGCCTGAGAAACGGTGGAAAAATCCCGCACAAAAGTGCGGGATTTTGTCTGCGGTCTGAAACAGATGGCTTACGCCTGTTGGATTTAAGCTTGAATAAAAAATGGAGCCTGGGAGCGGAGCATTTTGGTGTGCCGGCCGTCAGGCAGAAATTAATAAAACGAAAAATCCCTCCCCCGCTGTATGGGGGAGGGAAAAGCTTCTAATGATAAATGGGTTCATACATATGTGTCCCTGGGCTGGGGCGCAGGGGAGACGGTCTGTGGGTTGGGGACGGACTTATTTGTTTACGTCGATGTAGCTGTACAGGGTGTACTTGGAGATGCCGAAAAAGTTCGCCACCTTGTCTCCTGACTTGGTGATGAGGAAGGCGCCGGAGTCGTTCAGAAACTGAATGGCGGTCACCTTGTCTTCCTTGTTCATCAGGGCGACGGGTTTTCCCACGAGAACCACGGATTCCTCGATGAGCCGGTCCAGAAGATCGTTCACGTTGTGGGTGATCTGCTTGGGCTTCTCCTCCCGGTCCTGGGGGGTTATGAGGGAGTGAAGGGCGTTTTCGATCATGGTAAGCTTGGTGATGTCAAAATTGATCCCGAAAACGTAGTGGATGGTGCCTTCATCGTCCCGGATGTACGAGGTGGTACATTTCAGGATCTTGCCGTCGGAGGTCTTCATCAGGTAGCCGGAGTGATCGGTTGGCTCTTTGTCTTTTTTTCCTTTATTTCTCACCACGTCAAACACTGCGTCGGATGGCCCGTCGCCAATGCTCCGGCCTGTCACATGGCCGTTTATGATGAACACGATGGAATGCTCCGGTTCCTTGGTCTTTAGGTCATGGATCACGATCTCGCAGTCCGGTCCGAATTGGGATGCCAGATCCTGCGCAATCTGTTTTAATATGCTTAGGCGCCCCATAGGTCTTTCCTCCTTCTGATATATGGATGGTCTGCCGTTCTTTATATCCTATATATAGAAACGGTAATATTCTTTTTTGCACAGCTGGAACCCTGAAGCAGTTCAGCCGGCTGAGGGATGATTGGCAAAAATCCACGAAAGCCGTCAGGGGCAAAGGACTTCTGCGCATTTATGTTATTTTGGGTCCGTGCGGGAAACGCACAGGCCGATTTGAACGGACAAGTAGCTTTCACTGATTATATTATAACACAGTAGAAAAAAAATAAAAGGATTTTTAAAAAAAAATTTAGAATAACTAAAAAAGTTTGTTTATTACGATTGTGGGGAACTGGTTCACATAAGTGCAGGACCGTGATCCTGTGCAAAAGGATGGCGGCGAGGGGGCTTTTTGGTGGATTGCGGAGGATCATGGGCAGAAAATGTACATAAATCCTCCCGAGTTTGCCACTTTCGCAAAAACAAAACATAAATTTTTTCCTTATTTTG
>JAUNJL010000169.1 GCA_030533315.1 Eubacteriales bacterium
GACTTTCCTCGTCTGGACCCTTTCGTCTGTCCAGCCGCGATCACCTGGCCTGCTCGCGCCTGCTTATTTTAGCATGGAATCCGCCGCCTGTAAAGAGGGGAGATCCTCATCTGGCCGGATGGACAGCCGTCCAGGCTGGCTGGATGGGGAACCCTTCTTTGCAGGGGGAGGATTTTCTTTTTTTGAGGGGCTCAAAAATGGGGCCGCTGGGCTGTCATGCGCGGGATCCCACGCTCCCTTCGCCGGTCATTTGTTGCGGTTGCCCCGGTATTTTTCCTCACAGTACTTGCAGCGGTAGATCTCTTTCTCCGGGTCGGAGAGGACGAAGACCTGATCCAGCCCCTGCTCAATGGAGGTGATGCACCGGGGATTCTTGCATTTGATCACGTTCACGATCTGTTTTGGAAGATCCAGCACTCTTTTTTCCACGATCTTCTCATCCTTGATGATGTTCACCGTGATGTTGTGGTCGATGAAGCCCAGAATATCCAGGTTCAGGTCGTCGATGGGGCATTCCACCTTGATGATGTCCTTTTTTCCCAGCTTGCTGCTGCGGGCATTTTTGATGATGGCTACGGTACAATCCAGCTTGTCCAGCTTCAGGTCGTGATAGATGGTCATGGCTTTTCCGGCCTTGATGTGATCCAGGACAAAGCCTTCCCGAAGGGCTCCGACGTTTAACATGGCAAATCCACCTCCAGTAATGTGAGAATCAGGGCCATACGCACGTAAACGCCGTACTGGGCCTGTTTGAAGTAAGCTGCTCTGGGATCGCTGTCCACTTCCACGGCGATCTCGTTTACCCGGGGAAGGGGATGGAGGACGTACATATCCTCTTTGGCCAGATCCATCTTCGCCTTGTCCAGTATGTAGAAATCCTTCATACGGACATAATCCTCCTCGTTGAAGAAGCGCTCCTTCTGTACCCGGGTCATGTATAGGATGTCCAGGGAGGGCATGGCGTCCTCCAGGCGCTCCACCTCCTGAAAGGGTACATGGTTCCGGTTCAGCACATCCTCACGGATGTAGCTGGGGATGCGGAGCTCCTCCGGGGAGATGAGGACGAAGCGGACGTTCTCATAGCGCACCAGGGCCTCGATGAGGGAGTGGACGGTACGTCCGAATTTCAGGTCTCCGCAAAGGCCGATGGTGATGTCCTCCAGCCGTCCCTTCAGGGAGCGGATGGTGAGAAGGTCCGTGAGGGTCTGGGTGGGGTGCTGATGGCCCCCGTCGCCGGCGTTGATCACCGGGATGGAGGAGGCCATGGACGCCACCAGGGGAGCTCCCTCCTTGGGATGGCGCATGGCGCAGATATCCGCATAGCAGGAAACGACGCGGATGGTGTCCGCAACGCTCTCCCCCTTGGCGGCGGAGCTGGAGTCTGCGGAGGAAAATCCCAGAACCTTTCCGCCCAGGTTCATCATGGCCGCCTCGAAGCTGAGACGGGTGCGGGTGCTGGGCTCATAAAACAAGGTCGCAAGTCGTTTGTCATCACAGGTATGGGCGTACTTCACCGGATTTTTTTCAATATCATTGGCGAGATCGAGGAGGGCGGAAAGCTCCTCCACCGAAAAGTCCAATGGACTCATTAAGTGCTTCATGTCATACCTCCATTCATCTTCAAGGGAAGCCGCGGCGGCTCAGTGGATGGAACCGCCGCCGTCATGGAAAGCGGCCGCAGGGCGGCGGAGTCTTTCCATAGCTTCGTCATATCCTGGGCTGGCCGGAGTCGGGAAGGGAAGCCCTTTGGCCCTGGCAAGCCCCTGCAGGATGCTCCCGCAAACCGGCAAAGCATCCTGAAAACGTTCTTCGGTCTATAATAATATAATACCCCTGGTATTTTTTCAAGAAGATTTTGTAAGTATTTTTTCAAAAAGAAGGCCGGTG
>JAUNJL010000080.1 GCA_030533315.1 Eubacteriales bacterium
TTCCAGACGGTTTATCAGAGCTTTTTTAAGACAGGAGATTTCGGACGGGGCAATATTTTTGTAGGTTTGCAGAATTATCAGAAGGTGTTCGGAGACAAGACGATCTGGCAGGCGATACTGAATACGTTTAAATATGCCATTATGGAGGTACCGCTGTCCATTATTATTTCGCTTGTGCTTGCTGTTTTGCTGAACCGCAAAATGAAAGGACGGACAGCATACCGCACGATCATCTTCCTTCCGATGGTAGCGGCTCCGGCAGCAGTTGCCATGGTATGGAGATGGCTGTTCAATTCAGAGTTTGGTCTTATCAATAATGTGTTCCACACGAACGTAAGGTGGGTTTCCGATCCGAAGATCGCTGTGTTTTCTATTGCCGTGATCGGTATCTGGTCCATCATCGGCTATAATATGGTCCTTTTTATTTCCGGACTTCAGGAGATCCCAAGGGATTATTATGAGGCGGCGGAAATAGACGGGGCCACCGGTGTGAAGCAGTTTTTCAATATTACGATTCCGCTGCTTTCCCCGACAATCTTTTTTGTAGTGGTTACCCGTGTGATCGGAGCGCTGCAGGTGTTTGACCTGATCTACATGGTTATGGACAAGTCCAATCCGGCTCTTTCCAAAACACAGTCGCTGGTATACCTGTTCTATCAATATTCCTTTGTGAATAAAAACATGGGCTACGGTTCTACGATCGTTGTCGTGCTTCTTGTCATCACAATGATCATTACCGTAATCCAGATGATCGGACAGAAGAGATGGGTATTCTATAATTGAGGAGGGAAATTGTATGGATGCAAAAAAAAGGATGATGTCGGTTCTGATCCATGGGATTCTGATCCTGGTATCGATTACAATGCTGGTTCCCTTTGCCTGGATGGTGCTTACCGCTTTTAAGACCGTGACAGAGGCCACAGCGGTGAACCCCTTCGTTATATTCCCGGCGGAGTGGAGGACAGATTCATTTAAAGAAGTTATGCGAAATATGAATTTCATGGTTCTCTACAAGAATACGCTTCTTCTGATATTCTTCCGGGTAGTCTGCGCGGTGCTGACGGCTACCATGGCAGGATATGCCTTTGGACGTCTGAATTTCAAAGGAAGAGATATGGCGTTTTCTCTCGTACTGTTCCAGATGATGGTTCCGGTACAGATTTTCATTATTCCCCAGTATCTTATGATCAGTAAGATGCATATGCTGAATACGATCTTTGCCCTGGTATTTCCCGGCCTGGTAACTGCCTTCGGCACATTTTTGCTGAGACAGGCATATATGGGACTTCCCAAAGAGCTTGAGGAGGCAGCCCGCCTGGACGGCTGCAACATCGGTCAGACGTTTCTGTTTGTGATGCTTCCTTTGACCCGGTCCAGCATGGTCGCTCTGGGCATTTTTACCGCAGTGTTTGCGTTTAAGGACCTGATGTGGCCGATGATCGTAAATACAGACAAGGACATGCTGGTGCTGTCGGCGGCGCTTGCAAAGATGCAGGGACAGTATTCTTCAAAGTTCCCGGAGTTAATGGCAGCATCTCTGATCGCCTGTGTTCCGATGATCGTGATCTATGTTATCTTCCAGAAGCAGTTCATTGAAGGTATCGCGACCAGCGGTGGTAAATTATAAAAAAGTTTTGGATTTATCTATTCGCCGAGCAGCAGATATGAGTAGGAAAAGCGCATAGGCGCGATGTAAGGCGGATGATCATTTTCAGGAGGTTATAATGGCTGTTATTCATCATCAAAACACAAACATTTTTCACATCTGTAATGAAGAACTGAGCTATATCATCCGTGTTATGGAAAATGGACAGCTAGAGAATCTTTACTATGGAAAAAGGATCCACGATCGGGAAGGTCTGGAAATTTTCCATGAAGAGGAGATGCGGCCTCAGATGACGGTATCCCGGCCTGATCCGTCGTTTTTGTCCATGCATTTTACGAAGCAGGAATACCCGGTTTATGGAACAGGAGACTACAGATCCCCTGCTTTTACGGTCGCCCAGCCAAACGGCAGCCGTATTGTGAATTTTACTTATGTATCTCATAAGATTTATAAAGGCAAGGTCCCTATCATTCCGCTTCCGGCCACATATGTGGAGCAGGAGGATGAGGCGGAGACTTTGGAGCTGCTTTTGCATGACAGCCTGATCAACACGGATCTTATCCTTACCTATACGGTATACCGCGATTATCCGGTGATCACACGCAATACCCGTGTGTGCCATCACGGGGATGAGCCGGTGACACTGGAGCGGGTGATGAGCGCAAGCGTGGAATTTCCTGATATGGATTATGAGATGGTTCATCTTTCCGGAGCATGGGCCAGAGAACGTTACGTAAAGACGAGAAAGCTGGAGATGGGTATCCAGGCGGTGCAGAGTCTTTGCGGTACCTGCAGCAGCGCGGATCACAATCCATTTCTTGCTTTAAAAAGACCTGGAACAAATGAACATCAGGGAGAGGTATTCGGCTTCAGCCTGGTTTACAGCGGCAATTACCTTGCACAGATCGAGGTGACGACCTTTGACATTACCCGCGTAATGATGGGAATCCATCCGGAAAACTTCTTCTGGACGCTGGAGAAAGGGGAAGAATTTCAGAGCCCTGAGGTGGTAATGGTATACAGTGACAGCGGACTGAACAAGATGAGCCAGGTATATCACAGGCTTTACCGTACCCGTCTGGCGCGCGGCATGTGGAGAGACCGTCCAAGACCGATTCTGCTGAATAACTGGGAGGCAACTTATTTTGATTTTAACGAAGAAGATATTCTGAACATCGCACGTAAGGCAAAAGAGGTGGGAGTGGAGCTTTTTGTCCTTGATGACGGCTGGTTTGGCGCGCGAAATGACGACTACAGAGGCCTGGGCGACTGGTATGTAAATATGCGGAAGCTTCCCGCAGGTATTTCCGGGCTTTCCAGAAAGATCGAGGAGCTTGGCCTGAAGTTTGGCTTCTGGGTGGAACTGGAGATGGTCAACAAAGACAGCGATCTGTACAGGGCCCATCCGGACTGGGTGATCGGAGTTCCCGGACGGTATGAATCTCAGGCAAGGCATCAGCATGTCCTTGACTTCTCCAGAAAAGAAGTCGTAGATTATATTTATGAGATGATTGAAAAAGTGATTGCGGAAGCTTCCATTTCCTACATCAAATGGGACATGAACCGCTATATGTCTGAGCCCTTCAGCCGCGGAACAGACGCGAAGGGACAGGGAAAGTTTATGCACAGATATATTCTCGGTGTGTACGACCTTTACAGGAGGCTGACAGAGCGCTTTCCCGATATTCTGTTTGAATCCTGTGCAAGCGGCGGCGCCAGATTTGATCCCGCGATGCTGTATTTTGCGCCTCAGACGTGGACAAGCGATGATACGGATGCTTTGGAGCGTTTAAAGATCCAGTACGGAACCTCATATGTGTATCCGGTTGTGAGTATGGGATCTCATGTATCCGCAGTTCCGAACCATCAGCTTTTCAGGACAACGTCTCTTTCTACCCGCGCCAACGTGGCGTATTTCGGAACGTTCGGCTATGAGCTGGATCTGAATATGCTAAGCGAAGAAGAACTCAGCCAGGTCAGGAACCAGATTGAGTTTATGAAAGAATACAGAGAACTGATTCAGATGGAAGGTGATTTTTACCGGCTGCTGAATCCCTTTGAAGGAAATGATACGGCATGGATCGTGGTTTCCCGTGACAGACAAAAGGCAGTGGCAGGCTTCTATCAAAGGCTGAACCGTGTAAACGGAGCCTGGCTGCGGCTGCGGCTGAGAGGGCTTGATCCGGACCGGCTTTATACTTTGGAATGGAGATGGGACAAGGCTTCTGAACGCGGGGACGCGCGTACAGCTTCCCGCCAGGTATACGGCAGCGAGCTTATGTATGCGGGGATTCCGATTTCCCGGGAAATATTGAATCAGAAGGGTGGAGATTTTGCCTCTGTTCTGTTTACACTTTCCTGATCAGGGGAGGTGACAAATTGGAAAAAAAGCCTATTAATTATACAGAATCAAAGGAATACCGCTGCCTGGAGAACATTCAGAGGCAGCCCGTAGATCTTTACCTGCGATACTGCGGGAGAGAAAGCTGTACTCCATCCCATCGGTTTGGTCCGAATCAGAGAAGATCGTATGTGATACATGTGGTGCTGGAGGGAAAGGGAACCCTGGAGCTGGATGGGATGAAATATTACCTGAAACCGGGCAGTGCGTTTCTGCTTCAGCCGGGTGTGACCGCCTGGTACGAGGCGGATGACAAGGATCCCTGGACCTATTGCTGGATAGGGTTTGAGGGCCTTCTGGCGGATGAAAGCATGAGCAACGCCGGATTTTCCAGAAAAAATCCTGTCCGCGTTATCGGCTGCAAAAGCGAGGTGGATCAGATCATTACCCAGATGCTTGCAGCCCACGAGCTGTCCTGGAAGGATTATCTGAAGAGAAATAGTCTGCTGTTTCTGCTGTTTGCGACTCTGGCCGAGGATTACCAAAGCACCATTTCGGTGGAAAAGGTAAAGTCGGATTATAACGGGTTTGCTTCCGTGTATGTCAGACAGGCCATCGAGTATATGAACAACAATTACGGCAAACGGATACGGATCGGTGAACTGGCAGATTTTCTGGGAGTGAACCGATGCTATTTGTCGGAATGCTTTAAGCAGCACGTTGGGATTTCTCCGCAGGAATACCTGCAGAAAATCCGTATGGAAAAGGCAATGCAGCTTTTGCAGAGAACAGATTTTTCTGTGAATAAGGTGGCGAATACTGTGGGCTATCAGGATCAGTTAGCTTTTTCCAAGGCATTTCGGAAATACAGCGGCAGGAGTCCGATGAAATATAAAGAGGAGGAACAGAAGCTGCTGGTCTGGAATAAAAAAAATGAGAGTACAGACATCGAATTATGACAGAGGCGCCGAATGCGTCAGAAGGAGGTATATATGGTGAAAATTACTTTTATGGGTGCGGGCAGCACGGTGTTTGCGCGCAATGTACTTGGTGATTGTATGTGTACTCCGGCTCTCAGAGACAGTGAGATCGCGCTGTATGACATTGATCCTGAGAGACTGGAGGATTCAAAAATAATTCTTTCCGCCATCAACCATAATGTAAATGAAGACCGCGCAGTGATCAAAACATATCTTGGGGAAGAAAACAGAAAGGATGCTCTTCGCGACGCGGATTTCGTCGTAAACGCGATCCAGGTGGGCGGCTACGATCCCTGCACGATCACGGATTTTGAGATTCCGAAGAAATACGGCCTGAAGCAGACGATCGCGGATACCCTTGGCATCGGCGGCATTATGCGTGCTCTTCGTACCATTCCTGTTCTGGAAGGGTTTGCCCGGGACATGGAAGAGGTCTGTCCCAATACTTTGTTTTTGAATTATTCCAATCCGATGGCTATGCTGACAGGCTATATGCAGAGATACACAAAGGTTCGGACCGTGGGTCTTTGCCACAGTGTACAGGTCTGCTCGGAGACTTTGCTGAAGAGTCTTGGCATGGAGGATGCTCTGGAGGGAAGGCAGGAGCTGATCGCAGGGATCAATCATATGGGATGGCTTCTGGAATTGAGAGATAAGGATGGAAATGATCTGTATCCCGAGATCCGCAGGCGTGTGGAGGAAAAAGCAAAATCAGGCGAGAAGCATGATGATATGGTAAGGTTTGAATATATCCGCCACTTAGGCTATTATTGTACGGAGTCAAGCGAGCACAACGCAGAGTATAATCCCTGGTTCATCAAGTCCAAATATCCGGAGATGATCGAGGAATTTCATATTCCGCTGGATGAATATCCAAGACGGTGCATCAACCAGATCGAGGGCTGGGAGAAGGAGCGGGAAGGGATCTTAAAAGACGGAAAGATCACCCATGAAAGAAGCCATGAGTATGCTTCCTACATCATGGAGGCTGTTGTGACAGGAGTTCCATACAAGATCGGTGGAAATGTGCTGAACAATGGGTATATTGACAATCTTCCTGCTGACGCCTGTGTGGAGGTTCCCTGCTATATTGACAAAACCGGCGTACATCCGGTGAAGGTGGGGAAGCTTCCTGTTCATCTGGCCGCTCTGAACTCAACAAATATCGGAGCGCAGTTGACAGCGATCGAAGCCGCAGCGACAAAAGACCGCCGTAAGATCTATCAGGCGGCCATGCTTGATCCGCATACAGGCGCGGAATTGAATATCCAGGATATTATCCGGATGTGCGACGAGCTGATCGAAGCCCATGGAGATTATATGAAGGGCTATTGATCTGTCATGGATACGGGCCGTGTCTGGCTTGGCGCGATCACCGGAGCGGGGCATCCGGTGATCCGCGCAGTCCTTTTGTGATCCTTTGCGGCAGAGTGCTCTCCCTTTCTTAAGATTCTCCTTGAAAGGACACCGGAAGGGGGCAATCTAAAAGATTTGTTTCCCTGCCACGTATTTTCCTGCGAGATTGCGGTCGTCGGACAGGTAGACCAGGCGCTCCAGCCGCTCCATAGGGGTGAGAGGCTGGGGATGGGGAAGGTTTTCGTCGGTGAGGATCAGGGCGTCGAAGGCATAGCCCTCCTGAAAAGAGCCCACCTTTCCGAAGAAAGCGCCGCCTCCAAGGGTAGCCATGTAAAAGGCCTCCTCCAGGGTCAGGGGAGCTAAGGAATCGTCCACCAGGCGCCAGCGGAGCTTGGAAACCTGGATGGCGTCTGCCATGGCCCGGAAAAGGGAGAGGGAGAAGCCTCCCGCGATGTCGCTTCCAAGTCCCATGTGAAGCCCTTCCTTCAGATACCGGCGGGCCGGGGCAATGCCGGAGGCGATGTTTGTGTTTGACTGAGGACAGTGGGCCACAAAGACGCCCCGCTCTTTGATGAGGGCGATCTCCTCATCATTGGAGTAGACGCAGTGGGCCATGATGGTGGGACAGCCCTCGCCGCCAAAGAGGCCGAACTGATCGTAGGCATCCCCATAAAAACGGCTGGAGGGGCAAAGCTCCTGAACCCAGGCGATCTCCCCTCTGTTTTCCGAGAGATGGGACTGCACCGGCAGGCTATACTGCTTTTGAAGGGCGGAAAGCTCCCTCATCAGCGGGTCGCTGCAGGAGGGGATAAAGCGGGGCGTCAGGATGGGACGGGTATTTTCAAAACGTCCCAGGGCCTGGCAGATCCAGTCCTTCGTAGCTGCGGCGGAGGCCAAAGCGCTTTCCTCCTGAAGAAGGGGGGAGCCGTTTCGGTCCATGTTGACCTTTCCCACCAGGGTGATCAGGCCCGTTTCCTCCAAAAACTCCATAAGAAGGATGGTGGCCTTTGTATGGAGGGTGGCAAAGATGCAGGCTCTGGTGGTAGGACTGCGTTTTAAATCCCCGGCAAAGATGGCGTAGGCCTTTTTTGCGTAAGAGAGGTCGGCGTATTTTGCTTCCTGGGGGAAGGTGACGGTGTTCAGCCATTCCAGCAGCTCCAGATCCATGGAAGTGCCCCGGTAGCAGTACTGGGGGGCGTGAAGATGAAGATCGGTAAAGCCGGGAATGATCAGTGAGTCTCCCTGGTCATAAACGGGAATCCCCTGATATTTCTCGGGAAGTACAGGAAAGACGCCTGCGGAAGCTCCGTCTTCACAGAGAACATAGCCCTTTTCTGTGACGGAGATATGCTGGGCGTCCAGAGAGTAGATGATGGTGCCTTTTAAGGCAAACGTGGTATTTGTCATGGTTGACTCCTCCTTAAAATTGCCCGCACTGCGGCCTTTGGGGCAGCTTATAGACAACAATTAAGGTAGTTGGTAGAAACGTCCAACCAAATTATGGACTTATATAAGCGCTCTGTCAGTTGAAACTGTTTTCAGCCTCATTATAAAATGGCACAGAGGCTGTGTCAATTCTTTTTCTTTGCGCGGTTTTTTAGCCAAACCGCGCAGTTTTTGTTCAAGGCTAGGCAAAAAATGGGTTTCGTGTTATAATGTGGACACGAAATGAGGACAGGCAGGCGGCGTGGGCCCGGGCCTTGTTGAAACAGGCAGGTATCTGGAGGTAGAGGATGGAATTTAATAAAGAAAATATGAAAAAGATTACGTGGCTGATCACTTTTGCGGTGGTGCTGTACGTGGGAATGCGGAACCTGGACGTGGTGCTGGGGGTCGTGGGAACCGTCTGGGGGCTGATCTTCCCCTTTGTGGTGGGCTGCGCCATAGCCTTTGTGCTGAACGTTCCCATGTCCTTTTTGGAGAGAAATCTTTTTGGAAAGGCAAAGAAAAAGGGAGATAAGCGGGCGGCTAAGCTGGCCCGTCCTGTGAGCCTGGTGCTGGCCATTTTGTTTGTGGCGGCTGTGATCATTCTGGTGTTCCAGGTGGTGGTCCCGGAGCTGGCGTCCACCTTTGTCACGGTAGTCAAGGCGGTGGAAAACAGCCTTCCCAAGCTCCAGAGCTGGGCGGAGGAGACCTTCCATAAGGATTCCCTTATCGTCACCTGGCTGGATTCCCTGGATTTCCAGCCGGAAAAAATACTGGATTCCGCGGCGGCAGTGCTGAAAAATGGGGTGAACAACATCCTTTCCTCCACCATCACCGTGACGAAAGGGATCGTCAACGTATTTATGAACTTTGGTATTGGATTTGTTTTTGCCTGCTACATCCTTCTCCAGAAGGAGAAGCTGACCCTTCAGGTGAAAAAGGCGGCATACGCCATTTTGCCCGAGAGAGCCGTCAAATACATCCTTCACGTATGCGAGATCGCCTATCGGATCTTTGCCAGCTTTATCACCGGCCAGTGCATCGAGGCGGTGATCCTTGGCTTCATGTTTTTCGTGGTCCTGTCGGTGGGGAGATTCCCCTACGCCATGCTGATCGGCGTGCTTGTGGGCTTTACGGCGCTGATCCCCGTGTTTGGCGCCTTTATCGGATGCGCGGTGGGATTCCTTTTGATCCTGATGGAAAGTCCTATGAAGGCGGTGGTGTTCCTGGGGATCTTCCTGCTCCTGCAGCAGATCGAGGGAAACCTGATCTATCCCCATGTGGTGGGAGGCTCCGTGGGCCTTCCGGCGATCTGGGTGCTGGTTGCGGTGACCTTAGGCGGCAGCCTGATGGGAGTGGCCGGTATGCTGATCTTCATCCCGGCAGTGTCCGTCTGCTACACCCTCTTCCGGGAATGGGTGTACGACCGGCTGAAGAAGAAAAAGATCCGGGTATCCTGACCGACCCCTTTGCAGACCCTGGCATAAAAACAGCCCCTGTTTCCTTGACGATGGAAGCAGGGGCTTTCTTTTGGGGGAAAGGCTTTATTTTAATTTCTCGTTTTCCGCCATCTTCATGGCCCGAACCTTTAAGGGAAGGCCAAAGAGGGTGATGAATCCGTCGGCGTCGTGGTGATCGTAGAGATCTCCGGTGGTAAAGGATGCCAGAGATTCGTTGTATAAGCTGTAGGGAGAGGTGGTTCCGGCCTTGATGATGTTGCCCTTATAAAGCTTCAGCTTCACTTCTCCTGTCACATACTTCTGGGTGGACTCCACGAAAGCCTGGATGGCCTCCCGGAGAGGGGTAAACCATTTTCCCTCGTAAACGACCTGGGCAAACTGGCTGCCAAGCTTTTTCTTTGTCTCCATGGTCTCCCGGTCAAGGGTCAGCTCCTCCAGCTGCTGATGAGCCTCGGTGAGGATGGTTCCTCCGGGAGTCTCATAGATGCCACGGGATTTCATGCCTACGACCCGGTTCTCCACAATATCTACAATGCCGATGCCGTTTTCTCCGCCCAGACGGTTCAGCTCTGTGATGATCTGGGAAACCTTCATGGCCTTTCCGTTTAAGGTTTTAGGAACGCCTGCCTCAAAGGTGAGGGTGATCTCTGTTTCTCTATCCGGGGCATTCTGGGGAGTCACGCTTAATACCAGCATATCGTCAAAGTTTGGCGCATGGGAGGGATCCTCCAGCTCCAGACCCTCATGGCTGATGTGCCAAAGGTTGCGGTCCCGGCTGTAGCTGTGGCTGGTGTCAAAGGGAAGGTTGATGCCATGGGCCTGGCAGAAGGCGATCTCGTCCTCCCGGGATTTCATGGTCCAGATGTCGGTCATACGCCATGGGGCGATGATCTTCACGTCGGGGGCAAGAGCCTTGATACCCAGCTCAAAACGGATCTGGTCGTTTCCTTTTCCGGTGGCTCCGTGGCAGATGGCTACGGCGTTCTCCTTCCGGGCGATCTCCACCAGCTTACGGGCGATGGCGGGACGGGCCATGGAGGTGCCAAGCAGATATTTGTGCTCATAAACGGCGCCTGCCTGGACGCAGGGAGTGATAAACTCCTCGCAGAACTCATCCACAATATCCTCAATGTACAGCTTGGACGCGCCGGACATCTTTGCCCGCTCCTGAAGGCCGTCCAGCTCGTTTCCCTGACCGCAGTTTACGCAGCAGCAGATGACCTCATAATCAAAATTTTCCTTCAGCCATGGAATCAGCGCTGTGGTATCCAGACCGCCGGAATAAGCCAAAACAACTTTTTCTTTCATAAT
>JAUNJL010000170.1 GCA_030533315.1 Eubacteriales bacterium
GAGGTAAAGCCGGGGCAGTTTTTTGAGGTGTCCATCCCCAAGTACGGGGAGGCGCCTATCTCCGTCAGCGGCATCACCGAGGACACCATCGACCTGACCATCCGCCGGGTGGGAAAGGTGACCAATGAGATCTTTGAAAACTATGTGGGGGATTCCCTGTTTCTTCGGGGACCCTATGGAAACGGCTTTGATGTGGACCTGTATAAGGGCAGGGAGCTGGTCGTGATGGCAGGGGGCACCGGGCTTTCTCCGGTGAGGGGTCTTGTGGACTACTTTGCCAAAAATCCCCAGGAGAGAAAGGGCATGACCCTGATCGCCGGGTTTAAGACGCCTCACGATATTCTGTTTTTGGAGGACCTGGCCCGGTGGAAAAAGACCATGGACGTGATCCTCACTGTGGACTGCGCCGAGGGGGACACCGCCTGCCAGGTAGGGCTGGTGACTCAGTATATTCCGAATCTGAAGCTAAAGGACCGGGAAAATGCCTGCGCCATCGTGGTAGGGCCTCCGGCCATGATGCGGTTTTCGGTGATGGGCCTGCTGGATATTGGCATCCGGGAGGAGCATATCTGGGTGTCCCATGAGAGGAAGATGTGCTGCGGTCTTGGAAAATGCGGACACTGTAAGGTGGGAGATACCTACATCTGCCTGGACGGGCCGGTGTTTCCCTACACCAAGGGAAAGACCCTGCTGGATTAGGAGGTACGGAGCATGAGCATGGATATGAATACAAAAAAATTAAAAAAGAACGCCTTCCGGGTGACGAAGGAGCGGGGAATGACTGCATCCCGGGTGCGGGTGCCCGGAGGCCATCTGGACGCTAAGTATCTTGGTAAGATCCAGGAGATCGCCCAGACCTATGGAAACGGAACGGTACATATCACCAGCCGCCAGGGCTTCGAGATCCCGGGGATCCCCTTCGAGAGCATGGAGGAGGTAAACAAGGCGCTCCAGGAGCTGATCGAGGGTTTGGAGATCAACCAGGAGACGCCGGGGGAGGGGTATCCGGCCTCCGGTACGAGGAACATTACCTCCTGCATCGGAAACCGTGTCTGTCCCTATGGATGCTACGACACCACGGCCTTCGCCCAGCGGATCGAGAAGGCGGTGTTCCCCAACGACCTTCATTTTAAGATCGCCCTCACCGGCTGTCCCAACGACTGCGCGAAGGTGCGGATGCACGATTTTGGGATTATGGGAATGACCCATCCTCAGTTTGATCCCAACCGCTGCGTTAGCTGCGGCGCCTGCGAAAAGGCCTGTGTGAAGAAGTCTACGGGAGCTATTTCCATGGTGAATTACCGCCCGGTGCGGGATCATAAACGGTGTATCGGCTGCGGAGAGTGCGTGCTGGCCTGCCCGGATATGGCCTGGACCAGGAGCGAGAAGAAGTATTACCGGCTGACCCTTTTGGGCCGCACCGGAAAGAAGAATCCCAGGATGGGGGAGGATTTCATCAAGTGGGCGGATGAGGAGAGCATTCTTCGCATCATCCTGAACACCTACGATTATGTGAAGAAATACATCGATCCTCAGGCCCCGGGAGGAAAGGAGCACATCGGCTACATCGTAGACCGCACGGGCTTCGAGGAATTTAAGAAATGGGCCCTGAAGGATGTGAACCTTCCGGAGATCGCGGAGGTGTACACTCCTATGTACTGGAAGGGCGTGAAGTATTCATAAAAAAACTGGCAGAAGGGGAGGAACGGATTATGGTATTTGAAGGATGTCAAAGCAAGGCAAAGGAACTGACCATCACAGAGAAGACCTGTCCCCGGTGTGGAGCGCTGGTGGAGGTTTTCTCCGTGGACACGGAGGTGGCCTGCGAAAACTGCGGCTTCGTGGTATACAA
>JAUNJL010000081.1:0-3059 GCA_030533315.1 Eubacteriales bacterium
ATTTATTGGCCTGTCCATTTTCAGCAAGTGAAAATGGCAGGGCTGAACTGTTACTTCATCCCTTAATATTTTGGGAAAAATTTTGACTTGCATTTAACAAAACCAGGCAGGCGCATTTAAAATTGCGCTGATACAATAACAACCGTTGAAACCGTGTTTCAAAAGGAATGTATGAAAAAGAACGTACCAAAAACTGTACAAAGAAGAAAGAAGAAGTAAAAGGAGAACGGCATTTATGAAAGCAAAAAAAATCAGCGCATGGTTACTTGCAGCGGCAATGATGGCTCCTTGTGCAGCCCCTGCACAGGCAGTTTTCGCACAGGAGGCGTCCGCAGCGGCTCCCAAGTATATTTTCCTCTTCATTGGCGACGGAATGAGCTATCCTCAGATCCAGACCACAAACTATTATTTAAGCGCCCTGGCAGATGATGGAGACGAGATCCTTACCAGCCAGAGCAACCTGAACATGTTAAGCCTTCCGGTAGCCGGTTCCGCACAGACCTATGACAGCACCTCCTTCTGTCCGGATTCCGCTTCCACTGCTACCTCCATCGCTACGGGAAACAAGACCTACAGCGGTACCATCAACATGGACGAGGCTATGGAGACGCCTTATGAGACCATCGCGGAGAAGCTGAAAAAGCAGATGGGTTATAAGATCGGAATCCTTTCCTCTGTAAACCTGAACCATGCCACACCGGCTGCCTTCTATGCTCATCAGGCATCCAGAAACAGCTACTATGAGATCGGCGAGGAGCTGATCGCCAGCGAGTTTGATTATTTCGCAGGCGGCGGCTTAAAGAAGGTGACAGGGCCCGAGGGAGATCAGCAGGATCTTTATGAGAAGGCTGAGGAGGCCGGATACAAGGTAGTCTTCACAAAGGCAGAGGCAGAGGCCCTGACCGCGGAGGACGGAAAGGTTATCGTTATCGACGAGACTCTGGCAGACAGTGACGCCATGAGCTACGCTATGGATCTGGAGGACGGCGAATGGGGTCTTGCGGATTATGTGGAAAAAGGAATCGAGGTCCTGGACAACGAGACAGGCTTCTTTATGATGGTAGAGGGCGGTAAGATCGACTGGGCATGTCATGCCAACGACGCAGGCGCAACCATCACCGATACTCTGGCTCTGGACGACGCAGTTGGCAAGGCCATCCAGTTTTACAAGGAGCATCCAGAGGAGACTCTGATCCTGGTGACCGGCGACCACGAGACCGGCGGTCTGACCATCGGCTTTGCAGGAACCGATTACGACACCTTCCTGACAAACCTGGAGAATCAGAAGCTTTCCTACGCGAAGTTTGATTCTGATTACGTAGCTGGTTATAAAGAGAACAAGACAGATTTTGATAAGGTGATGGCTGATGTGACAGAGCTCTTCGGCCTTCAGGCTCCCACCGGCGGGGAGGAGGCCTCCAACCAGGCGGACAACGCGGATTCCCATCCGGAATCTGAGGACACCGGTTCTCTGGTTATGACCGAGTATGAGTATGATAAACTGAAGGCCGCTTACGACGAGACCATGTCCCGCACCGGTGAGGAAGAGGAGTTTGGCCAGGAGGAGTACCTTCTGTATGGAAGCTATGAGCCTCTTACTGTGACTATCACCCACATCCTCAACAACAAATCTGGTATCAGCTTCTCCTCCTACGCCCATACAGGACTTCCGGTAGAGGTTCTTGCCATGGGCGCCGGACAGGAAGAGTTCTGCGGATACTATGACAATACGGACATCTTCAACAAGCTGGCAGCATTGACAGGAGTAGAGTAAGGAGTAGGGAAAGCATGAGAAACTGGCTGAAAAAGAGCTCGGTTTCCTTAGCGGCGATATGTATGATCCTGATCCTCATGGCCCTTCCCACGGGCTATGAGGATGCTGCTATTTATCAGGGAACCGACAGGGTCAGGGCAAAGGTGCTTTCCACAGACGAAAGCACGGTACACAGCTCCGGGCTGATCCAGTCCGGGGAGCAGTACTGCCAGGTGGAGCTCCTTGGAGGAAAATTTCAGGGACAGACCACAAAGGCAGTGAATATGCTAAGCGGCTCCCTGGAGTCGGATAAGATGTTTGCAGAGGGGGATGTGGCCCATGTGGTGGTGAGCTACAAGGAGGACCAGATCCTTTCGGTGATGATGAGCGACCATTACCGCCTGGGGCGGGAAGCCCTTCTGGCGGCGCTGTTTGTGGCCCTGCTTCTGCTCTTTGCGGGGAGACCTGGCCTGCGGGCCGTCTACTCCTTTGTCATCACGATCCTCGCCATCTGGAAGATCATGATCCCCTCCTGCTTAAAGGGCGTAAATCCTGTGTGGTGTGGCCTTCTGCTCACGGTCCTTCTGACGGTGATCATTATTTTTCTGGTGTACGGCTTTGACAAAAAGACCGTCGCCGCCAGCAGCGGCGCCCTTCTGGGCGTGTTCGTCACCTGTGTGATGGGCTGCGTCTTTACAGACGCCTTCAAGATCCACGGGGCCGTTATGGCTTATTCCGAAAGCCTGCTGTACGCGGGCTACCAAAATCTGAACCTGACCCAGATCTTTATGAGCGGGATCTTTATCGGGGCCTCCGGGGCCATGATGGATCTGGCGGTGGACATTACCTCCGCCGTCAATGAGGTCATTGAGAAAAAGCCCTCTATCGGATGGAGGGAGGCGGCGAAATCGGGGATGAATGTAGGCCGGGCGGCTATGGGGACTATGACGACCACCCTGCTTTTGGCCTACTCCGGCGGATACATCGCCCTTCTGATGACCTTTATGGCCCAGGGCACCCCCATTGACAACATCCTGAATTACAAGTACGTTTCCGCGGAGATCCTGGATACCATCGTGGGAAGCTTCGGCCTTGTCACCGTGGCTCCCTTTACCGCCGTGACCAGCGCCCTTCTCCTCACTGGAAAAAAGGGGAAGGAGATGGAAAAGGAGGGGCTCTCTCTGGAATAAAACAAAAAAAGAGGAAGAGATACTATGTTGGTGGGATCTCCTCCTCTTTTCTTGCGTTTGTCCTGCCTTTAAAGAAAGAGCAGGTCGTGGTTGATGGTGGTGCAGAACAGCCTCCG
>JAUNJL010000081.1:3159-10431 GCA_030533315.1 Eubacteriales bacterium
CCTGCCTTTAAAGAAAGAGCAGGTCGTGGTTGATGGTGGTGCAGAACAGCCTCCGGCAGTCCTCCATATCCTTTGTCTGGCCCAGGGCCCACATGAGCTTGGTGACGGAGGCCTCTAAGGTCATATCGTAGGATTCCAGGATAGGAAAACGCTCCTTGATGATCTTTCCTACCTGATAGACCTCCAGATCGCTGCCCTCATGGGTGACCTGGGTGGCCATGCAGACCGGCTTTCCGGCGGACATCCACTTATCCAGGGCCTTAAGGAAGCTGTCGTTTTCGTAGCTGGGAAGGCCGCCGACGCCGAAGGATTCGATGATCAGCCCATCATAGGAATCAAAAAGGGCGTCCAGTACCCCGCCGTCCATGCCGGGGATCAGCTTCAGGAGAAAGACACGCTCGTTCATGGTGTGGGAAAAGACGAGGGGCTTTGTGGACTGATCCTTGTCGTCGATGTAGAAAATGATCCGCTGATCGTGGATGGAGGCAATGTCCGGGTAGTTGATGCTGGAAAAGGCGTTGTAGCTTTTGGAAAACTCCTTCTTTGCCCTGGTACCGGCGATCACCTTTCCCCCGAAGACGATGGAGACGCCGTGGGCCCTGTCGTGGGAGGCAAACCGCAGGCTGTCCAGAAGATTGGAGCGGGCGTCGGTGATAGCCAGGTCGATGGGCTTTTGGGCCCCCGTGATGACGATGGGCCGCCGGTTGTTCTGGATCAGGTAGGAGAGGGCGGCCCCTGTGTAGGCCATGGTATCCGTGCCGTGGCAGATCACAAACCCGTCGTAAAACTCATAATTCTTCTCGATAAGCCGGGCAAGCTGAAGCCAGTGGGCCGCCTGGATGTTGGTGCTGTCCAGGGAGAAGGGCTGTATGGTGTCGATGGTGCAAAAATCCTTCGCCCCAGGAATATAGGACAGCAGCTCCCCGGCAGAAAGCTGGGGAGAAAGGCCCTCGGCTGTATACTTAGAAGCAATCGTCCCGCCAGTAGCGATAAGCAGTATCTTTTTCATCCGTATCGAATCCTCCCTCAATATTTAGGTTTCTTCCATGATATATGCCAGCACTAAAAATGTCAATGAAGCCCCCACAAAATGCGTGCCCTCGCAATCATTACCATTCCTTTAAATACCCCCAAAACTTTTTACGGTTATTTTACATTATCAAACTTTCACATTTAACCTCTCCCACGTATACTTTGACTTGTCTATGAGGCATCAAGCAAATCATATAAATAAAAAAGAGGAGAAAAACAATCATGAAGAAAAGAATCGCAGCAGTCTTAACAGCAGCACTTGTTGGCACTACCGTATTTGCGGGCACAGCCTATGCAGCAAGCGGAGACATCTCCGTCATCTCCCGTGAGGACGGTTCCGGAACAAGAGGCGCTTTCATCGAGCTGTTCGGCATTGAGGAGAAGATCGACGGCGAGAAGGTGGATATGACCACAGAGGAGGCCAGCATCACAAACAGCACCTCCGTTATGATGACCACCGTATCCGGCGACGAGAACGCCATCGGCTACATTTCCCTTGGTTCCCTGGATGACACCGTAAAGGCTGTAAAGATCGACGGCGCAGAGGCAAGCGTTGAGAACGTTTCCAACGATTCCTACAAGGTGTCCCGTCCCTTTAACATCGTGACCACCGAGGAAGTGAGCGAGACCGCTCAGGATTTCATCAACTTCATCATGAGCGCTGAGGGCCAGCAGGTTGTAGAGGACAACGGCTACATCAAGGTGGACGCTGAGGCTGCCGCATATGAGAGCGCAGGAGTATCCGGCAAGGTTGTTGTAGGCGGTTCCTCCTCCGTAACACCGGTTATGGAGAAGCTGGCAGAGGCTTATCAGGAAGTAAACGCAGACGTGACCGTAGAGGTACAGCAGAGTGATTCCACCACCGGTATCACCTCCGCGAAGGAAGGCATCTTCGACATCGGTATGGCTTCCCGTAACTTAAAGGAAGAGGAAGAGGACGGCCTGACCGCTACGGTGATCGCGAAGGACGGTATCGCCGTGATCGTAAACAACAGCAACGAGACAGAGGATCTGACAAGCGAGCAGGTGAAGGCAATCTTCACTGGCGAGACCACCACCTGGGAGGAGCTTGCGGAGTAATCGAGGCCAGGACGGCAGAGGTTTTGAAAAAGAATCAGGATAAATATCTGGTAAGAAAGATTGCCTGACGGGGTATGAAAGCGGCTCGGATGTGTCAGTAAAAGGGCATGTCCGCGCCGCTTGCACTACCAGGCATATAAGAAAACGCCCCGTGCAAAAAGAGGGCGTCCGGAGTTTTTTCCTATGTGCCTGGCGTCTGAAACACCAGAATCTATTAGAAAGACAGGTAACGGTATGAATCAACTGAAAGAAAAAGCTATGAAGGTCATTTTTATGATCGCTGCATGTACCTCGGTACTGGCGGTATTTCTGATCTGCATCTTCCTGTTTGCCAACGGCCTTCCCACCATCGGGAAGATCGGTCCCCTGAAATTCCTTTTCGGGGAGCTGTGGAAGCCGGCAAACAACAAATTTGGGATATTGCCGATGATCGTGGCCAGTATTTACGTCACGGGAGGAGCCATCCTGGTGGGCGTGCCCATCGCCTTGTTTACCTCCGTGTTTATGGCAAGATATTGTCCGAAAAAGATCTACGGCCCCTTAAAATCCGGCATCGAGTTGATGGCGGGCGTTCCCTCCATCGTGTACGGCTTCTTCGGCCTGGTGGTCCTGGTTCCCTTTATCCGCAGCACCTTCGGCGGAACGGGTACCAGTATGCTGGCGGCCATCCTTCTTCTTGGAATGATGATCCTGCCTACCATTATCGGCGTGACGGAATCTGCCATCCGCAGCATTCCGGAGAGCTACTATGAGGGCTCTTTGGCCCTTGGGGCAACCAAGGAGAGAAGCATCTTCTTCGTGGTGCTTCCGGCAGCAAAGTCCGGCATCCTGGCCGGTGTGGTGCTGGGGATCGGAAGGGCCATCGGCGAGACCATGGCCGTCGTTATGATCGCCGGAAACCAGCCCCGTATGCCGAAAGGACTTTTAAAGGGCGTCCGTACCATGACCATGAACATCGTGACGGAGATGGGATACGCCAGCGGACTTCACAGGGAGGCCCTGATCGCCACGGCGGTAGTGCTCTTTGTGTTCATTCTGATCATCAATTTAAGTCTTTCCTTACTGAACAGGAGGTCTCCATATGCTGATTAACAATACCTCTGCCGTGGCGGAAAAAGCGCCAAGCGCGTCACAGAAACGAAACACCGTCACCATGTCGGACCAGATGCGCTCCTACCTGCGCCATCCTATGTCGGGAGTTCTGGCTCTTCTGACCCTGTTGGCAACCATCGTCACCTTTGCCATGCTTGCCTTCCTGGTGGTCTACATTTTAGTGAAGGGCGTCCCCTACTTAAGCGCGGACCTGTTCAGCCTGGAGTATACCTCGGAAAACGTTTCCCTGGTACCCTCCCTGATCAACACCTTTCTCATGACCATCATCTCCCTGGTGATCGCCGCTCCCCTGGGGATCTTCGCGGCCATCTACCTTGTGGAGTACGCAAAAAAGGGAAGCCGGTTTGTGAGCCTGATCCGGATCACGGCTGAGACTCTTTCCGGTATTCCCTCCATCGTGTTCGGCCTCTTTGGTATGCTGTTCTTCGTGACCACCCTGAAGTGGAGGCTGTCCATGCTCTCTGGAGCCATGACCATGGTGATCATGATCCTGCCTCTCATTATGCGTACCGCGGAGGAGGCCCTGCGGTCTGTGCCGGATTCCTACAGGGAAGCCAGCTTCGGCCTGGGAGCCGGAAAGCTGCGTACCATTTTTACCATCGTTCTGCCCTCCGCCGTTCCTGGCATCCTGGCCGGTATCATCCTGGCCATCGGCCGTGTGGTTGGCGAGACGGCAGCCCTTCTGTACACCTCCGGTACCCTGCCGGATATTGCACAGAACCTTATGAGCTCCGGGCGTACCCTGGCCCTTCATATGTACGTGCTCTCCAGCGAGGGACTTCATATGAACCAGGCGGCTGCGACGGCAGTGATCATCCTGCTGTTTGTATTGTTTATCAACTGGCTGTCCGGCGTGGCGGCAAAGCGTATTGCGAAAGGATAAAGGAAAATGAGTGAGACAACGAAAATATCAATCGAAAATATGAATCTCCACTATGGAAATTTCCATGCCTTAAAGACCATCAACATGGATATTCCGGAGAAAAAGATCACGGCCTTTATCGGCCCCAGCGGCTGCGGAAAATCCACTCTGCTGAAATCCCTGAACAGGATGAACGACCTGGTGGAGGGCTGTGTGATCACGGGAAAGGTTGCTCTTGACGGGGAGGATATTTATGGGAACATGGATGTAAACCTGCTCCGCAAGCGGGTGGGTATGGTGTTCCAGAAGCCCAATCCCTTCCCCATGAGCATTTATGATAACATCGCCTACGGCCCCAGGACCCACGGCATCCACTCCAAGGCGAAGCTGGATGAGATCGTGGAGAAATCCCTGCGGGACGCCGCCATCTGGGATGAGGTGAAGGACCGCCTGAAAAAGAGCGCCCTTGGCATGTCCGGCGGACAGCAGCAGCGTCTCTGCATCGCCAGGGCTCTGGCAGTGCAGCCGGAGGTGCTTCTTATGGACGAGCCCACCTCCGCTCTGGACCCCATCTCCACCTCCAAGATCGAGGAGCTGGCGATGGAGCTGAAGGAGGATTATACCATTGTCATTGTTACCCACAACATGCAGCAGGCCACCCGTATCTCCGACAGGACGGCGTTCTTCCTTCTGGGCGAGGTGGTAGAGTATGATGAAACTGACAAACTGTTCTCTATGCCGTCAGATAAGCGGACAGAGGACTACATCACAGGAAGGTTTGGTTGATGAATATGGGGAAAAAGTTTGAACGGCAGCTAGAGGAGCTGCATGTGGAGCTGATCACCATGGGAAGCCTTTGCGAGAAGGCCATTTCCCTTTCCGCCAGGGCCATTCAGGGCGAGGGTGAGAAGCTGGCCCGTCAGGTTTTTGAGACGGACAAGGAGATCGACGCCAAGGAGAGGGAGATCGAAACCCACTGCTTAAGCCTCCTTCTTCACCAGCATCCGGTGGCAAAGGATCTCCGGGCAGTTTCCGCGGCCCTGAAGATGGTTTCGGATATGGAGCGGATCGGGGATCAGGCGGCGGACATCGCCGACATTGCCCGGTACATGGACAAGAGCGTGGTCATTCCGGTAAATGTGGAGAAGATCGCGGTCAATACGGTGAAGATGGTGACTGAGAGTGTGGACGCCTTTGTGAAGAAGGACCTGGATCTCTGCCGCCAGGTGATCCTGGACGACGACGTGGTGGACGAGGCCTTCAATGAGATCAAGGATACGCTGGCGAAGCTGATCTACGGCGGAGAGCTGGACGCGAAGGCCGGTCTGGATCTTCTGATGACAGCCAAGTATTTTGAGCGGATCGGGGACCATGCGGTGAATATCGCGGAGTGGGTAGAGTATTCCATGATCGGAGAGCATCGGAACAACGAGCATCAGCTTCTGGAGTAAAAGAAAAGAGGATGGAACATTGACGAAAAAGTTTTTCAAGTCCATCATGGTAGTCTCAGCCGTCGTTTTAGGGCTGGGACTAACTTTTATGATGGGTATCCTGTATCATCATTTTGGGGCTCAAATTGGGAAGGAACTTGAAAAGGAAGCCTCCTATCTGGCGGGAGGCGTTTTGGAGCAGGGGATCCAATATCTGGAAAAGATAAAAAACCAGGATTCCCGGATCACCTATATCCAGGAGGACGGCAAGGTTCTCTATGACAGCGAGGCGGAGGCGTCAGGGATGGAAAACCACCTGGACAGAGAAGAGGTTCAGGAGGCCCTGTCAAGGGGCGTTGGACGCGCCTCCCGGATGTCTGCCACCCTGTCGGAGAAGACCACCTATTACGCCCTCCGGCTGGATAACGGAAACATCCTGCGGGTGTCCAGCACCCAGTTTTCTCTGCTCACACTGATCTTGGAGCTGATCCAGCCTATGCTGTGGGTGGTGCTGGTGATGATGATCCTGTCCGGCTTTTTTGCCGCGCGGATCGCCGGGAAGATCGTGGAACCCATCAACCAGCTGGATCTGGAGCACCCGGAGGAGAATCAGATCTACGAGGAGATCTCTCCCCTGCTCAGCCGGATGTACAAGCAGAACCGGCTTATCGCCAAGCAGCTTGAAACGGCGGGCAGGCAGCAGGAGGAGTTTTCCATCATCACGGAGAATATGCAGGAGGGGCTTCTTGTCATCGACCGGTACACCATGATCCTGTCCGGAAATTCCAGCGCCTGGAAGCTGTTTAAGGTAAAAAGCCCCAGAAACGGGGAGAGCGTATATTCCTTAAGCCGGAACGAGGAGTTCCGGGGGATCATCGGAAGGGTCCTGGCAGGAGAGCACAAGGAGGTCACCATGAAGATCGACGGGGAGGACGTTCAGCTCATCGCCAACCCTGTGACAAGAGAGGGGGACGTAGAGGGAGCGGTCCTTCTCCTGATGAATGTGACCGAGCGGGTGGAGCGGGAGAATCTGCGAAGAGAGTTTTCCGCCAATGTTTCCCATGAGCTGAAAACACCACTGACCTCCATCTCAGGCATCGCGGAGATCATCCAGGACGGGTACGTGAAGGAGGAGGATATTAAGACCTTCGCCGGAAGAATCTACCGGGAGGCTCAGCGGCTGATCTCTCTGGTCCAGGATGTGATCAAGATCTCCCAGCTTGACGAGGGGGAGATTCCCTACGAGTGGACGGAGGTGGACCTTTACGCCATGTCCAAGGAGGTCTTTGGAAACCTGAAGGATGAGGCGAAAAAGCAGAACGTCCATCTCTACATCGGCGGGACGGCGGCTGTGCGTACCGTGCCGCCCATTCTGGAGGAGGTTCTCCATAACCTGTGCGAGAACGGGGTAAAATACAACAAAAATGACGGGACCGTCAGCATCCTTCTGGAGGAGAAGCCGGAGGAGGTCACCATCACCGTGAAGGATACGGGCATCGGCATTCCCAGGGAGGACCAGAGCCGTATTTTCGAGCGGTTCTACCGGGTGGACAAGAGCCACTCTAAGGAGATCGGCGGCACGGGCCTGGGCCTGTCCATCGTCAAGCATGGGGTTACCTTCTTAGGGGGGACCATCAGCGTGGAGAGCGAGCTGGGAATGGGAACGGCCATCACCGTCACCCTCCCTAAGGAAAAACGGCCTGAGGGAGAAAACCAGGCGGCCTAAGGGATTTACAAAAAACATCTTTACTTTAG
>JAUNJL010000171.1 GCA_030533315.1 Eubacteriales bacterium
CCGAATGCAGTCTCCCTTTGCAGAGACACACCTATATCACCGTTTAGGAGGAAACACCTTATGACCTTGGAAATCGTAAAAATCTTTACGGCAGAAGACAATCTACAGGCAGAAATGCTCCTTCATTTCCTGAAGGACAACCACATTCCCGCCTTAAAAGAGGATCTGGGAAACGCCGGGCTCATGAATCTGTATGGAGGAAATTCCCGGGCCGGAGCCAATCTTTATGTGGCAAAGGAAAATTCGGAAAAGGCACAAAGGCTTTTGGAGGAGATCGGCCTCGGACCGCAAAACGCAGAAAAAACCCCGTGAAAATATGGTGAAAACACAGCCGCTGGGACAAGCGGCCAGCCCCTCTCCAAAGCCTCCCCGCAAGAGAGGCAAATTCCTGCCAAACATTCCAAGCGTCCTCTGCGGAAAATTCTTTTGGGGATATCTCACGGATGACTGGACACAAAAAATGATTCGTAGTATAATTTATCCAAGTACCAAAACGCCTGTTTTAAGCCACAAGATGGGTGATCCCTTACCGGCCGTAAGGGAAATGAACCACAAATCATATCGTGATAGAAAGGATAAAGATATGCGATTAGTTACACGTTCCGATTTTGATGGACTTGCCTGCGGCGCCCTATTAAAAGAGGCCGGCGTCATTGACCATTGGATGTTCGCACATCCCAAGGACTTGCAGGACGGTCTGGTTGAGGTAAATGAGGACGACTGTCTGGCAAATGTTCCCTATGTGGAGGGCTGCGGGCTCTGGTTCGACCATCATTCCAGTGAGCACGAGCGTCTGGCGCTGGCTGGCAAGTACAAAGGCGAAAGCCGGGTCGCTCCTTCCTGTGCCAGGATCATTTATGAATATTATGGCGGCAAAGAGCGCTTTCCCCAGTTTGACGACATGATGACGGCCGTTGACAAAGTCGATTCCGGCCACCTGACCATCGACGAGGTCATGAACCCCACAGGCTGGATCCTGATCGGGTTTCTCATGGATCCCCGCACCGGGCTTGGGCGCTGGCGCCAGTTCACCATTTCCAACTATCAGCTGATGGAAAAGCTCATCGATGCCTGCCGCACCATGACCACGGATGAGATCCTGTCTATGCCAGACGTGATCGAGCGCATCGAGATTTATCATGAGCAGACTGCAAAGTTTAAAGAAATGGTATCCGAGCATACCCGCACGGAGGGCAACGTGATCATCACCGACCTAAGGGGCGTGGAACCCATTTATACAGGAAACCGTTTTATGATCTACAGCATGTATCCCCAGCAGAATATATCTGCCTGGATCGTCAGTGGACGGGGCGGCAAGGGCTGCTCCGCAGCAGTGGGCTACAGTATCCTGAACCGCACCTGTGACCTTAACGTAGGAAGTCTCATGCTGAAATATAACGGAGGAGGCCACAAGGCCGTCGGCACCTGCCAATTCTCCGATGAGACCATGGATAAGGATCTTCCCAAAATGCTGGCCGAGCTTTGCGAAATGGCCAACCGTTAGGCCGCCAGATGCTCAAAGCATTTTTTAACAGTTGTCCCGATGCCATGTGAGGGCTTCCGCGAATTGTCCGTGTTGGAAGGATTTTCCATCATTCCGTATATTCCTAGAAACAGTGCGTCGGATGTGCATACCCGCCGCACCGTTTCATGATCTCTCACCTCTGCCCATTTTGCATCCGCAGAATGGGCAGAGCTTTTTTATGCAGCTGCGGCTCCATGCACCGCTTTTCAAAGACAACGCCCCTGGAAGCACGGTGGCCGCCCTTCATCCTTCGCGGCGCAGCTCCAGCTTTCTCCCCTTCAGCC
>JAUNJL010000082.1 GCA_030533315.1 Eubacteriales bacterium
AGAACTCCATAGCCAAACCACATATAGACAGGAGCATGAGCCGGCCATCTATCGTTGTCATGGCAATAAACGGAAGTGTCTGCTGCTTCATTGCATTTTTCACCAGGAAATTTCCGAGGAAGAAACAGATGCAGGGCAGATGGATTAAATTCATCTGGCCAGAAAAGCAGTTCCAACATTTCGGAAGCGTCACGTCCAGCGGTATCACAGAGGGTATGAGAATTAACATCAAGAGCTTTTGCCATTTTATCGGCCAGATCTTTTTTGGGAACACGAAGGCCTTTTTCATATTGTACAACTTTTGATCATTGAATCTTGAACCTTGAAGGTGGCCGAATCAAGAAAATCGAGTGCGAAAGCAAGTGAAAAACCCCTGTGAAGCCCATAAAATCAAGACTTCACAAATTCTTCACAAAACAATTAGCACTCGCATATTGACAGTGCTAACAAAACGTGTTATATTACAGCTATAACAAGAGAGGGAAGTAAAAAACACTTCCCCCGGACATAATAACTACACAAATTGTGATATGAATAGACAGGAGGAATGAATGATGTTGATGCCTAGTATTTTTGGAGAAGATTTATTTGATGATTGGATGAGATTTCCGGTTGAGAGAGAGGCCAGAAGGAATTATGGTCACTGGACCTCGGAGCTGATGAAAACGGACATTAAGGATGTGGACGGCAGGTATGAGCTGCATGTGGATCTGCCGGGATTTCGCAAGGAGGATCTGAAGCTCCAGCTGAAGGAGGGCTATCTCACCATCCAGGCGTCCAGGACAGAGAACAAGGATGAGAAGGATGACAATGGAAAATATGTGAGAAAAGAGCGTTACAGCGGTCAGTGCTCCAGAAGCTTCTTCGTGGGGAAGAATATGAAGCAGGAGGACATCCACGCAAAATATGACAATGGTGTCCTGTATGTGACCTTCCCCAAGGCGGATGCCCGGAAGGAGGCAGAGGAAAAGAGGTTTATCAGCATCGAGGGCTGATGCCGGGCAGGCTGCCTTTTACAAAAAGATTGTTTTTTATCATATGGACCCCCTATTTTCTCCCCTGCCGGCTGCAGCCGGCAGGGGTTTTGCTGCTGTCTGGAGCCATCGCAGGCGGGGAAGGGCGGTGACGCACCCTTTTCCTTTGGGGCCCTGCCTTTACAGAGGGGGATTTGTCTGCTATACTGATACCGCAAATGCGAAGCAGCAGACTTCATCACCGAAGAAATCGTAAAGGAACCGAGGCCATGAATTACATTGTGTTCGACCTGGAGTGGAACCAGAGTCCCGACGGAAAAAAGCATGAGGACGCACGTCTGCCCTTTGAGATCATTGAGATCGGTGCGGTAAAGATGAACGATGACAAAGAGATCACGGACAGCTTCCAGCGGCTGGTCCGTCCGCAGGTATATAGGTGGATCCATGACAGCATTCATGAGGTCGTCCATGTTGATTACAAGGATCTCAGGAAGGGGACGCCCTTCCCCCAGGCAGTGAGGGAGTTTTTGGAGTGGTGCGGCCCTCAGTATTATCTTTTTACCTGGGGCAGTCAGGACGTGATGGAGCTTCAGAGAAATATGAAATACTATGGCATTTTGGAGATGCTTCCCGGACCGGTGAAGTATTATAATGTTCAGAAGCTTTTTTCCATGTGCTTTGAGGAGGGGCCGGAGCAGCGGTCCCTGGAATACGCGGCGGACAGGCTGTCCATCCCCAAGAGGATGGGCTTTCACAGGGCCCTGTCCGATGCCTGGTATACGGCCTGCATTTTGCAGAAGCTGGATGCGGCCGCCATCCAGCCCTACTTTTCCATGGACGTGTACCAAAACCCAAAAACAAAAAAGGAGGAGGTGCACATCTCTTATCCCACCCATACCATCTATGTTTCCAGGGAATTTCCCACCAGGGAGAAGGCGTCCAAGGATCGGGAGGTGGCAAGCACCCGGTGTCCGCTGTGCGGAAATCCGGCCAAGCGCAGGGTTCGCTGGTTTATGAACAATTCCAAGGTCTATTACAGCGTGTCCTGCTGCCAGAAGCACGGGGCGCTGGAGGGAAGGATCCGCATACGGAGAACGGAGGATGGGAATTATTATGCGATCAAAAGACTGCGCCTGATCCGGCAGGAGGAGGCGGAGGAGATCCGTATGAAGCGGGACGCTATGCGCATGAGACGCCATATCAGGCGGGAGTCCTGCCCAGACGGGCAGGACGAGGAGTAAATTTTTTTAGATCATTCATCCATGGTTCACGAGAAGGTCCGGAAGGACCTTTCTTTCGTATTGTATGCCAAAGCCCACCGGCTGTCCGTTGAGATAATAGCTGCTTTTCAACCGAAGGGGCCCGGCGGCGTTGGATAAGAGAGTCTGCCGTTTCTCCAGGGCCGAGACGTCCACCCCTGCGGGAAGGGTGACCTGGGCGTCTGCGGTGTAGTAGAAGGGGTAGGTGTTTCCGCCGTTTTTCAGCAGGTACCGTTCGCAGGGAAGCTGTACCCGCAGGGTTGGCTCAAGGTCCACATTCAGGCCCGTCTGCTGAAAATTGCCGAAGGCGTAGTCCAAAAGAGCGGCCGTGTCCGAGTAGCCGCCGCCGATGGAGCCCATGACCACTACCACCACGGACATACCCTTTCTCCTGGCGTAGGTCACGAGGGTGTTTCCGGCAGCCACCGTGTAGCCAGTCTTGCCGCCTAAAACTCCTGGGTAGGCGTAGTCCCGTCCTTCCATCATCTTGTGGTGATTAAGGAGGTATCGGGTCTCCTGGAAAATGTTGGTGGGAGGAATCTCAAAAAGGTCCCTTGTGGCAAACCTTCGGAACAGGGGATTCCCCCATGCCCCCTTTGCGATCAGGGCCATATCCCTTGCCGTGGTGAGGTGGGTCTCGTCAGGGAGGCCGTTGGGGTTGTTAAAGTGGGTGTTGGTGCAGCCCAGCTGTGCGGCCCGCTGATTCATCAGCTCCACAAACTTTTTCACCGATCCGGAGACCTTTTCCCCGATGGCGAGAGCCATTTCATTGGCGGATTCCAGCATGACGGCCATGAGGGACTGCTGGACGGTAAAGATCTCGTCCGTGTCCGCATAGATGGTGGAGCTGCCCGGCTCGATGCCATAGGCCGCCGCCTGGGAAACCTGGACTTTTTCCTTCATGGAGAGCTTTTCACAGCCCAGCAGGGTGGTAAGGATCTTGGTGATGCTGGCAGGATAAAGCTTTTGATCTGCATTTTTGGAGTACAGGATGGCCTCCGTGGAGAGATCCATGACCACGGCTGAGACGGCCTCCACGGAGGGTCCCTGGGGCCAGCCGGCAATGGAATTGGTTTCGGCGGGCTGGTAGTAGGCTTCGGTGTGGGGATCCGGAGTAGGAGTGGGCGAGGTGACGGCAGGATCGGAGGAGGCATCCTCCGAGGCGGCGGAGCTGGGCTGCGCAAAAAGGATGCACGCCGCCAGCAGGCCGCAGAGGAGCCGTCTGCCCAGTGGTTGTTTTTGTAAAAAGCGTGTTTTTATCATAAAATATCCCTTCTAAAAAAGATTGTCTTACATAACCAGGGCTTGTCTGATTATTTTTCCCCATAAGCGTGTCTATTATAGCATCTTTTCCACCCCAAG
The DNA here is from genome assembly GCA_030533315.1 of Eubacteriales bacterium. The sequence goes on from JAUNJL010000082.1 coordinate 3,596, forward strand.
ACTACACCGGGAGCATGAAAAAAGAAAAATAAAATTTAGCGGCCCTCTCTTTCAGGCAGGTGTGCACATTTGCCATGGAGGCCATGAGACGATGGCGGGAATGTACAAAAAAGCGACTATTCCCGGTGGTTTTTCGTGGATTTTGTATGCGGCCGTCCAGACGGACAGGTTCTCTGGCATCTCAGGAGGGGGCGGTGGAAAGAAAAAAGACTTGACATACATATTTTGAAGCCTTTATAATGAATCATCATAAGGAAACTATTCGTTCATAGAGAGAAGAACCTTGATGGAGACAGTAAGCTGCGCGAAAGGGTCAGAGAGCTGGGGATGGTGGAAGCCCGGTGCGAGTAGGAGCAGCCCAAGATCACTCCGGAGTTTCGCCTTTGAGAGCTGTCATCGCCTGCGGCAGGGCGGCAGCAGGTAGGAGGTGACGGCAGTCCCCCGTTACGGGAAGCTTACGCAGATGTGCGTAGTTGTAACTGGTAACAGGTGGTACAGCGGTGTTTTTTGACTTCGTCCTTTTACAGGACGGAGTTTTTTTGTTTGTTGGGAGAAAATGCTGGCTGAGTCCATGGGTCTGTGTGAGCATAGGAGGGTGCGGCCGTCTTTGGGATGGATCCAGGGCGGCGCCCCGCATACGGCGGAGCGTGATCTTGTCAAAAGGTTAGAAAAATTCACAGGAGGGAAGAGTTTTGTACCAGAAAGTAGACACGAACTTAAATTTCGTTGAACGGGAAAAAAAGGTTGAGAAATTCTGGAAAGAGAACCATGTCTTTGAGAAGAGCATGGAGAACCGCAGAGAGGGTGAGACCTACACCTTCTACGACGGGCCGCCCACGGCAAACGGCAAGCCTCATATCGGGCACGTCCTTACCCGGGTGATCAAGGACATGATCCCCCGATATCGGGCCATGAAGGGGTACATGGTGCCCAGAAAGGCCGGCTGGGATACCCATGGACTTCCTGTGGAGCTGGAGGTTGAGCGGAAGCTGGGTCTGGACGGCAAGGAACAGATCGAGGAATATGGAATGGAGCCCTTTATCCAGGAATGCAAAAAGAGCGTATGGAAATACAAGGGCATGTGGGAGGATTTCTCCTCCACCGTGGGCTTTTGGGCGGACATGGAAAATCCCTACGTCACCTACGAGGACGACTATATCGAATCGGAATGGTGGGCCCTGAAGGAGATTTGGAATAAGAAGCTTTTGTACAAGGGCTTTAAGATCGTTCCCTATTGCCCCAGATGCGGCACGCCCCTTTCGGCCCAGGAGGTTTCCCAGGGCTATAAGCTGGTGAAGGAGCGCTCCGCCATTGCAAGGTTTAAGGTGAAGGGAGAGGAGGCCTATTTCCTGGCATGGACCACCACCCCGTGGACCCTTCCCTCCAACGTGGGCCTTTGCGTCAATCCAGACGAGACATACTGTAAGGTAAAGGCGGCAGACGGCTGCACCTACTACATGGCGCAGGCTCTTCTGGACAAGGTGCTGGGAAAACTGAAAACGGAGGAGGCTCCGGCCTACGAGATACTGGAGACTTACACCGGAAAGGATCTGGAATACAAGGAATACGAGCCGCTGTTTGCCTACACCGGGGAGGCTGCGGCAAAGCAGGGCAAAAAAGGCCATTACGTTGTCTGCGATCGCTACGTGACCATGAGCGACGGTACCGGTATTGTCCACATTGCCCCGGCCTTTGGTGAGGACGACAACCGGGTGGGGCAGGTATACGGGCTTCCCTTTATACAGTTCGTGGACGGCAAGGGAGAGATGACGGCGGACACTCCCTATGGAGGCGTTTTCGTGAAGGATGCAGACCCCCTGATCCTGAAGGACCTGGACAAGGAGGGCAAGCTGTATGAGGCGCCGAAGTTTGAGCATGACTATCCCCACTGCTGGAGATGCGATACCCCGCTGATCTATTATGCAAGGGAATCCTGGTTCATCAAGATGACCGCCGTGAAGGAAGATCTGATCCGCAACAACAACACCATCAACTGGATCCCCGAGAGCATCGGAAAGGGACGCTTCGGAGACTGGCTGGAAAATGTTCAGGACTGGGGCATCAGCCGGAACCGCTACTGGGGGACTCCCCTGAATATCTGGGAGTGCCAGTGCGGCCACATGGAGTCTGTGGGAAGCCGGCAGGAGCTGTTTGAAAAGACGAAAAACGAGGCGGCCAAGACGGTGGAGCTGCACCGCCCCTACATCGACGAGCTGACCATGGAATGTCCCAAGTGCGGAAAGACCATGCACCGGGTACCGGAGGTGATCGACTGCTGGTTTGACTCCGGGGCCATGCCCTTTGCACAGCATCACTATCCCTTTGAAAACAAGGACCTGTTTGAGCAGCAGTTCCCGGCCGATTTTATTTCCGAGGCCGTTGACCAGACAAGAGGGTGGTTCTACTCCCTTTTGGCCGAGTCCACATTGCTGTTTAACAAGGCCCCCTATAAAAACGTGATCGTCCTTGGCCACGTCCAGGATGAAAACGGCCAGAAGATGAGCAAGTCCAAGGGGAATGCCGTGGATCCCTTTGAGGCGCTGGAAACCTACGGAGCCGACGCCATCCGCTGGTATTTCTATGTCAACAGCGCTCCATGGCTGCCCAACCGTTTCCACGGCAAGGCCGTGCAGGAGGGACAGCGCAAGTTTATGAGCACCCTGTGGAATACCTACGCATTCTTCGTGCTCTATGCAAACATTGACGAATTTAACGCTGCGGAGCATCAGCTGGAATACGAGAAGCTTCCCGTGATGGACAGGTGGCTGCTCTCCAAGCTGAACACCCTTGTGAAGACCGTGGACGAGGATCTGGCGGACTACAAGATCCCGGAGAGCGCAAGGGCCCTTCAGAGCTTTGTGGACGAGATGAGCAACTGGTATGTCAGAAGGAGCCGGGAGCGCTTCTGGGCCAAGGGCATGGAGCAGGATAAGATCAACGCCTACATGACCCTTTATACCGCTCTGGTCACCGTGGCGAAGACCGCGGCTCCGCTGGTTCCCTTCATGACGGAGGACATTTACCAGAACCTGGTGAGAAGCGTGGATCCGGAGGCTCCGATCAGCATCCATCTCTGTGATTTCCCCTGTGTCAGGGAGGAGTGGATCGATCAGGAGCTGGAGGAAAACATGGAAGAGGTGCTGGACGTGGTGGTCCTGGGACGGGCCTGCAGAAATGCGGCAAACATCAAGAACCGCCAGCCCATCGGAACCATGTTCGTGAAGGCTCCCAGGGCCATGGATCCTTATTTTGCAGAGATCGTGGCAGATGAGCTGAATGTGAAAGAGGTGAAGCAGGCCCAGGATGTGGAGGCCTTCATTTCCTACAGCTTCAAGCCTCAGCTCCGCACCGTGGGGCCAAAATACGGAAAGCTGCTGGGCGGCATCCGCAAGGCCCTGGGGGAGATCAATGGGACCGAGGCCATGAAGGAGCTAAGGTCTGCCGGCGTCCTGACCCTGGATATCGATGGAAACAAGGTGGAGCTGGCAGAGGAGGATCTGCTGATCGAGACAGCCCAGACAGAGGGGTATGTCACGGAGGCGGACGGCGATATCGCAGTGGTTTTGGATACCAATCTGACGCCGGAGCTGATCGAGGAGGGCTTCGTGCGGGAGATCATCAGCAAGATTCAGACCATGCGGAAGGAAGCCGGCTTCGAGGTGATGGACAAGATCTCCGTCTTTGTGAAGGACAACGACAAGATCGCAGGGATCATGACTGACCATGAGGAGGAGATCAGGGCAGAGGTCCTTGCCCAGGAGCTGGTAACAGGCCAGGCAGAGGGCTATGTGAAGGAGTGGAACATCAACAAGGAAAAGGTGACCATGGGAGTCAGGAAGGTCTGAAAAGAAAACAGGCGGCCCGTCAGCGGAAGGGCCGCCATGCAGAGGCTTGGAAGAAAGCTTTCAGATATACGACCATTGACGCAGGCGCGTCGCGAAAGGAGTAAGAATGATCGATAAGCAGTTTGAAAAGGAAACCTTCAAGAAAAGCGTAGCGGAAAACGTAAAATTCCTTTACCGCAGGCAGCCGAAGGAGGCTACTCAGGAGCAGCTTTATCAGGCGGTATGTTACACGGTAAAGGATGTGATCATCGATAATTGGCTGGCGACACAGAAGGCATATGAGGATCAGGACCCGAAGATCATCTACTACATGTCCATGGAGTTCCTCATGGGCCGGGCACTTGGCAACAACCTTTTGAACCTGGGGGCCTACGGTGAGGTGAAGGAGGCTCTGGAGGAGCTGGGACTGGATCTGAACGCCCTGGAGGACCAGGAGCCGGATCCCGCCCTTGGAAACGGCGGTCTGGGAAGGCTGGCAGCCTGCTTTTTGGATTCTCTGGCAACCCTGGGCTACTGTGCCTACGGCTGCGGCATCCGTTACCGCTATGGAATGTTCAAGCAGGAGATCCGGGACGGCTATCAGATCGAGGTGCCGGACAACTGGCTGAAGGACGGCTATCCCTTTGAGCTGCGCCGTCCAGAGTACGCCAAGGAAGTGCATTTCGGCGGCTATGTGCGGGTGGAATATGATCACGCCACCGGCAACAACCGTTTTATCCACGAGGGCTACCAGGCGGTGAAGGCCATCCCCTACGACATGCCCATCCTGGGATATAACAACAACGTGGTAAACACCCTGCGTATCTGGGATGCCGCCGCCGTGGAGGAATTTGGATTTGACTCCTTTGACAAGGGAGATTACAAAAAGGCGGTGGAGCAGGAGAACCTGGCAAAGGATATCGTCAATGTCCTTTATCCCAACGACAACAAGATGTCCGGTAAGGAGCTCCGCCTGAAGCAGCAGTATTTCTTCGTGTCCGCAAGCCTTCAGGCCGCCGTGGCAAAATATAAGAAGAAACACGACGACATCCACAAGCTCTATGAGAAGGTGGTGTTCCAGATGAACGACACCCATCCCACCATGGCCGTGGCCGAGCTGATGCGTATCCTCATGGACGTGGAAGGCCTGGGCTGGGACGAGGCATGGGAGATCACCACCAAGAGCTGTGCCTACACCAACCACACCATCATGGCGGAGGCATTGGAGAAGTGGCCCATTGAGCTGTTTTCCAGGCTTCTTCCCCGGGTGTACCAGATCATCGAGGAGATCAACCGCCGCTTTATCATTCAGATCCAGAACCGGTATCCTGGAAATTATGAGAAGATCAAAAAGATGGCGATCATCTACGATGGACAGGTGAAGATGGCTCATCTTGCCATTGCGGCCGGTTACTCGGTGAACGGCGTGGCAAGGCTTCATACGGAGATCCTGAAAAACCAGGAGCTGAAGGATTTCTACGAGATGATGCCTCAGAAGTTCAACAACAAGACCAACGGCATCACCCAGAGACGGTTCCTTCTGCATGGAAACCAGCTGCTGGCAAACTGGGTCACCGACCATATCGGCCCGGACTGGATCACCGATCTGTCCCAGATGAAAAAGCTGGCCGTCTATGCGGATGATGAGAAGGCTCTCCAGGAGTTTATGAACATCAAGTTCCAGAACAAGCAGCGTCTGGCAAAATACATTCTGGAGCACAACGGCGTGGAGGTGGATCCTCATTCCATCTTTGACGTGCAGGTAAAGCGTCTCCATGAGTACAAGAGACAGCTTCTGAACATCCTTCACGTGATCTACCTTTACAACCAGATCAAGACGCATCCGGAGATGGACTTCTATCCAAGGACCTTTATCTTCGGGGCAAAGGCTTCCGCGGCATATCTTCTCGCCAAGAAGATCATCAAGCTGATCAATTCTGTGGCGGACGTGGTGAACAACGACGCTTCCATCAACGGAAAGCTGAAGGTGGTGTTCATTGAGAATTACCGGGTATCCAATGCGGAGATGATCTTTGCGGCGGCGGACGTTTCCGAGCAGATCTCCACGGCCAGCAAGGAGGCCTCCGGTACCGGCAACATGAAGTTCATGCTCAACGGCGCCGTGACCTTGGGAACCATGGACGGGGCAAACGTGGAGATCGTGGAGGAGGTTGGAAGTGAGAATGCCTTCATCTTCGGCATGAGCTCCGACGAGATCATCAACTATGAGAACAACGGCGGCTACGATCCTCGGGTGATCTACAACATTGACGGGGACATCCGCCAGGTGCTGATGCAGCTGATCAACGGAACCTTCTCCAGCGACACGGAGCTGTTCCGGGATATTTATGACTCCCTTCTGGACGCCCATAGAAAGCCGAGACCGGATCAGTACTTTATCCTGGGAGATTTCCGTTCCTACGCCGAGGCGCAGAAAAAGGTGGAGGAGGCCTACAGGGACGAGAAGAGATGGGCGAGGATGGCCCTTCTCAACACGGCCAACAGCGGAAAATTCTCCTCCGACAGGACCATCCAGGAGTACGTGGACGACATCTGGCATCTGGACAGGGTGGCCGTAAAAAAGGACTGACATGCTGAAAATGGCGTGACGTAAGCTTCAGGAAAAAAGAAAAAGAAAACAAAGAAAAGGCAAGGCGGGGCAGACACCCAAAAGGGAAGGGTGGTCTGCTCCGTTTCTTTTTTCTTGCGGGAAGCAGCCGGAGACAATAAATAG
>JAUNJL010000172.1 GCA_030533315.1 Eubacteriales bacterium
GATGGCACGGATAAAGGAGGATACATGGAGGCATGAAATTAGGAATCGTGGGATTACCCAACGTTGGAAAGAGCACACTGTTTAATTCCCTGACAAAGGCGGGGGCGGAGTCCGCAAACTACCCCTTCTGCACCATCGACCCCAATGTGGGAGTGGTGACGGTGCCGGACGAGCGTTTGAAGCTTCTGGGAGATTTTTACCATTCTAAGAAGGTGACGCCGGCGGTTATCGAGTTTGTGGATATTGCGGGTCTTGTGAAGGGCGCTTCTAAGGGAGAGGGCCTGGGAAACCAGTTTTTGGCAAACATCCGGGAGGTGGACGCCATCGTTCATGTGGTGCGCTGCTTTGAGGATACAAATGTGATCCATGTGGACGGCAGTATCGACCCCATCCGGGACATCGAGACCATCAACCTGGAACTGGTATTCTCCGATCTGGAGATTCTGGAGAGAAGGATCGGGAAGGTGGCAAAGACGGCCCGTATGGACAAGGAAGCGGCCAAGGAGCTGGAGTTCCTTCAGAAGGTGAAAAACCATCTGGAGGAAGGGAAGCTGGCCATCACCATGGAGCTGGAGAACGAGGATGAGCAGGGCTGGATGGGCGCTTACAATCTTTTGACCGCCAAGCCTGTGATCTATGCGGCCAACGCGGCGGAGGACGATCTGGCTGACGACGGCGCTTCCAACGCCTATGTACAGAAGGTGAGAGCTTACGCGAAGGAGCAGAACAGTGAGATTTTCGTGATCTGCGCCCAGATCGAGGAGGAGATCTCCGAGCTGGACGAGGACGAGAGAAAGATGTTCCTGGAGGATCTTGGCCTGACGGAATCCGGTCTGGAAAAGCTGGTGAAGGCAAGCTATCAGCTTTTGGGGCTTATGAGCTTTCTTACCTCCGGGGAGGACGAGACCAGGGCCTGGACCATTAAGATCGGCACGAAAGCGCCCCAGGCAGCCGGAAAGATCCACACGGATTTTGAGAGAGGCTTTATCAAGGCAGAGGTGGTAAATTACCGGGATCTGCTGGACTGCGGCTCCTACGGGGGAGCCAGGGACAAGGGCCTGGTGCGTATGGAGGGCAAGGAATACATTGTCCAGGACGGCGACGTGATCCTGTTCCGCTTTAATGTCTGACCGATAAAGGAGTGATGGAAAGATGGCGATTCGTTTCCCAAATCTGGGGCTGGAATGGAACAATATTGGCAGATCCTTTCAGGTCTTTGGCTTTGAGATTACCTTCTGCGGGATCTGTATTGCCATTGGAATGCTCCTGGGGCTGGCCTTCGTGATCCTGGAGGCAAAGCGGAATGGGGAAAATCAGAACAGATACCTGACCATGCTGTTGATTTCCCTGATCACAGGGTTCGTGGGGGCAAGGCTGTTTTATGCGGCTTTTTCCTGGAGCCTTTACAGGGACAACCCCTTCCGGATACTGGATGTCCGCGCCGGTGGGATGGCCTTCTACGGCGGTCTTGCCGGGGGCGTTCTTGGAGCGTGGCTCTATTGCCGGATCCGAAGGCTTTCCTTTCTGCAAATGGCAGATACTGCCAGCATGGGAATCCTCGCAGGGCAGATAATAGGAAAGTGGGGCAGCTTTTTTAACAGGGAATCCTTTGGGGAGTACACCAATCATGTGCTTGCCATGCAGCTTCCCCTGTCGTCGGTGAGTACCGGCGAGGTGACTGCCGCTATGCGGGAAAATCTGGTTACCATAGGCGGGACCCCTTATATCCAGGTGCATCCCCTGTTTTTTTACGAAAGCGCCTGGTGTCTGCTGATCCTGCTTTTGATGCT
>JAUNJL010000173.1 GCA_030533315.1 Eubacteriales bacterium
ATATAAAAGGCTTTCAAGCTATAATCGAACATATGTTACTGCAAAACAGTGGAGGAGAAGCGGGGGCTGTCTCTTCCCGGTCCGCACTGCACTGGACAGCCAATGAAAAAAGTAATAAAAGGAGTTGACAGCCTATAGTGGTTGTGCTATAGTGAAGAATGTTATATTATGGCAAGATATGCCTACTCTGTCTTTGCAACAGGCAGGATCGTGTTGTAATAAATATAAATAAAACAGGGGTGAAACGTCAATGGAAAAAAACAGAATTCGTTCTGTAAAAACTGGAAAAAGTATGCGAATGAGCTACCAGAGACAAAAAGAAGTCCTGGAAATGCCCAATCTGATCGAAGTCCAGAAAGACTCTTACCAGTGGTTTCTCGACGAAGGCTTGAAGGAAGTCTTTGAAGATATTTCTCCGATCGCAGACTACGGCGGAAAGCTCAGCCTTGAGTTCATCGACTTTACATTTGACGAAAAGGATGCGAAATACACCATTGAACAGTGTAAGGAACGAGACGTGACTTATTCCGCGCCTTTGAAGGTTCGTGTGAGGCTGATCAACAAAGAAACAGAAGAGATCAACGAGCATGAGATTTTCATGGGAGACTTACCGTTAATGACGGCGACCGGTACCTTTGTGATCAACGGAGCGGAGCGAGTGATCGTCAGCCAGCTGGTACGTTCCCCTGGAATTTATTATGCTGTCTCCCACGACAAGGTTGGTAAAGAACTGTTTTCCTGTACCGTCATTCCAAACAGGGGCGCCTGGCTGGAGTATGAGACGGATTCCAATGACGTATTTTATGTAAGGGTGGACCGTACAAGAAAGGTTCCCATTACAGTCCTCATCCGTGCCCTTGGGGTGGGAAGCAACGGGGAGATCACCGAGCTCTTCGGCGAAGAGCCTAAGATCCTCGCAAGCTTCGCCAAGGATACCTCCTCGAATTACCAGGAGGGCCTTCTGGAATTATATAAGAAGATCCGTCCCGGCGAGCCGTTGGCTGTGGAGAGCGCGGAGAGCCTGATCAACGCCATGTTCTTTGACCCGAGAAGATATGATCTGGCAAAGGTTGGACGTTATAAGTTTAATAAGAAGCTTCACTTTAATAAACGGATCGTCGGCCATAAGCTGGCGGAGGATGCTGTGGACGCTTCCACCGGGGAGATTCTCGCCGAGGCCGGAAACGTGGTGACGAAGGAGCTGGCAGATCTGCTCCAGAACGCGGCCCTTCCCTACGTATGGATCCTGGGGGAGGAGGACCGTAAGATCAAGGTCCTTTCCAGCATGATGGTGGACATCCGCCATTATCTGCCGGAGATTGAGAATCCCAAGGAGCAGCTTGGCGTTACAGAGTTAGTATATTACCCGGTGCTGGAAAAAATTCTGGAAGAAAATGACACCCTTGAGGACCGGATGGCAGCAGTGAGAAGAGAGATCCACGACCTGATCCCCAAGCATATTACCAGGGAGGATATTTTTGCCTCCATTAACTATAACATGCACCTGGAGTACCGCCTTGGAAACGACGACGACATCGACCATCTGGGGAACCGTCGTATCCGGGCCGTAGGCGAGCTCCTTCAGAACCAGTACCGCATCGGCCTTTCCAGGCTGGAGCGTGTGGTCCGGGAGAGGATGACGACCCAGGATGCAGAGAATATTTCCCCGCAGTCCCTGATCAACATTAAGCCGGTGACCGCAGCGGTGAAGGAGTTCTTCGGCTCCTCCCAGCTCTCCCAGTTTATGGATCAGAACAACCCTCTTGGCGAGCTGACCCACAAGAGGCGTC
>JAUNJL010000083.1 GCA_030533315.1 Eubacteriales bacterium
TGGTAAGACTGGTAAGAAATAATTAAGGAGAGTGAGAAAATGGTTAATAAAGCATGTAGGGCGGAAATTCGTCAGAAAAAGCACAGAAGATTACGTCATCATTTAAGTGGAACTGCAGCAACTCCGCGTCTTGCAGTATATCGTTCCAACAAGCATATGTATGCACAGATCATCGATGATACCGTTGGCAGGACTTTGGTATCTGCTTCTACTCTTCAGAAGGATGTAAAAGCACAGCTGGAGAACACCGACGACGTGGCAGCAGCAGCTTACCTTGGAACCGTGATCGGAAAAAGGGCAGTGGAGGCCGGTATCGAGAGCGTTGTTTTCGACAGAGGCGGTTACATCTACCACGGCAAAGTAAAAGCACTGGCAGACGCAGCAAGAGAAGCTGGGCTGAAATTCTAAAAGGAGGAGCGAGAACACATGAAACGTAATCTTATTGATGCTAGTCAGTTGGAATTAGAAGATAAAGTAGTGTCAATCAAGCGTGTTACCAAGGTTGTCAAGGGTGGTCGTAACTTCCGTTTCACAGCTTTAGTTGTTGTAGGCGACGGCAATGGACACGTTGGTGCAGGCTTAGGAAAAGCAGCCGAGATCCCGGAAGCGATCCGCAAGGGGAAAGAGGATGCGATGAAGAAGTTGGTGAGCGTTGCAAGGGACGAGAACGCTTCCATCACACATGACTTCGTAGGCAAGTTCGGCAGCGCAGAGATGCTGCTGAAGAGAGCTCCGGAAGGTACCGGTGTGATCGCCGGCGGTCCCGCCCGTGCGGTGATCGAGCTGGCTGGTATCAAGAACATCCGTACAAAATGCATGGGCTCCAGAAATAAGCAGAACGTTGTTCTTGCAACCATCGAGGGCTTGAGACAGTTGAAGACTCCGGAGGAGGTTGCAAGGCTTCGGGGAAAATCTGTTGATGAGATCCTGGCTTAAGGAGGAATTTGAAATGGCAAACATGTTAAAAGTCACATTGGTAAAGTCTCCCATTGGTGCAATTCCGAAGCACAAGCTGACCGTGAAGGCCATGGGTCTTACCAAAATGCACAAGACAGTTGAGATGCCGGACAATGCTGCAACCAGAGGGATGATCCAGCAGGTTCAGCACCTGGTAAAGGTAGAAGAGGCGTAAAGAAAATTTAACTTGCTTCTTTGCCGAAAATAACGGATAATAAGAGCTAGAGATTTTAATTCTAAAAGGAGGTGCCAAAATGGAATTATCAAACTTAAGACCTGCAGCAGGTTCTAAGCACAGTGATAGCTTCAGAAGAGGCCGCGGACATGCTTCCGGAAACGGTAAGACAGCCGGTAAAGGACACAAGGGACAGTTGGCTCGTTCCGGACGTAAGAAACCGGGATTTGAGGGTGGCCAGATGCCTTTATACAGACGTCTGCCAAAGAGAGGTTTTAAAAACAGAAATACAAAGGAGATCATCGCTATCAACGTTGACGTTCTGAACCGTTTTGAGGATGGCGCAGAGGTAACTGTTGAGAGTTTGCTTGCAAGCAGAGCTATTTCCAAGACCGGAGATGGTGTAAAGATCATTGGCAACGGCGAGCTGGCAAAGAAACTCAATGTGAAAGTAAACGCTGTCAGCGAGTCTGCAAAAGCAAAGATTGAAGCTGCTGGTGGTACAGTAGAGGTGATCTAATGTTTGAATCTCTTAAGAGCGTATTTCGAGTAAAAGAAATGAGGCGCAAGCTGCTCTACGTGCTTTGGATGATCCTGGTCATCAGAGTCGGTTCTCAGCTCCCGGTACCGGGAGTTGACAGCGACTTCTTCAAGGAGTGGTTTGCCAGCAATTCCGGGGACGCATTCAATTTCTTCGATGCGTTCACGGGCGGTTCATTTACACAGATGTCAATCTTCGCATTGAATATTACACCGTACATTACTTCCTCCATTATCATGCAGCTTCTCACCATCGCCATTCCGGCCTTGGAGGAGATGCAGAGAGACGGGGAAGAGGGCAGAAAGAAGATTACAGCCATCACTCGTTACGTGACCGTAGGTCTTGCACTGTTTGAATCGGTTGCCATGGCAATTGGTTTCGGACGGCAGGGACTGATTCCGAACATGAACTTCTTCAAGGGCCTTGCCGTTGTTGTATGCCTGACCGCAGGCTCCGCAATGCTGATGTGGATCGGTGAGCGTATCACGGAGAAGGGCATTGGGAATGGTATTTCTATCGTACTTACTGTAAACATTGTCTCCAGAGTGCCAAGTGACCTGGTGGTTCTCTACGAAAACTTCATCAAAGGCAAGACCATTGCCAAGGGGCTGCTTGCAGGCCTTATTATTGCGGCGATCATTATTCTGATGGTGGTGTTCGTTCTGGTACTCAATGGGGCGGAGAGAAGGATCCCGGTTCAGTATTCCAGAAAAATGGTGGGTAGGAAGATGATGGGAGGGCAGACCACCAACATCCCCCTGAAGGTGAATACGGCGGGCGTCATCCCGGTTATCTTTGCCTCCTCCATCATGTCTTTCCCCGCTGTCATAGCACAGCTGGCAGGAAAGGGCAATGGGACAGGGATCGGCAGTGAGATCCTGAGGGGATTATCCTCCAACAACTGGTGTAATCCCAAGCAGCTCCAGTATAGCTGGGGACTGGTCCTTTACATCGTGTTGTGCATTTTCTTTGCATATTTTTATACCTCCATTACCTTTAATCCTTTGGAGGTGGCAGATAACATCAAGAAACAGGGAGGATTTATTCCCGGTATCCGTCCGGGAAAGCCGACCTCGGATTATCTGACGAAGCTGTTAAACTACATTATATTCATTGGTGTGATTGGCCTGATCATCGTCGCCGTGATCCCCTTCTTCTTTAACGGGGTATTTGGTGCGAATGTTTCCTTCGGCGGTACGTCCATCATCATTATTGTTGGCGTTATCCTGGAGACGGTAAAGCAGATTGAGTCGCAGATGCTTGTCCGGAACTATAAGGGCTTTTTGAATAATTAAATTCACATGGCTGTTTTACGGGCTGCACCGTGTATATAGGTCCCCTGGTCGCTCTGCTCTCCGGCAGGACTTATACAGTGAGAATGAGAAGGTTGTGGTACGTTTGTGCCGCAGCCTTGCTTCATACTATGACAAATATGGATTTTTTGGATCCTTTCTTGGATCCAGGTTTTCCCACAGCGAATAGGGAGGATGTGTTTATGAGAATCATTATGTTAGGGGCACCGGGTGCCGGAAAAGGAACGCAGGCAATAAAGATCGCAGAAAAATATGGGATTCCCCATATTTCCACGGGAGACATTTTCCGGGCAAACATTAAAAATGGCACGGAGCTGGGCAAAAAAGCAAAGACCTACATGGATCAGGGCCTTCTTGTACCGGACGAGCTGACCTGCGATCTGGTTGTGGACAGGATCCAGCAGCCGGATGCGCAGAAGGGATACGTGCTGGACGGCTTTCCCAGGACCATTCCTCAGGCAGAGTGCCTGACCGATGCTCTGAAGAAGCTGGGAAGCAAGATCGACTATGCCATTGACGTGGATGTTCCAGATGAGGATATTGTGGATCGTATGGGAGGAAGGCGTGCCTGTTTGAAATGCGGTGCCACCTATCATGTGGTGTACGCCTCCCCGAAGACAGAAGGAGTCTGTGACGTGTGCGGCGATGCTCTCGTTCTCCGGGATGACGACAGGCCGGAGACGGTGCAAAAGCGTCTGAATGTTTACCACCAGCAGACACAGCCCCTTATTGATTACTACATGGAGCAGGGCGTATTGAAGACTGTGGACGGAACCCAGAATTTGGAGGCGGTCTTTGGAGAGATCGCTGCTATTCTTGGGGAATAGGACAGAGGAAATCAAATGTCAGTTTCTATTAAGACAGAACATGAAATCGAGCTTATGAGGGAGGCGGGCCGTCTTCTGGAAAAGGTGCACGACGGCCTGGCTCCTTACATCAAACCGGGAGTCAGCACCAAGGAGCTGGATGCCATTGGCTATGATATGATCCGTTCCTTGGGCTGCGTCCCCAACTTTTTGAACTATGGAGGTTTTCCAGCATCCTTCTGTATCAGCTTAAATGACGAGGTTGTCCACGGGATCCCTTCGGAGGAGAAGATCATCCGAGAGGGGGATCTTGTGAAAATCGATGCCGGATTGATCTACAAAGGATATCATTCCGATGCGGCCCGTACCTATGGGGTGGGAGAGATTTCCCAGGATGCGCACCAGCTTATGGATGTGACAAGGCAGTGCTTTTTTGAAGGCCTGAAATTCGCAAAGGCAGGATATCATCTCAATGATATTTCCAAGGCCATCGGTGCTTATGCGGCAAAATACCGTTATGGTATCGTGAGGGACCTGGTGGGACATGGGATCGGTACTCATCTTCATGAGGATCCCCAGATTCCCAATTTTCCCCAGAAACGGAGAGGCGTCCGCCTGATGGCAGGCATGACCCTTGCCGTGGAGCCCATGATCAACCTTGGCCGTGCCGATGTGGCATGGCTGGACGACGACTGGACGGTGGTGACCGCAGATGGTTCCCTTTCCGCCCATTATGAGAACACCATCCTGATTACGGATGGTGAACCGGAAATTTTGACCCTTACAAAATAATTTTCAGTCCAAGGACACAGGAGGTTCATACATGTCAAAAGCAGACGTAATCGAAGTAGAAGGCACCGTACTGGAGAAGCTTCCAAATGCGATGTTTAAGGTGGAGCTGGAGAATAAGCATGTGGTCCTTGCCCACATCAGCGGCAAGCTTCGCATGAACTTTATCCGTATCCTCCCCGGAGATAAAGTTACCATCGAGCTTTCTCCCTATGATCTTTCCAAGGGACGGATCATCTGGAGAGATAAATAATTACAGAAAAGAAGCGTGAAGGCTGCGGTTCATCTCCTTGGACTGCCGCCCGCGAGGATAGGCACAGCCGAAAGGGCTGTGCTTTTTTTCGTTGTGGGATTTCCAAAGGCGGCGCCATGGGCCATTGCCAGGTGCCAGAGAAGGTTCGTCTGCGTGTATTTTAATCATAGGGATCCTGATCCCTTATCAGGCTCTGTTCCTTCCGATCTACGCCATCGAGTATAAGATGCACTTGACAAACACCAGATATGGAATTATCTTCATGTATATAGACACGGGCATTTTCTTCGGCGTATTTTTGATGACCAGCTTTATGAGTGCGGTGCCTTTGGAGTTGGAGGAATCTGCCAGGATCGGTGGGTGCTTTGTGTTCCAGACCTATTTTCAGATCGTGCCTCCTCTGCTGAAGCCGGTGATGGCCACGCTGATCATCACGCAGTCCTTCCAGATCTGGAACGATTATCTCCTTGCCAGTCTGTACGTGAGCAAGAAGCAGCTGAAAACACTGACAGTGGCCATCCAGTCCCTGTTTTGGCTCAGAGAGTGATTACACCACGGCGATGGCGGTCATCGCCATCTCCGTGCCCCATTGTGATCCTGTTTTTGGCTCTTTAGAAGTATTTTATCAAAGGAATGACCGTAGGAGCGGTGAAAGGATAAACATATGGAAATTTTGAAAGAGTATTGTTTTTCAGATATGGCAGTCCGGTATCAGATGGATGAGAAGAGGTGTGTGGGACTATTGCTGCATCCCAAAGGAATGGCCCTTCCAGAATACCTGGAAAAGAGGGCGGCCCTGGACAGCATGGTCCAGCTGAAGATCGCAGGAGATATGTACAACGGAGCTTATGCGCCGGGCAATACGATGCGGAACGGGGAGAGTGTAAGAAGGCTGTCCTTGTCTGGCCAAAAATTGGTGAAGGAGGGGCAGGTCACGAGGGTTCAGACCTTTTTGGAGGATGGAAGAGGCCGCGAGGTGTGCCATGTCCTGGAGTACAGGGAGGGGGAAAAGGTTCTTCGCATCCACTGTGAATTTACAAACCGTTCAAAAGAAGTGGTAAGGCTGGAGATGCTGGAAAGCTGTTCCATGGACCAGATCTCCCCCTACCTTCCGGGGGACGGAGGGGGGAATGTGCTGGTTCATCGCCTTCAGAGCCGCTGGAGCCAGGAGGGCAGGCTTCTTACCCAGTCCATGGAGGATCTGCAGCTGGAGCCCTCCTGGAGCAGGGAGGCCGTGCGGTGCGAGAGGTTCGGGCAGGCAGGCTCCCTTCCCGTGAACCACTATTTTCCCTTCCTGGCCCTGGAGGATCAGGAAAACCATGTGTTCTGGGGAATGCAGCTGGCCCACAACGCCTCCTGGCAGATGGAGATTTATCGGACGGATGACAACATCGCCATCAGCGCAGGCCTGGCTGACCGGGAATTTGGACACTGGCTGAAGGAAGTGGCTCCCGGTGAAACCTTTGGGACACCGGAGGCCATTGTCAGCGTCTGGGCCGGGGAGTCCATAGATGAATTTACCGGACGGCTGACGTCGGCGGGACAGAGGGCGGCCGATGCCGGACCGAAAAGCGAGCAGGAGCTTCCCATCATTTTCAACGAATACTGCACCACCTGGGGATGCCCTTCTCATGAGAACATCTGTGCTATTTTGGAAAAGATCAGGAACAGAGGCTTTTCTTATTTTGTCATTGACTGCGGATGGTTCAAGGAGGATGGAGTTCCCTGGGATATCAGCATGGGGGACTACCAGGTGTCCAGCAGCCTTTTTCCTCAGGGACTGGAAAAGACCATCCAGGAGATCCGTAAAGCGGGGCTGGTTCCCGGTATCTGGTTTGAGATCGAAAATGTGGGGAAGGCCTCCCGGGCATATCAGATGGAGGAGCATCTCCTAAAGCTGGATGGACATACCCTCACCACCACCCGAAGACGTTTTTGGGACATGAACGATCCCTGGGTTCAGGAATACCTGGAGGATCGGGTGATTGGAACGCTGAAAAAGTACGGCTTCGGCTATATGAAAATGGATTACAATGACACCGTGGGGATGGGCTGTGACGGCTGTGAGTCCATAGGTGAGGGGCTGCGGAGGAACATGGAGGCGGCCAGGCGCTTCGTAGAAAGGGTGAAGGAGGAGGTTCCGGGGATCATCCTGGAGAACTGCGCCTCCGGTGGCCACAGGCTGGAGCCGGGGTACATGGCCTTGACCAGCATGGCTTCTTTTTCAGACGCTCATGAATGCCCGGAGATCCCCATTATCGCAGCAGATCTGCACCGGGCGATCCTGCCCAGGCAGAGCCAGATCTGGGCCGTGATCCGCAGGGAGGATTCCCTGAAAAGGATCGCTTATTCTGTCGGGGCAGCCTTCCTTGGCAGGATGTGTATTTCCGGCGACGTGCAGGATCTGGAGGAGGACCAGTGGCAGGTGATCGACGAGGGCATCGCTTTTTACAAGGAGATCGCACCGATCATCAAGTATGGCCAGAGCCACCGCTTTGGCCCCGCAGTGCCCCAGGTGCGGCATCCCGAAGGCTGGCAGGCGCTTGTCCGCATTGGAGAAGACCGTGAGGCCTATGTGGTCCTGCACACCTTCCACGGGAAGGTGCCGGAGACCATCCGATTTTCCCTTCCAGAGAGGACGCCGGATCAGATAAAAAAGATCTTCCATGGGAAGGGAAAAGTTCTCTCCCTGGAAGCGGGGATCCTGGAAATATCCGGGATGGAGACGGACGATTGCCTGGCGGTGCATCTTGGGTGATCGTGGTAAAAGAAAGACCTTTCCCCTTTACGGTGCGCCTATAAAGAGGGAGGAGGCTTGGGATCGCCGGCTGGGCCGGTCTCTTTTAGGCCGGGCTGAGCGGCGGTTCTGGATTGCAAAAACGGCGGATTTGGGATGAAAATGGTTGATTTTTGTGGGATAAGGAGGGACGTTTATGGCAGAGTATGGTCCTGACAACGACAATTTCTCCGGCGGTGGATTCGGCAGCGGCACCGGTGAGTATCACTTCAACAGGGAGGAGCTGAAGGAGGAGAGGCAGGAGAAGGAGGAAAAAAAGAAAACTAAGAAAAAACCACCCAAAAACAAGAAAGGGAAGGACAAGGGGGACAACATGGGAAAAAGGACGAAATACATCATTCTGGCCATTGCCGGAGGTCTGCTTGTGGGGATTCTGGGATTGGATTCGACCTATCAGATCCAGGAGCAGGAGCAGGCGGTGGTCACCACCTTCGGCGTGCCAAAGGCGGTGCCGGAGACAGGGCTCCATTTTAAGATCCCGTTTATCCAGCGGGTGGAAAAGGTAAATACCACCATTTTGGGTTTCCCCATCGGTTACGACATGGACACGGATGAGACCGTGGAGGATGAAGGGGTCATGATCACCTCGGATTACAATTTTATCAATGCGGACTTTTTTGTAGAATACCGGATCGCGGACCCGGTGAAATATCTTTATACCTCCAGAAACCCGGTGGGGATCCTGAAGGACATTTCCCAGTCCTGCATACGGTCTGTGATCGCCAGCTACAAGGTGGACGATGTGCTGACCACGGGGAAGGGAGAGATACAGGGGAAGATCAAGGAACTGATCATGGAGCGCATCGAGGAGCAGGATCTGGGGATCCAGCTGGTAAACATTACCATACAGGATTCTGAGCCGCCTACGCAAAATGTCATGCTGTCCTTCAAGGCGGTGGAAACGGCAAAGCAGGGAAAGGAAACCGCCATCAATAACGCCAACAAGTACCGCAATGAAAAGCTGCCTGAGGCAGAGGCGGAGGCCGATCAGATCATCCAGGAGGCGGAGGCACAGAAGCAGACCAGGATCAACGAGGCGGAGGCCGAGGTGGCAAGATTTAACGCCATGTACGAGGAGTATGTGAAAAATCCAGAGATCACCAGGCAGCGTATGTTTTATGAGGCCATGGAGGACGTGCTTCCGGGGGTGAAGCTGGTAATCGATCACGGAGACGGGGTGGAGAAGGTCTTTCCTCTTGAGAGCTTCACGGGTGACATGGAGCGGCGGGAAGAGACGGAAACAGATAAGGCAGAGAAAGAATAGGATTCAGTCAGGAGGGAATGAAGGATATGAAAAAAGCAGGGATCGCCGCTCTTGCGGGAGCGGCAGCAGCCATTGTATTGCTTGGAGCGTCTGCCACCGTGACCGCTCAAAATGAATACAAGCTGATCCGCCAGTTTGGCAAGATCAGCCGGGTGATCGATGAGCCGGGGATCAGTCTGAAGCTTCCGTTTGTACAGACGGCCATGTCCCTTCCGAAGGAGACGCTCCTTTATGACCTGTCACCTTCGGATGTGATCACGAAGGACAAAAAGACCATGATCTGTGACAGCTATGTCCTGTGGAAGATCAGCGATCCGCTAAAGTTTTCCCAGACGCTGAATGCCTCCCTGGAAGGGGGAGAAAGCAGGCTGAACACCGCGGTTTACAATGCGACAAAGAACATCATCAGCAGCATGACCCAGGACGAGGTGATCACAAGCCGGGACGGGGATCTCTCCCAGGCGGTGATGGGGGCCATCGGGGATAATATGAACCAGTACGGGATCTCCCTGGTCATGTGCGAGACGAAGCGGTTGGATCTTCCCGATGACAACAAAGAAGCTGTTTATGAGCGTATGATTTCGGAGAGGGAAAATATAGCCGCCACCTATACGGCGGAAGGAAGGTCCGAGGCTCAGGTGATCCGCAACAAGACGGACAAGGAGGTGGCGATCCAGATCTCCGAGGCAAAGAAGCAGGCGGAGATCCTGAAGGCGGAGGGGGAGCAGGAGTACATGAGGATCCTCTCCGAGGCCTACAAGGAGGAAGGCAGGAGCGGATTTTATTCTTTCGTCAGGGGGCTGGACGCATTAAAGGAGTCCATGCAGGGAGGCTCAAAAACCATCATCCTGGATGAGGATTCCCCCATAGCCAGACTTTTTCAGGGATACCAGTAAGCAAAGCCTCATGGTCTGCGCTTTATAAAGGACAGAGCCTTTTCCTGGATCAAGACCTTCGGATTCGGGAGTCTTGGGGACGGGGATACGTTTGGTCCCTTCGGATAGCGGCAGCCCTTTGGCAGACCGTGGCGCCGCATTTTAGGAGCCTTTCTTCGCATTTGGACGGAGAAAGGCTCCTGTTGTCATATGAGTGCCCACAGGGCAACTCTGCGGTTTTCACAGCTTGTATCACCCATCTTCATGATGA
>JAUNJL010000174.1 GCA_030533315.1 Eubacteriales bacterium
CCAATAACAATTTGGGAAACTATTGGAGCAGCTCCGGACCCTACGATGAGATTTTTTACTATATACAAAAAAATGTAGATGCGGTGAGGGATGCGCTGGCGCTGATGGTATCCCAAAACGCAGTTCCGGTAAAAATCCATGAATATGCGGCCACAGCCCAGGAATTAAGTACAAAGGAACAGATTTTGTCCGCAATGGTGGTTTACGGCTTTTTGAGTTATGAAAATGGCAGGGTTTCCATCCCCAACAAGGAGCTGATGGATCAGTTTGCGGATATGCTAAGACGGGAGGCGTCCCTTGGATATGTATACCGCCTGGCAAAGGCATCAGAGAGAATGCTCCAGGCTACCCTGGGGGGAGATACAAAAACCATGGAGGAAATATTGGAGCAGGCCCATGATATGGAAACGCCCATACTTTCCTATAACCACGAAACCGAACTGAGCGCAGTGGTAAATCTGGTGTATCTGTCCGCAAGAGACTATTACCGGGTTGAAAGAGAAGAAAAGGCGGGAAAGGGCTATGTGGACTTCATTTTTTATCCGGAAGTACCGCCGGCATCAGACGGGATCATTTTGGAGCTAAAGGTAGACCACACCCCGGAGGAAGCCATAGCCCAAATCCGGAAAAAGGATTACAGCCAGCGGTTTTGGAGGAGATCCGGGAAAAAGACGGCAGGCCGCATCCTTCTGGTTGGGATCGGTTATGACCGGAAAAGCAAGGAGCATCACTGCAAGGTGGAAGTCATGCAGAAGATTTGAGAAGGAATAAGCGTACAGTCTAAAATAAGAGGCAGGGCGTTTTGCTGGCTGCCTCCTATTTTTTTGATTTATATAGAGACCAAACCCCCTTTTGCAGTATCTAATTTATAGAAAACAAAAGCTGGCCGGCGGAAAGGATCAATATGACATGACAAAGGAGCAATTAGGAGACCTGATTATTTCATCAGAGGAGAGCCTGTACCGTGTGGCGAAATCCCTGCTTCAAAATGATGCGGATTGTGGGGACGCCATACAGGAGGCGATCGTAAAAGCGTTTACGGGGCTTTCAGCCCTGCGAGAGGATAAATACGCAAAGACCTGGCTGGTGCGCATCCTTATCAATGAATGCTATCAAATACTGCGAAAAGAAAAGAAGCTGATTCCATTGGAGTATGCGGCAGAAGAGGCTGCCCAGGAAAAGGAGGATTACTCCCTGCTGTATCAGGCGGTTTTAAGGCTGCCAAAGAGCATGAGAACCGCAGTGGTGCTGTATTATGCGGAAGGGTTCAGCGTCAAGGAAATTGCGGCTATAGAAGAGACGACAGAAAGCGCGGTGAAAAACCGATTATTTAAGGCCAGGGCGAGGCTGAGAGAGCTTTTGGCAGGAGAGGAGGATATGGGATGAATTTGAAACAGTTAAAAGAGGAGTGCCCAAAGCTGCCGGAGGACATTCGGGCAATGATCCAGCAAGAGGTTGCAGTACAGATCCAAAAACCAGATAGGAAAAAAGGGACAGTGAAAAGGCATTCCTGGAAAAAAATGATGGCTGTGGCTCTGGCGGCGGCTATGGCTGTGGGAACCACAGCATTTGCCGGCGCCTGGATATACCGGTGGCATGTCAAGAGGGAGGGAAAATACGGACTAAAGGCAGGTGTGGAGGCAAAGGACTTTTCCTCTGCTTCCATTCCCGAAGAAATCCCGGTATTGTCCTTTAAGGCCAAATATTTGCCAGAGGGGATGGTGAAGGAAGAGGGGGATTTTAATAAATATTATTA
>JAUNJL010000175.1 GCA_030533315.1 Eubacteriales bacterium
CTTTCCATGAGCCGGATTTGTAACTGTTTACGGGGTACCCGTGAACAGTTACATGTTATGGCAGTTTATCATCAATGACGCAGCAGATGCGTTGCGAAAGGAGAAAAAAATGAGCGAACAGGTTTTAAAGAACACGAACACAGCGGCAAGGAGCCGCACAAGGACCATTGCCCAGGTGGCGATGCTGGGGGCCGTGGCAGGCGTTTTGATGAATTTTGAGTTTCCCCTGCCCTTCCTGGCGCCCACCTTCTATCAGTTGGACTTCTCCGAGATCCCGGTGCTGGTCGGAACCTTTGCCATGGGGCCGGTTGCCGGTGTTCTGGTGGAGCTGGTAAAGATCCTGGTCCATCTTGTGACGAAGGGCAGTATGACCGCCGGTGTGGGGGATGTGGCAAACTTCCTCTTTGGCTGCGCCTACGTGGTTCCCGCAGGGGTGATCTACCGCTGGCATCATAAGAAGACAAGGACCCACGCCGTTGTGGGGATGGCCGCCGGGATAGTTCTCACCACCGTTCTGGCATGCTTCGTAAATGCCTTCGTGCTTTTGCCGGCATATGGGAAGGCCTTCGGGATGCCGGTACAGGCATTTATCGATATGGGATCGGCGGTACACAGCTCGGTCAACAATCTGCTGACCTTTGCCGTTTTGATCGTGGCCCCCTTTAACCTGGTGAAATACACGCTGATTTCCGTCATTGTATTCTTTATTTATAAAAGGATCCGCGTGGTTTTAAGAGGAGACTGACAAATCAGAAAGATATGGGCTTGTTCCTGTTTATGGGGCGGCTATGTGCAGGAAGCAAGGATTTTTCCAGGTCAGGGACCAGGTATCTGAACGGTTGGGCAAAAATGGAGATTTCCTGAAAAAATATAGAAGGAGAAAGATTTTCGATAAAAAACGGAAAGATTTCTCCTTTTTTCTTTGACAATTTCCATCTTCGCTATATAATGGTGAGTATAAGATTTTATTCGTCTCTTTTTTCTGGACGAATGAAATTTATCAGGCAATAACAAAAACAGCGGCTGTTCCCCTAAAAGGGGCCGCAAAAAATGAGGAGTTTATGAAAATGGGAAAGATCAACCGTATTGAAAAGCTGACGGAGAATCCCTATGTAAATCTTTACAACGTAAAGGCCACCAGCGTACATAACACCCCGGTCAATTATTTTGTGGCTTCCAGAGCAAAGGAGATTTCGGAGCTGAAGCTGACCACAGGGGAAAACAGGCCGGATGGGGTAGTGATCTACAGCGTTTATGGGGAAAACCGGGATCAGGTGGTTCTGATCCGGCAGTACCGCTATACACTGGGCGGATACATTTATGAATTTCCGGCGGGCCTTGTGGAGCCTGGGGAGGATTACCATCAGGGAGCCATCCGGGAAATGTACGAGGAGACGGGACTGACCCTTCATCCCCTCCAGGTGCCGGAGGCCTTCCAAAAGCCTTTTTTTACCACGGTAGGGATGACGGACGAGTCCTGCGCCACCGTTTACGGCTACGCAGAGGGAGAGATCAGCGAAAAGGCGCTGGAGGATTCCGAGGAGATTCAGGTTGTGCTGGCGGACAGGGAGGAAATCCGGCGCATCCTGAAGGAAGAAAATGTGGCGATCATGTGCGCGTATATGCTTATGCACTTTCTCAAGGATGAGGAGCCCTTCGCGTTCCTTGAGACTATCCGATAATAAAAGAACAGACTCTAAAAGGAGAAGCTTCTATGGGAAAGAAGAAAAAAGAAAAGGTGG
>JAUNJL010000084.1 GCA_030533315.1 Eubacteriales bacterium
AGCTCGTTCATATTCATTTCTTTATGCTCCAGGAGAAGCTGGATGAGACGGATGCGAAGCTCTGATCCCAAAGCTTTAAACAGAGGGACGGCCTGATCCAGGCTTTTGATGTACAGCATGATGTTTTTACCTCTCTTAAAAGATATGGATGCCCATGATATGGGCGGCTCTTCATTTTCCGCAGGGTGAAAATGGCAGGGGTGAATAGTAACATTTTGTTTATTATATCGGATAGAAGTGGAATTATCAATAAAATATTTTATGAAAACCTAAACAAAAAGGAGGACTTTGTATGAAACAGGAAGTGAAATATAACGAGCCATGGATTTTGCAGAGAGCAGATCCTTATGTGTACCGCCACACCGACGGAACCTATTATTTCACCGCCTCCGTGCCGGCCTACGATGCCATTGTCCTGCGAAAAAGCGATACCCTGGACGGGCTGAAGGACGCCCCGGAGACCGTCGTGTGGAAAAAGCATGAGAGCGGCATTATGAGCGAGCATATCTGGGCGCCGGAGCTGCATTATCTGGACGGAAAATGGTACATCTATTTTGCCGGAGGGGACAAGGACGACGTGTGGGCCATCCGTCCCTACGTGCTGGAGTGCGCCGACGAGGATCCCATTACCGGGACTTGGGTGGAAAAAGGAAAAATGCAGAGGGCGGATGAGGACGTTTTCTCCTTCGAGGCCTTTTCTTTGGACGCCACTGTTTTTGAGAACAAGGGAAAGCACTACTATGTGTGGGCGGAGAAGGTGAGCGTAGGGCCTCAGATCTCCAATCTTTACATTGCCGAGATGGAGAGCCCCTATAAGCTGAAGACCGTCCAGGTGCTCCTTACCACGCCGGATTACGATTGGGAGCGGGTGGGCTTCTGGGTCAACGAGGGACCTGCGGTGATCCACCATGATGGAAAGATCTACCTGACCTTCTCCGCTTCGGAGACGGGAGCCGCCTACTGTATGGGGATGCTTACCGCCTCGGAGGATTCGGACCTTCTGGATCCTCTGTCCTGGAAAAAGGACCGTTATCCCGTGCTGAAGACAGACGGGGAGAAGGGCATTTACGGGCCGGGCCACAACTCCTTTACCGTAGACGAGGAGGGCAGTCCGGTGATGGTTTACCATGCCAGGACTGAAGAAAAGATCGAGGGAAATCCCCTCTACAATCCAAACCGTCACGCCATGCTGATGAAGATCCGCTGGGATGGCGAGACGGGACGTCCCGTATTTTCCTACGAATAGGAGGCCGGGAGGAGCCGCCCGCCAATAAGGGCGCGGAAACGTTATGAAAGAGGGGCCCTGGGCCCTTCGCCATCAGGATATGGAGGTTATGATGAAAAAGTGGAAGTTATTCCTGGGCGTGCTGTGTGCCGCCCTGGCAGGAGCGCAGGCTGTCTGCGCAGAAGAGACAGAAGAGACAACGGCCGCGGAGGCCAATTACAAAAAGGGCGGCTTTACCGCCGGAGTTTCCGTCCATGATCCCTCTCTCATCGAGGTGGACGGGACCTACTATATTTTTGGCTCCCACATGGAGTCCGCGAAATCCACGGATCTGAAAAACTGGACCAGCTTTTCGTCCGGCGTGGACGCGGACAATCCTCTCTTTGACAATTTGTTTGACGGCGCAGAGGAGGGAGACCCCGCCGCCTTCACCTACGTGGGGAAAAACGATCAGGACTGGTATTCCGTGTGGGCCCCGGATGTGATCTACAACGAGGTTATGGGAAAATATGTGATGTATTTCTGCACCACCTCCTCCTATGTGAAGTCCAACCTTTGCTTTGCCACGGCGGACAATGTGGAGGGACCTTATCACTACGTGGACACCTTCCTGTATTCCGGCTACAATTACCATGACGTAAAGGAGAGCAATGTGGAGGAACTGATGGGGACGGATCCCAGGCCCTACACCGGCTCCTCCTATGACAACAACAACTGGCCCAACTGCATCGACCCGGACGTTTTCTATGATGAGGAGGGAAGGATGTGGATGGTGTACGGTTCCTGGTCCGGCGGGATCTTCCTGCTGGAGATCGACCAGGAGACCGGTTATCCCATTCATCCCCAGGCAGATGAGGAAAACCATGTGGACAGCTACTACGGCAAAAAGCTTTTGGGCGGCTACCACAATTCCATCGAGGGTCCTCACATTCTTTATGATGAGGTCAGCGGCTACTATTACCTTTTCCTTTCCTACGGAAATCTTCAGGCAAAGGGCGGCTACCAGATCCGTCTGTTCCGCTGCGACACCGTGGACGGCACTTATACCGACGCGGCAGGAAAGGATATGTACCTCTTTGTGGAGCACAAGGACCGGGGCTTAAAGATGATGGGCAACTATACCTTCCCCAGCCTGACCCAGACCTACATGGCTCCCGGCGGTCAGTCTGCCTTCACCGATGAGGACGGAAAGATGTATGTGGTGTACCATCAGCGGTTTGCCAAGATGGGCGAGCTCCATGAGCCCAGAGTCCATCAGCTGTTCCGCACAAAGGACGGCTGGCTGGTGGCAGCTCCCTTCGCGGCTTCTGGGGAGACCCTGAAGGAGGACGGTTACGGCGCAAAGGAGATCGCCGGTACCTACTATCTGGTAAATCATGGAACGGACATTGGCTCCGCGGTACATAAGCCGGTGGAGATCCAGCTAAAGGAGGACGGCACCCTCACCGGCGAGGAGCTGGAGGGGAGCTGGACGGCTGAGGAGGGGACGCCTTATGTGGAGGTGACCTTAGGAGAGACGGTGTACTCCGGCGTTGTCCTGGAGATGACCGACGAATCCGGCAACCAGACTATGTGCTTCTCGGCGGCAGGGACTAACAACGAGACCCTGTGGGGCGTGAAGTACCTGGGAGAATAAGAGCAATCGAGCAGGGAAGCTTTATCGCCCCTACTCGCCGCGCGGCCCGTATGCCGCATAGCAGCAAATTTCCTCATACGGGCCTGTGCATATAAAAAAAGCCCGGGGGCGCTTCTAAAAAAGGAGCGCTCCCGGGCTTTTGAGCTTTACCGCCCCCGGTAGCGGATGGAAAGCTGGAGATTTTGGCCGTAGTCCCCGAAGCCGTTTCCAAACAGGGTGATCCCCCTGGGGTTTGGGGAGTCCGGTAATACGCTGAACCGGAATTTCAGGATGGACTGGCAGGTGAGGCCCAGGCTGGCGGGAGTGACGTCAGAGAGCCTTTCCTTGTCCAAAAAGACGCCCTGGCCGGTGACGGACAGCTTTTTCTGGAGGCCGTACTGGTTCAGGAAGGGAAACCACCAGGAAGGGTTCGCTTTTCCCCGGCGGTCCCCGTAGTCCCCGGGGCTTGTCCAGACGCCCAGGGTGACGCCGTTTAAGGAAAAGGTGATGTCTGAGGGCCAGTGCTCCTCAAAGCGTGGAGCCTCGGAGCTGATCTCAAAGGTGAGGGCCAGCTCGTCGATCACGCTCTCCCCGGGGATGAAATTAGGCAGGATGTACTCCACGTAGCCGGTGGTGAACCAGAGGATATCCGCCTGGCCGTGGGTGGGATGGGCGAAGTACCGGGGCTCGTCCAGCTGGCCGATAAAGGAGGAGGCGGTGGCCAGGCCGCAGGTGGGAGTTACGGAAAAATCGCTGTAGGCGCCCACGGGGACCTCCGCGCTGTACAGGGGGGAGGGCTGGTTCTTGGCCGACAGGTCGATGACCAGCTGTCCCATATCTCCGCTGACATAGCAGCACTTCTGGGTGCCGTGCTCCAGGGATTTATCTACCAGATAGATGAGGCCGCATTTTTTTAAGGTAAGGATGTGGGGAGACAAGGTGGTGATGGGGATGTCCAGAGTCCTGGCGATCTCCTTGATGCTCATCCCTCCCTGCCGCCGTATCAGGTCAAACACCATGAACCGGAGCAAAAAAAAAATAAATTGTGCAAATTAACGATACTGTACGGGCTGGACGATTCTTTTACAAAATATGGGACTGATTGGCTGATTTGTACAAATTTGTGCCGGAAAGCGAACAAATTTTATGTAAGGAGGATGTTTTATGAAAACGAAAAAGTTGTTTGCGCTTTTGCTGAGCGCTGCTATGGCAGTTACCAGCATGAGCATGACCGCAACCGTGTTTGCTGAGGAAGAGGCTGAGGAAGGCGCTCCAACAGCAGTCACCACCGTTGGACCAGAAGACGGTACCAAGTTCGAGATGTGGTCCTTCGTAGACCTGCACAATGAGTTCTACGGAAAGATGGTTGAGAAGTGGAACGAGGAGAATCCGGACAAGCAGATCCAGATCACCTTCAGTACATATCCATACTCCGACATGCACAACAAGCTGATGATGTCCCTGCAGGCCGGCAAGGGCGCTCCTGACATGTGCGACATCGAGATCGGACAGTTCCCCAACTACATCGGCGATGACTGCCCGCTGGTTGGCTTAAATGATGCCCTTGCTCCATACGAGGACACCATGGTTCAGGCAAGACTTGACGTTTACTCCAAGGCAGACGGCACCCGCATCGGTGTTCCCTTCCATGTAGGCGCTACCGTTATGTACTGGAACGCAGAGCTGCTTGAGTCCTATGGCCTTGACTATAAGTCCGTAAAGACCTGGGATGATTACACCAAGCTTGGCGAGGAGCTGAAAGAGGCTTCTAACGGCGAGGTTTATCTGACCTCCGTTGATACCGGCGGCGTTGACTGGATGTGGATCGCTATGGCTGAGTGCGGCGAAGACTGGACCGGCGGCCCGGACGGAACTGTAAACGTACAGCTTGATTCCGTTAAGAACATGATGACCATGCAGCAGGGATGGCTGAACGATGGTATCGCCATGATCTCCACAGACGGACATGTGGACCTTGAGGCTGGCTTCAACAACATCATGGAAGGCAAGATCGCTTCCTTCCCCAAGGCTATGTGGTACATGAGCCGTTTCAAAGATTATATGCCTGAGATGAAGGGTAAATTCGACATCACTACCTGCCCGGTATTTGAAGAGGGACAGAAGTGCTCCGTTGGTATCGGCGGTACTGGTACGGTTGTAACACAGCAGTGCGAGGATCCTGAGCTTGCAGCTGAGTGGCTTGCATGGGCAAAATGCTCTGAGGACGGCGAGTCCTTCATCTGGAACGAGCTTGGCTTTGACGTTTGCAACACCGCTCTGTGGTCTGACGAGGCATTTGCTTACGATGACTCCAATGTATACAACACATTCTTCCGTGTAAAACCATACGAGGTACTGAACCAGCTGGCAGAGGCTGACGCCATCGGTACGGTTTACACCACAAAGAATTCTCCTACATTGAACGATTATATGTGTACCACCACTCTGAACTATGTGTTCGAGGACGGCATGGATGTAGAGGAAGCTCTGCAGGATGCACAGGATTATCTGGACTTTGAGCTTGAATAAGCATCAGTGATACCAGGCAGGGCCCGGGAATCCCATTCCCGGGCCTTGCCATTGTGTATGGCAAAGACGCTCTGTGCGTATGAAAAGGAGGAAGATACAGTGAATAAAATCAAAAAGATACTGTATTCGCAGAAGGTGGCTCCTTATGTATTTGTGCTTCCTTTTGTGCTTAGTCTTTTGATATTCTGGCTGTACCCGCTGATCAGCGGTATCGTTATGAGCTTCCAGAAGATCACCTTCGGGGGAGCCGAGTGGGTGGGAGTTTCCCATTATCAAAAGCTTTTGTCGGATAAATTCTTCAAGACTGCCGTATTTAACAGCGTGGAGTACATGCTCCTGACGCTGCTCCTTCTGATCCCCATTCCCATGCTTCTCGCCGTTCTTATGGAGAGCCGCCTCACGAAGGCGAAGGGCGTGTGGAAGGTGATCATGTACATCCCGGCCCTGACCTCCGTAGTAATCTCCGGTATGCTTTTCCGTTTGATGTTTTCCGAGGGCGACAACGGACAGATGAACCAGCTCCTTCACTTTTTCGGACGGGCCAGCATTCCCTGGCTGAAGGAAAAGACCACCGCATGGGTAGCCCTGCTGCTTCTGTGTATGTGGAGATGGACCGGCGTAAATATGCTGTACTTTATTTCCGGTCTGAAGAGCATTGACTCATCCCTTTATGAGTCCGCCGACATCGACGGGGCCAGTGCAAAGCAGAAATTCTGGTATGTAACACTTCCTCTGTTAAAGCCCACGACGATTTACGTTATCACCATTTCCGTGTACGCAGGCCTGGCCATGTTCCTGGAGAGCTTCATGCTGTGGAACGGCAATGCTTCCCCGAAGAACATCGGTCTCACCATCGTTGGTTACCTGTATAAACGAGGAATCGAGAAGAATGACATGGGCTACGCCTGCGCCGTTGGTATCGTGCTGCTGGTGATCGCCCTTGTGATCAACATCGTGCAGCTTGTAGCGACCGGTACATTCAAAAAGGAGGAAAAGTGATATGGCAGATAACACAAATACTCCAAAAACCATGGAATCCAATCACAGGATTGCTTCCGTGCTTTCCACGGCGCTGTTTGCAGTGGTCTGCGTGCTGATCGCGTTCCCTCTTCTGGCAGGTCTTGTGGCTTCCTTCCAGGAAGGCCGCGAGGTGGTGATGAAGGGTATGTCCTTAAACTTTGACTTCTCCAAGATGAGCCTGGACAACTATAAGTTCCTGTTCTCCGGAAACGCGGACTCCCGCAAGTACTTTATGTGGTACAAGAACAGTCTCATCCTTACCCTGATCACCGTGGTACTGACGCTTCTTGTATGCTATTTTATCGCATATGGCCTGACCATGTATAAGTTCCGCCTTCAGGGCTTCTTATTCTTCCTGGTGATCGCGACCATGTGCGTACCCTTCGAGATCCTGATGCTTCCATTGTATCAGGAGGTGACGAAGCTTGGCATCATCAACACCAGAGCCGGCGTGATCCTGCCGGGCCTGTGCGCCGCATCCACCATTTTCTTCTTTAAGCAGTATATGTCCACCCTCCCCAAGGAGCTGCTGGACGCCGGAAGAATCGACGGATGCACCGAGTACGGCATCAGCATTAAGATCATGATGCCCATCACCAAGCCGGCTTTCGCTTCCATGGCAATCCTTTGCGCCATGGGTTCCTGGAACAACATGCTGTGGCCCATGCTGGTATTCCGTGATACAAGCAAGTTTACCCTGCAGATCGGTCTGAATACCCTGCTGACGCCATACGGCAACAACTATAACCTTCTGATCGCAGGCTCCATGTTCGGGATCCTGCCCATCCTTGTGATTTATCTGGTATTCCAGAGGTATCTCATCGACGGTATGACGTCCGGCGCTGTGAAGGGCTGATCAGTTACGGTTTTATACGCGCGGATAAGAGGGGCTGTTTTTATAGGCAGCCCCTTTTTTTTCAAAGATCGTCCAAATAGGGGGACGGTTATGAAACGGAGGTTTATTTATGGCGAAGAATGCAAAAATGGTTGTGGATAAGGCTTTTTCCATTTCCCAGATCGACAAGAGGATCTACGGCTCCTTCATCGAGCACCTGGGAAGGGCTGTTTACGATGGGATCTATCAGCCGGGCCATCCTCTCTCCAATGAAGACGGCTTCCGCAAGGACGTGATCGACCTTGTGAAGGAGCTGGATGTGCCCATTGTCCGGTATCCCGGCGGAAATTTTGTTTCTAATTTTTATTGGGAGGACAGCGTAGGTCCGGTGGAGGAGCGTCCTCACCGCCTGGAGCTGGCCTGGAAGAGTCTGGAGAAAAATGAGGTGGGGCTCCATGAGTTCCAGAAATGGGCGGCGGCTGCCGGGTCAGAGGTGATGATGGCCGTCAACCTGGGTACCAGAGGGATCTCAGACGCCTGCAACCTGCTGGAGTACTGCAATCACCCCGGCGGGACGAAATACAGCGACCTGCGTATCCGTCACGGACAGAAGGAGCCCTATGGCTTTAAGACCTGGTGCCTGGGCAACGAGATGGACGGTCCCTGGCAGATCGGCCACAAGACTATGGACGAGTACGGGCGGCTGGCGGAGGAGACGGCTAAGGCCATGAAGCTGATCGACCCCTCCGTCGAGTTTGTGGTATGCGGAAGCTCCAATCAGGAGATGCCCACCTTTGCCCTGTGGGAGGATCACGTTTTAAGCCACACCTATGAGTATGTGGACTATCTGTCCCTCCACACCTATTACGGCAACCGCTCCGGCGACAGCAATGATTTCCTGGCAAAGTCCGACGATATGGACGAATTTATCCGCACCATCATCGCCACCTGCGATTACGTAAAGGCGAAAAAGCGCAGCAAGAAAAATATGTATCTCAGCTTTGACGAGTGGAATGTGTGGTACCACTCCAACGCCGCGGACAACGACATTACGGAAAATCATCCCTGGCAGGTGGCTCCGCCCCTTCTGGAGGATATTTACAACTTCGAGGATGCTCTTCTCGTGGGCCTGATGCTCATTGTTTTGATCCGTCATTCCGACAGGGTGAAGGTGGCCTGCCTGGCCCAGTTGATCAACGTGATCGCCCCCATTATGACGGACGCCAACGGAGGCGGCGCCTGGAAGCAGACCATCTTTTATCCCTTTATGCACGCCTCCAAGTACGGCAGGGGAACGGCTCTCCAGCCGGTGATCTCCTCCTCCCTTCACGAGACCAGCGGCCACGGCGCCGTTTCCGATGTGGAGGCAGTGGCCGTCTACAACGAGGAGAAGGA
The DNA here is from genome assembly GCA_030533315.1 of Eubacteriales bacterium. The sequence continues at coordinate 8,620 of JAUNJL010000084.1, forward strand.
AGAGGTGACCATCTTCGCGGTGAACCGGAACCTGAAGGAGGATGTGGTTTTGACCACGGATGTGCGAAGCTTTGAGGGCTATCAGGTGATGGAGCACATCGTTTTGGAGAGCAGCGATCTGAAGGCGGTAAATGCCTTCGGCCAGGAAAACGTAAAGCCAAGGACCACGAATCAGACTGCCATGGACGGCGGGATGCTGACCAGTATGCTCCATAAGGCATCCTGGAACGTGATCCGCCTTGGAAAGCAGAGGTAATCGATCAGACTGGACGGGGCCGTATTCTCTTTTTGGAAGAGGGGGAAGGGGAAATTCGGACAGGGCTTTACAAAAGCGGGGAAATATGGTACGATGCCTCTATGCAAGCCCCAGGACAAGGCCTTGTCCTGGGGCGTTCAAAGGGAAACTCAGGGAAAAAGAGAGTACGTATGCGGATGGCATTACAGAGAAGTCCCCGCGGGGCCTGCGGGCTCCGGACAGGTAAGCGCTCGTCTTCCCAATACATGCGTATTGTGTGTATTGGGAAGATTTTTTTTGAACAGGATTTCCTGATTTTTAGAAAAAAAGGCCATGATGCCCCGAAAACACGGGGCGAAAAGAAGGGAACCCCGCAAGGGGGTACCATGATGCCCCGAAAACATGGGGCAAGAAGGAGGAAACATGGGAAACATGGACAAACCGAAGTATTATATCACGACTGCGATTGCCTATACGTCCGGCAAGCCGCACATTGGAAACACCTACGAGGCCGTGCTGGCAGACGCCATTGCCCGCTATAAGAGGCAGCAGGGCTATGATGTCTTTTTCCAGACCGGTACGGACGAGCACGGGCAGAAGATCGAGCAGAAGGCTGCCGACGCCGGCGTTACTCCCAAGGAATTTGTGGATGGCGTATCTACAGAGATCCGGGGAATCTGGGATCTGATGAACACCTCTTACGACAAGTTTATCCGCACCACAGACGAGTACCATGAGAAGCAGGTGC
>JAUNJL010000085.1:0-3079 GCA_030533315.1 Eubacteriales bacterium
TGTCTCACCCTGCCGGGGATCCTGGATTATTTTCAGGACTGCTGTACCTTTCATTCCGAGGATATTGGACAGGGGATGAAGGAGCTTAGGAAAAGAAACCGGGCCTGGGTGCTGGCTTCCTGGCAGGTGGTGGTGAACCGGGCTCCCGTCCTGGGAGAGGAGCTGGTAGTCACCACAATCCCCTATGAGTTTAGGGGCTTCATAGGGATGCGAAATTTTACCATGGATACCAGGGAGGGGGAGCGGCTGGCCTATGCCAACACCAGTTGGACGAACCTGAACACGGAAGCTGGTCTTCCGGCCCGCCTGACGGAGGAGGACACAAGGGGATACGTCATAGGGGAACGGCTGGATATGGAGTACGCCCCCAGGAAGATCGCCATCCCCGGGGAGCGCCAGAGCCGGGAGCCCTTTGTGGTGCAGAAGCACCATCTGGACACCAACCATCACGTAAACAACTGTCAGTACGTGGTGATGGCGGCGGATTATCTTCCGGAGGGCTTTGCCATCCATCAGATGAGGGCTGAGTACAAGCGCCAGGCCGTGCTGGGAGACGTTTTTTACCCGGAGACCGCCTGGGAGGAGGGACGCCTTGTGGTGGTCCTGGGAGCGGGAGGGGGAACCCCCTACGCCGTTGTGGAGTTTTCGTGACAGTTCTGTCTTCTTACCTTATAACGAAATTCAGGAAAGATCCTGTGGAGCAAAAAGAAACCCGTTCCTGTTTACAGAGTAAGCCGTGAACAGTAACGAAACGCGCCAAAGTGGCGGTTTGCGTCTGGAAAAACTTCTTGTGAAACGGGGCAAAATTTTTTATAATAAAGGCAGGCGACGGTTCCCCGGAAACGCCGGCTGCTTTTTGGCGGGGCGGGGGACAGGCCGTGATGAATAGAAGGGCTTTGCCCGTCTGGAAAACGATAGTAGGGAGGTTTTGACATGATGAAGCTGGCAATATTAGGGGCCGGAGGTATTGCGTTCCAGATGGCAAAAACGGTGGCCGGCATGGAGGAGGTACAGGCCTACGGGGTGGCTGCCCGTGACCTGGAGAGGGCCCAGGCCTTTGCCAGGGAGTACGCCTTTGAGAAGGCTTACGGCTCCTACGAGGAGATGCTTGCCGATCCCTTGGTGGATCTGGTTTATGTGGCCACGCCTCATTCCCACCACTATAAGCACGCGAAAATGTGCCTGGAGGCAGGAAAGCATGTGCTATGCGAAAAATCCTTTACAGTAAACGCGGATCAGGCCAGGGCCCTTTGCGCCATGGCCAAGGAGAAGGGGCTTTTGATCACCGAGGCCATCTGGACAAGGTACATGCCCTCCAGGAAGATGATCCAGGATATTTTGGAGAGCGGCGTGATCGGGGAGGTTTCTTCCCTGACGGCCAACCTGGGCTACACCCTGTTCCACTCCAAGCGGATCTGGGATCCCTGCCTGGCGGGAGGGGCCCTGCTGGACGTGGGGGTATATCCCATCAACTTTGCCCGGATGATCTTTGGGGATACCTTAAAGGACGTACAGGCCCACGCCATTTTTAAAGACGGGGTGGACGTGACGGACAGCATGGTGCTGACCTTCCAGGGAAATAAGGTGGCTACCCTTCAGAGCAGCGTCTGCGGCACCTCGGACCGTATGGGAAGTATTTTTGGCACTAAGGGATATGTCCAGGTGCAGAACATCAACAACCCGGAGAAGATCACAGTCTTTGACAACGACCATCAGGAGATCGCCTCCTATCTGCCGCCTCAGCAGATCACAGGGTATGAGTACGAGGTGGAGGCCTGCCTGCGGGCGCTGAAGGCCGGGGAGCTGGAATGCCCGGAGATGCCTCATCAGGAGACCATCCGGGTTATGGAGATCATGGACGGCATCCGAAAAGCCTGGGGGTATGAGATCCCTTTGGTGGAGTAGGGGAAAGGGGCTCACGGAGCAGGAAGTCACAGGTCAATCATCCTGCCATTGGCGGGAATTAAAAGAAAAGGAGAGAAACAAGATGCTGGAAAAACTGAAAGAAGAGGTGTACAAGGCAAACATGGATCTGCCGAAATACGGGCTGGTGACCTTTACCTGGGGCAACGTCAGCGGGATCGACAGAGAAAAGGGTCTCTTTGTGATCAAGCCAAGCGGCGTGGAGTATGACAAGCTGACGCCGGAGGATATGGTGGTGGTAGACCTTCAGGGAAATAAGGTGGAGGGCAGGTACAATCCTTCTTCTGATACGCCCACCCATGTGGAGCTGTACAAGGCATTCCCTAATATCGGCGGCGTAGTACATACCCATTCCTCCTGGGCGACAAGCTGGGCGCAGGCAGGACGCAGCATCCCCTGCTACGGGACTACCCATGCGGATTACATCTATGGCGAGGTTCCCTGTGTACGGAACCTGTCCAAGGAGGAGATCGACGAGGCTTATGAGAAAAATACGGGCCTGCTCATCGTAGATCACTTTAAGGATAAGGATTATGAGGCTGTTCCGGCAGTGCTCTGCAAGAACCACGGTCCCTTCACCTGGGGCAAGGACGCTCACGAGGCGGTACACAATGCCGTAGTTCTGGAGGAGGTAGCGAAGATGGCTACCCGCTGCGAGCAGATCAACCCGGAGGTAAAACCGGCTCCCCAGGAGCTTCAGGACAAGCACTATTACAGGAAGCATGGGGCAAACGCATATTACGGCCAGGGAAAATAGCTGAGGAAATATGATACACGAAAAAATAGAAATTCAGGTTCCGGGATCGTCCTACAAGGGGGAGCTGTACACCTACTTTCTGGACAACTCCCTGGAGATCGATCCGTGCCGCGTCCGGCCTCTTGTGCTGATCTGCCCCGGCGGGGGCTACGGCATGACCTCCGACCGGGAGGCGGAGGCCGTGGCTGTCCGGTTTTTGGCTATGGGCTGCCACAGCGCGGTTTTGCGGTACAGCGTGGCTCCTGCCAGATACCCGGAGGCTCTTTTGCAGCTGGGAAGCGCCGTAGCGCTCCTTCGGGAAAAGGGAGAGAAGTGGCATATCGACAGAAATCGGATCGCCGTGCTGGGCTTTTCCGCGGGAGGCCATCTGGCGGCCAGCCTGGGGGTGTTCTGGGACGC
>JAUNJL010000085.1:3179-9582 GCA_030533315.1 Eubacteriales bacterium
CTGGGATGGATCCCCTTTGCGGGACTTCGGGTGTTAAAGCCCCAGGAGGCTCTGGTCCTCACCCTCTTCGGCAAGTACATCGGCACCCTGCGGGACGATGGTTTTTACTGGGTGAACCCCTTTTGCACCAGCGTGAATCCCGCGGCTAAGACGAAGCTGAACCAGAGCGGGGATGTGGACGGGATGCGGAAATCCACTACCGTGATCGCGGCTCTGAACCAGAGTGGGGTGAATGCCGAGTACACAAGCAAAAAAATTTCCTTAAAGATCATGACCCTGAACAACAACCGCCAGAAGATCAACGACTGCCTGGGAAATCCGGTGGAGATCGGCATCGCGGTGATGTGGCGGGTGGTAGATACGGCAAAGGCCGTGTTCAATGTGGATAATTATAAGGAGTACCTTTCCCTTCAGTGCGACAGCGCCTTAAGAAACATCGTCCGCCTGTATCCCTACGATATGGCTCCGGGGGTGGACACCACCGGGGACGGGGTGGCTGACGACGGAAGCCTTCGGGGCTCCAGCGAGGTGGTGGCCGAGCGGATCCGTCAGGAGATCCAGGAGAAGGTACAGGACGCGGGACTGGAGATCATCGAGGCCAGGATCACCTATCTGGCATACGCGCCGGAGATCGCCGCTGTGATGCTCCAGAGGCAGCAGGCCTCCGCCATCGTGGACGCCAGGAAGCTGATCGTGGACGGCGCGGTAGGGATGGTGGAGATGGCTCTTGACCGCTTAAGCGAAAATCAGGTGGTGGATCTGGACGACGAGCGCAAGGCCGCCATGGTGTCTAATCTTTTGGTTGTTCTCTGCGGAAATCACGATGCTCAGCCCATCGTAAACTCCGGCAGCCTCTACTAAGCATATGGCAGAAAAGAAAAAACAGATTCCCCTGCGGCTTTCGGAAAAGCTGTACAATGAGATCGCGGCCTGGGCGGAGGATGATTTCCGCTCCGTAAACGGGCAGATCGAGTATCTGCTGACCGAATGCGTCCGTCAGCGGAAAAAGAGTGGAAAATACGGAAAATACGTTTCTGATGAGTTGGATTCCCCTTGACTTTATGGGCTATAGGAGGTATCATAGACCATATCGCAATGGCGCGCTGACAGGAAAAAGAGATGCCATTGCCTTTTTTTTACACAGGCGGTTTCGTCCGGTAAAAAAAGGAGAGAGAAAAGGAGGAAACGAAAATGAAGAAGCATGTATGGAAAACCCTTACCAGCACCGTGATGACAGCGGCTGTTGCCGCAGCCGCCCTGCCGGGAGCAGGCCTGACCATGGTTGGGGCCGAGGAGACAAAGACCTTAAAGGTGGCTATGGAGTGCAGCTACGCGCCCTATAACTGGACCCAGCCGGATGATTCCAACGGCGCGGTGCCTATCTCCGGCAGCTCCGATTACGCCTATGGCTATGATGTCATGATGGCAAAGCATATCTGCGAGGAGCTGGGCTACGATCTGGAGATCGTGAAGCTGGATTGGGATTCTCTGGTACCGGCTGTACAGTCCGGAAAGGTGGACTGTGTGATCGCCGGACAGTCCATCACCAAGGAGCGTCAGGAGATGGTGGATTTCACCGAGCCCTATTATTACGCTTCTATCGTGACCCTTGTAAAGACCGAGGGAGATTATGCGGAGGCAAAGAGCGTGGAGGACTTAAAGGGCGTGACCTGTACCTCCCAGCAGAATACCATCTGGTATGATTCCTGCCTGCCCCAGATCCCGGAGGCAAACGTCCTTCCGGCACAGGAGAGCGCTCCGGCTATGCTGGTTGCTCTGGAGTCCGGCAAGTGCGACGCAGTTGTGACCGATATGCCTACCGGTATGGCCGCCTGTGTGGCTTACCCGGATCTGACCCTTCTGGACTTCACCGGAACAGAGGGTGAGTTTGAGGTTTCTGAGGAGGATATTAACATCGGCGTTTCCCTCCAGAAGGGCAACACAGAGCTTCTGGACGCCATCAACGGCGTGCTGAAGGAGATGACGGTGGATGATTTTACAGAGATGATGGACGAAGCCATTTCTGTTCAGCCTCTGTCTGAATAAGGAGGGGAGGAGCACTTATGCTTCCTGAAAGCTTTTTTGGCAGGATCGGATACCTTCTGGAGAAGTACGGCCCGTCCTTTCTCCAGGGGGCTGGAAACACTATGATCATCGCCGTGGTAGGTACCTTTCTCGGCTGTGTGATCGGGTTTGCCGTAGGTATCATACAGACCATTCCCGTAGAAAAAAAGGACTCCCTTGTGAAGCGGGTCCTTGTGGGGATCCTGAAATTTATCATGGGCTGTTACGTGGAGGTTTTCCGGGGGACGCCTATGATGGCCCAGGCCATGTTTATCTACTTCGGCAGCTCATACCTGTTTGAGATCAATATGTCCATGTGGTTTGCCGCCTTCTTTATCGTGTCTATCAACACCGGCGCTTATATGGCGGAGACCGTCCGGGGAGGGATCCTCTCTGTGGACGCGGGCCAGACGGAGGCTGCCAAGGCCATCGGCATGACCCATGTGCAGACCATGACAAACGTGATCCTTCCCCAGGCCCTGCGGAACATCATGCCTCAGATCGGCAACAACCTGATCATCAACATCAAGGATACCTGCGTGCTGTCCATCATCGGCATTGTGGAGCTGTTTTACACCACAAAGGGCGTGGCAGGAGCCTACTATACATACTTTGAAGCCTTTACCATAGCCATGGTCATTTACTTTGTCCTGACCTTTACCTGCTCCCGCCTGCTGAGGGCGCTGGAGAAAAAGATGGACGGCCCGGACAATTACGATCTGGCGACCACGGACACCCTGGCCCACACAAGCGGGATGTATTCCTACAGCAAGAAGGGGGATCAGTGATCATGAGTGAAAAGATTCTGGAAGTAAAGCACCTGGGTAAGACCTTCGGCACCAACGTGGTGCTGCGGGACATTGATTTTTCCGTTAAGACCGGGGATGTGACCTGTATCATCGGCCCCTCCGGCTCTGGAAAATCCACCCTGCTCAGATGCCTGAATATGCTGGAGACCCCTTCCTCCGGCGAGATCAATTATCACGGAAAGGACATCACGGACCGCAAGGTGAATGTTCCGGAATACCGGTCCAAGGTGGGGATGGTATTCCAAAATTTTAACCTGTTTAACAATATGACCGCTCTGAAAAACTGTATGGTAGGTCAGGAGAAGGTGCTGAAGAAAAGCCAGGAGGAGGCCCGCCAGAAGGCGATGTACTACCTGGAAAAGGTGGGAATGGCCCCCTACATTAACGCGAAGCCAAGGCAGCTTTCCGGCGGACAGAAGCAGAGGGTGGCTATCGCCAGGGCCCTGGCCATGGAGCCGGAGCTTCTGCTCTTTGACGAGCCTACCTCCGCTTTGGATCCTCAGATGGTGGGGGAGGTTTTGGAGGTTATGCAGAATCTGGCCAGCGAGGGCTTGACCATGATCATTGTGACCCATGAGATGGCCTTTGCCAGAGACGTTTCCAAGCATGTCATTTTCATGGCCGACGGCGTGATCGTGGAGGAGAATGAGCCTCAGGCTCTCTTTACCGATCCTCAGAATCCTGCCACAAAGGAGTTCTTAAGCAGGTTCCGTAATTCTTAGAGAATCTGGATTTTCTATGCGCCCCGTTCGGAATATCCTTTCCGAACGGGGCGCTCTTGTTTTGGGAAGATTTTTCCGCTATAATAAGAACGATGGCGCTGCCTGCCGGAAGGGCGGGGCGCCAGAGCATGAGGGTTTGTGAAAGAAATGGGTAACTGTTCCCAATGGGAAGGATTATAGAAAAGCAGAGGAGAAAATATGATCGCATTAGGAATCAAGCAAAAGCTGATGGTGGTAAAGACCGTGGAGTTCGGCGTTTATCTGGCAGAGGACCGGGAGAAGGCCCAGGGGGAGCGGGTGCTCCTGCCGGGGAAGCAGGTGCCGGAGGGGACGAAGGAGGGAGACAGCCTGGTGGTCTTTGTGTACAAGGATTCCAGGGACCGGCTGATCGCAACCACCAGAGAGCCCAGGCTTCAGGTGGGGCAGATCGCCCTTTTGAAGGCCTCCCAGGTGACCCGCATCGGCGCCTTTTTGGACTGGGGCCTGGAAAAGGATCTGTTTCTGCCCTACCATGAGCAGACTACCAGGATCGTGGAGGGCCAGGAGTACCTGGTTGCCCTTTACGTGGACAAGAGCAGCCGCCTTTGCGCCACCATGAAGCTGTACCACTATCTCTCCACAAGGCCCCCTTACGGGACGGGAGATATGGTCCGGGGACGGGTGTACGAGATCAGCGGGAATTTCGGGGTGTTCGTGGCTGTGGACGACCGGTATTCCGCCCTGATCCCCGCAAGGGAGGCGGCGGGCAAATACCGTCCGGGGGAGATCCTGGAGCTGCGGGTGACGGAGGTGAAGGAGGACGGAAAGCTTTGTGTGACGGACCGTCAGAAGGCTTACCTTCAGATGGACGAGGACGCCAGGATGGTCCTGGAGGTCATAGAGGAGTTCGCGGGGGTCCTTCCCTTTGACGACAAGGCTTCTCCGGAGGTGATCCGGCGGGAGTTCGGCCTGACGAAAAACGCCTTTAAGAGGGCGGTGGGGCATCTCCTGAAGGAAGGAAAGATTGAGCTGAAGGACCGGAAAATTTATATAAAAAAGTGATACAGCGGGCATATAGGAGGTAACACCGCAAGGGTGTACCAAAATGCCCAGAAACAGCGGGCAAAGAGGAGGAAATATGGCGTTCACCCATCTTCACGTTCATACAGAGTATAGTCTGCTGGACGGTTCGAATAAAATCAAGGAATATGTGGCCAGGGTCCGGGAGCTGGGAATGGACAGCGCGGCCATCACGGACCATGGCGTGATGTACGGGGTCATAGACTTTTACCGGGAGGCGAAGGCGGCGGGGATCAATCCCATCCTGGGCTGCGAGGTGTACGTGGCTCCCGGCTCCCGCTTTGACCGGGAGGTTGGCAGCGGGGACGACCGCTACTACCATCTGGTGCTTTTGGCGGAAAACAACCAGGGATACCAAAACCTGATGAAGCTGGTCTCCAAGGGCTTTGTGGAGGGCTTTTATTATAAGCCCAGGGTGGATCTGGAGCTTCTCCGCCAGTATCACGAGGGCATCATCGCCTTAAGCGCCTGTCTGGCGGGGGAGGTGTCCCGGTGGCTGCTGCGGGGGATGTATGAGGACGCCAAAAAGGCGGCTCTGCGGTATGAGGAGATCTTTGGGAAGGGAAACTTTTTCCTGGAGCTTCAGGATCACGGGATCTCGGAGCAGCAGATGGTCAACCAGCAGCTTATGCGCCTCCATCAGGAGACGGGCATCGACCTGGTGGCTACCAACGACGTTCATTATACCTACGCCCAGGACGCCGGCCCTCACGACATCCTTTTGTGCCTTCAGACCGGCAAAAAGCTTACCGACACGGACCGGATGCGCTACGAGGGCGGCCAGTATTACGTGAAATCCCAGGAGGAGATGGCGGCCCTCTTTCCCTATGCCCTGGAGGCCCTGGAAAACACCCACCGGATCGCCGAACGCTGTCATGTGGAGATCGAGTTTGGAAAAACAAAGCTGCCCCGTTACGATGTGCCTAAGGGGTATACCTCCTGGGAATACTTAAACAAGCTGTGCCGGGAGGGGCTGAAGGAAAAATACCCCTCTGTTACAAAGGAGCTGGAGGAGCGCCTGGACTATGAGCTGAACACCATCAAAAACATGGGGTATGTGGACTACTTCCTCATTGTGTGGGATTTCATCAAGTACGCCAGGGATCACCAGATCATGGTGGGGCCGGGCCGGGGCTCCGCCGCGGGAAGCCTGGTGGCCTACACCCTGGGGATCACCCAACTGGACCCCCTGCGGTATGAGCTTCTTTTTGAGCGCTTCCTGAACCCGGAGCGGGTGTCCATGCCGGATATTGACGTGGACTTCTGCTTTGAGCGCCGCCAGGAGGTCATCGACTACGTGGTGGAAAAATACGGGAAGGACTGCGTGGTGCAGATCGTCACCTTCGGTACCCTGGCCGCCCGGGGCGTGATCCGGGATGTGGGGCGGGTGCTGGATATGCCCTACGCCCAGGTGGACGTTATCGCGAAAATGATCCCCCAGGAGTTGAACATCACCATCGACAAGGCCCTGGAGATGAACCCGGAGCTGCGGAAAAACTATGAGGAGCAGGAGGACATCCACCGGCTCATCGACATCGCGAAGCGACTGGAGGGCCTTCCCCGCCACACCTCCATGCACGCGGCAGGAGTGGTGATCAGCCAGAAGGAGGTGGACGAGTACGTGCCCCTCTCCAGAGCCCAGGACGGAACCATCGTCACCCAGTTCCCCATGACTACCCTGGAGGAGCTGGGTCTGCTGAAAATGGACTTTCTGGGACTTCGGACCCTGACTGTGATCCAGAACGCCGT